>CAZKHE010000018.1:0-52074 GCA_964552535.1 uncultured Enterobacteriaceae bacterium | reverse complement strand
CGTGTCGTAGTCGGTGGAGACCGTCTCCGGGTTGCAGTTGACCATGATGGTCTCGTAGCCGTCCTCGCGCAGCGCGAGCGCGGCGTGGACGCAGCAGTAGTCGAACTCGATGCCCTGCCCGATGCGGTTCGGTCCGCCGCCGAGGACCATGATCTTCTTCCGGTCGTCCGGATCGGCCTCGCACTCCTCCTCGTAGGTGGAGTACATGTAGGCGGTGCGCGTGGCGAACTCCGCGGCGCAGGTGTCCACGCGCTTGTACACCGGGCGGATGCCGAGCGCGTGGCGGCGCGCGCGCACCGCGTCCTCCGTCGACGACAGGAGCTTCGCGAGCCGCCGGTCCGAGAAGCCCTTGCGCTTCAGGCGGCGCAGCTCGTCGGCGGAGAGGTCCGACAGCAGCCGGTCGTCGAGCTCCATCTCGAGCTGCACGATCTCCTCGATCTGCGCGAGGAACCACGGGTCGATCTTCGTGAGCTGGTGGATCTCGTCGAGGGTGAAGCCGTTCTCGAACGCGTCGCCGACGTAGAAGATGCGCTCCGGCCCGGGCGCCCCGAGCTCGCGCTCGATGGTCTCGCGGTCGGTCGTCTTCTGGTTGAGCCCGTCGACCCCGATCTCCAGACCGCGCAGCGCCTTCTGGAACGACTCCTGGAAGGTGCGGCCGATGGCCATCACCTCGCCCACCGACTTCATCTGCGTGGTGAGCCGGTCGTTCGCCTGCGGGAACTTCTCGAAGGCGAAGCGCGGGATCTTGGTGACGACGTAGTCGATGGTGGGCTCGAACGACGCGGGCGTCGCCCCGCCGGTGATGTCGTTCGCGAGCTCGTCCAGCGTGTAGCCGACCGCCAGCTTCGCCGCCACCTTGGCGATCGGGAAGCCGGTGGCCTTGGACGCGAGCGCCGAGGAGCGCGACACGCGCGGGTTCATCTCGATCACGATCATGCGCCCGTCGCGCGGATTGATGGCGAACTGCACGTTCGAGCCGCCGGTGTCCACGCCGATCTCGCGCAGCACCGCGACCGACGCGTCGCGCATGATCTGGTATTCCTTGTCGGTGAGCGTCTGCACCGGCGCGACGGTGATCGAGTCGCCGGTGTGCACGCCCATCGGGTCGAGGTTCTCGATGGAGCAGACGATGATGCAGTTGTCCGCGCGGTCGCGGACCACCTCCATCTCGAACTCCTTCCAGCCGATCAGCGACTCCTCGATCAGCAGCTCCTTGGTGGGCGACGCATCGAGGCCCCGCGCGCAGATCTCGACGAACTCCTCGCGGTTGTAGGCGATGCCCCCGCCGGACCCGCCGAGCGTGAACGACGGCCGGATCACCACGGGGAAGCCGAGCGCCGCCTGGACCTGGAGCGCTTCCTCCATGGAGTGCGCGAGCGCCGAGCGCGCCGAGGCGAGGCCGATGCGCGTCATCGCCGCCTTGAACTTCTCGCGGTCCTCGGCCTTGTCGATCGCCTCGCGGCTCGCGCCGATCATCTCGACGCCGTGCTTCTCCAGCACGCCGTGCTTCGCGAGGTCGAGCGCGCAGTTGAGCGCGGTCTGGCCGCCCATCGTGGGCAGCAGTGCGTCGGGCTTCTCCTTCGCGATGATCGACTCCACCACCTGCCAGGTGACGGGCTCGACGTAGGTGACGTCGGCCAGCTCCGGGTCGGTCATGATGGTCGCGGGGTTCGAGTTCACCAGCACGACGCGATAGCCCTCCTGCCGCAACGCCTTGCAGGCCTGCGCACCGGAGTAGTCGAACTCGCACGCCTGGCCGATGACGATGGGGCCGGCGCCGAGGATCAGGATGGTTTCGATGTCGGTGCGCTTAGGCATGGCGCTTGCGCTCCCCCATGAGCTTCACGAACCGGTCGAACAGATAGCCGACGTCGTGCGGCCCCGGGCTCGCTTCCGGATGGCCCTGGAAGCAGAACGCCGCCTTGTCGGTGCGCGCGAGGCCCTGCAGCGAGCCGTCGAACAGCGACACGTGGGTGGGCCGCAGATTCGCCGGCAGCGTCGCGGGATCGACCGCGAAGCCGTGGTTCTGGCTGGTGATCAGCACCTGGCCGGTGTCCAGGTCCTTCACCGGGTGGTTCGCGCCGTGGTGGCCGAACTTCATCTTCATGGTCTTCGCGCCCGAGGCGAGGCCCATCAGCTGGTGGCCGAGGCAGATGCCGAACACCGGCGTGTCGGTCGTGTCCAGGATGGTGCGGATCGCCGCAATGGCGTAGTCGCAGGGCTCCGGATCGCCGGGCCCGTTCGAGAGGAACACGCCGTCGGGTCTCGAGGCGAGCACCTCGGCCGCCGGCGTCTGCGCCGGATATACGGTGACCGCGCAGCCGCGGTCGACGAGCATGCGCAGGATGTTGCGCTTCACGCCGTAGTCGAAGGCCGCCACCCTGAACCGCGGCTGCTGCAGCTGCGGATGGCCCTGCCCGAGCTTCCAGCTGCCCTCGAGCCACTCGTAGGGCTGGTCGGTGCTGACCACCTTGGCGAGGTCCATGCCCGCCATGCCGGGAAACGCGCGCGCCTTGGCGAGGGCCTCGGCCTCGTCGATGCGGCCGGCCATGATGCAGCCGGCCTGCGCGCCCTTCTCGCGCAGGATCCGCGTCAGGCGCCGCGTATCGATGTCCGCGATGCCGACGACGTTGCGCGCGCGCAGGTACTCGGACAGCGAGTGCTGCGCCCGGAAGCTCGATACGCGCAGCGGCAGGTCGCGGATGACGAGGCCGGCGGCGAAGATGCGCGGCGCCTCCTCGTCCTCGGCGTTCGCCCCGGTGTTGCCGATGTGCGGATACGTGAGGGTGACGATCTGGCCGGCGTACGAGGGATCCGTGAGGATCTCCTGATAGCCGGTGATCGCGGTGTTGAAGACCACCTCGCCCACGGCGAGACCCTCGGCGCCGATCGAGACGCCACGGAAAAGGGTGCCGTCGGCGAGCGCGAGCAGGGCGGGCGGCGGAGCGGCGGTCACGATGGAAGTCCAGGAGCGGATGCGAAAAACGGGACAGGCGCGCGTGCCCGTCCCGTTCCGGATGCCGCAATTATAGCCGAGGGCGCGGCAGCGCACCAAAAGCGCCGCCGCCTTCCGCGAGGCGGCCCTACCCGCCCGCCGGCTTGAGCGTGATCGGCTCCTCGACCCGCTTGCCCCGCACCTGCGAGACGAGCTTCCCGGTGATGGCACCGTCTGCCGCGCGCCCGACGAACTCGCGCGCGTCGGCCCCGGAGCCGAAGGTGAAGCGCAGCTCCTCGCCGGCGATCTTCCCCGTGTCGAACTCCCGCGGCGCGCTGCCGCCGCGCGCGATGCCGCTGAAGTACTGGTACCGCTGCTTGAAGGCGAACTCCCAGCTTCGGCCACCGGCGGTGCCGCGCCACACGCCATCGATCCGCGCCGGCACCATCCAGTAGTACACGTAGCTCACGCCCGGATTGCCCACCTTCTTCTCGGGCACGGCGATGTCGTCGCGGCGGTCCGGCAGCCAGTCGCCCATGTGGTAGTCGTGCGCGACCACCCGCGTCCCCGGCTTGAGCGCGAGGATCTTCGGCCGCAGCTTCAGGTTGATCTCCGGCAGCAGGTAACTCGTCACCACGGTCGCGGACGAGAGATCGGTCTCGAACAGGTTCTGCTCGCGGAAGGTCGCGCGCTCGGCGACGCGCTCCCGCTCGGCGAGTTGCCGCGCCTGGGTGAGCAGCACGCGATCGAGGTCGACGCCGAGTGCCTTCGCGCCGCGCTTGGCCGCGGTCACCACGACGCGCCCGTCCCCGGAGCCGAGGTCGATCAGCGTGTCCTCGGGCCCCACGCGTGCCATGTCGAGCATCGTGTCGACCACCACCTGCGGCGTGGGCACATACACGACGTCGCCGACGCCCTGCTGCGCCAGCGCGGCGGGGGTCGCCGCGACGCAGGCGGCGGCGAGTACCGCCCTAGCGAAGGCCCAGGACATCGGCCATGTCGTAGAGCCCCGCGCCGCGCCCCTCAAGCCAGCGCGCGGCGCGCAGCGCGCCCGCGGCGTAGGTCATCCGGTTGCCCGAACGCACCGTCACCTCGACGCGCTCGCCTTCGCCCGCGAACATCACCGTGTGCTCGCCGACGATGTCGCCGCCGCGGATGGCGTGGAATCCGATCGCCTTCGCATCGCGCGCGCCGGTGTCGCCCTCGCGGCCGTGCACGGCGTGCTGCGCGAGATCCCGGCCCAGGGCGCGGGCGACGACCTCGCCGAGCCGCAGCGCCGTGCCGGATGGCGCGTCGACCTTGTGGCGATGGTGCGCCTCGATGATCTCCACGTCGTAGCCTTCGCCCAGGATCCTCGCCGCGACCTCGGCGAGCTTGAACACGACGTTCACGCCGACGGCGAAGTTGGGCGACAGCACGATCGGGATGCGCTTCGCCGCCGCCGCGATCGCGTCCTTCTGGGCGGGCGTGAAGCCGGTGGTGCCGATGACCGCCGCGCGGCCCAGAGCGAGGCACGCCTCGAGGTGCGCCAGGGTGCCTTCGGGACGGGTGAAGTCGACGATGCAGTCCGCGGCAGCCATCGCGGCGGGGATGTCCGCGGTCACCGCGACGCCGGTCGCCCGGCCCAGCGCCTCACCCGCGTCGCGGCCGAGCACCGGGCTGCCAGCCATCTCCAGCGCGGCACCGAGCGTGAGCCCGGGCGCGGCGAGCACGCCTTCGATCAGCGTACGGCCCATGCGGCCGCCCGCCCCCGCGATCGCGATGCGCATCGGTGGTTCCCCCTGTTACGGCTTGGCCGCGGCTTCCGGCGCCGGCACCACGTCGCCCTCGAGCCGGGCCAGGCGGCCTTCCTTGTCGAAGAACACGGTGAGGCGCCGCTCCTCGACCGGCGACTGCCGGTTGCGCTTCCGCAGGAACACGTAGTCCCAGCGGTCCGAATGGAAGATGTCGTTGATCAGCGGCGTCCCGAGCGTGAAGCGCACCTGCTCCTTCGTCATCCCGAGCTTGAGCTGCGACACCATTTCCTGGTTGATGTAATTCCCCTGCTGGATCTCCATGCGGTACGGGCTGAACGGGTTGCCGCAGCCTGCGAGGGCAGCGGCGAGCGTCAGCACGAGGGCGGCGGAGCGGGGACGGCGTGGCGAAAGGCGCATCGGGACTCGCGTTCTCAGCGACGCGTGAAACCGATATCATACCCAAAACCCCTCCCGTTCCCGCCGTGCCGCACTCCAACACCGACCTCAAGACCATCGGTCTCAAGGCAACGCTGCCGCGCCTGCGCATCCTCGAGCTGTTCGAGCGCTCCGCGGTCCGCCACCTGTCGGCGGAGGACGTGTACAAGCTGCTGATGGCCGAGAACATGGACATCGGCCTCGCCACGGTGTATCGCGTGCTCACGCAGTTCGAGCAGGCCGGGCTGCTGCAGCGTCATCACTTCGAGTCGGGCAAGGCGGTGTTCGAGTTGAACGACTCCGCGCACCATGACCACCTCGTGTGCCTGCAGTGCGGCCGCGTGGAGGAGTTCTACGACGCCGAGATCGAGAAGCGCCAGGGCCGCATCGCGCGCGAGCGCGGGTTCGCGCTGCGCGAGCACTCCCTGCACCTGTACGTGGAGTGCATCAAGCCCGATTGCCCGCACCGCCCGCCGCAGGGCAAGCCGCAGAATCCCTGACGCGCCGCCTGCCGCGCGCGGGCCCGCCGCGCTCCGCGGCCGTACAAGAAGAACCGCTTGGAAGCCTTCCTGACGTCCACCGTGCTCGTCGCGATCGCCGAGATCGGCGACAAGACCCAGCTGCTGTCGTTCGCCCTGGCCGCGCGGCTGCGCCGACCGGTGCCGATCATTCTCGGCATCCTCGTCGCGACGCTCGCCAATCACGCGCTCGCCGGCTCCGCGGGCGTCTGGCTGGCTGCCTTCCTCACGCCGCAGATGCAGCGCTGGCTGACCGCCGCGGCGTTCTTCGCATTCGCGATCTGGGCGCTGGTGCCCGACAAGCTCGACGCCCCGGGCGAGACGCCGTCCCGCGGCGCGTTCGTCACGACGGTGGTCGCGTTCTTCATCGCCGAGATGGGCGACAAGACCCAGCTCGCGACCATCGCCCTCGGCGCCCGCTACGAGGCCCTGGTGGCGGTAGTGGTGGGCACGACGCTCGGCATGATGATCGCGAACGTGCCCGCGGTGCTGGTCGGCGAGAAGCTCGCCGAGCGCATCGACATGAAGCTGATCCGCCGGATCGCGGCGGCGACGTTCGCGATCACCGGCGTGCTCGCCCTCCTTTGAGCTGCAACATCGGTACGCGACAATGACTCCCCCTCCCGCAGCCCACACCATGGAGCTCATTCTCTGGCGGCACGCGGAGGCCGAGGACGGCCTCCCGGACGCCGCGCGCAACCTCACCAAACGCGGCCGCAAGCAGGCCGACGACATGGCTGCCTGGCTGAAGCGCCGGCTGCCACGGCGCGTCGCGGTCGTCGCCAGTCCCGCCGCGCGCACCGAGCAGACGGCGGCGGCCCTCGACCTGCCGTTCGAGACCGACCGGCGCATCGGCGTGGGCGCCAGCGCCGCGGACGTGCTCGGCGCGATCGGGTGGCCGGATCGCGCGGAAACCGTCGTGGTGGTGGGACACCAGCCGACGCTCGGACGGGTGGCCGCGCTGCTGCTCGCCGGCGCGGAGGCCGAGTGGTCGGTGCGCAAGGGCGCGGTCTGGTGGCTGACGACCCGCCATCGCGAAGGCGCGCAGCAGGTGGTGCTGCGGGCGGTGATCGCGCCCGAGCTCCTGTGAGGCGCCGCGCGAGCTAGGCGTTCGCCTGCGCGGCCGCCTGCATCCGCCCGGTGGCCCCGGCACGGACATCGAGCCGCATGCCGACGCTGCGCCACTCCTCGGACTCGGCCTCCAGGGCGGCGGCGGTGAGGGGATGGTCGTCGAGCCAGCCGTCCGGCAGGACGAGCTGGAACCCGGAGTCGGTGGCGCGGCATTCGATCGGCGGCAGGTCGAAGTCGACGCGCGCGCGATAGACCACCGCCGCGACGCGCAGCGCGAACACGAGCAGCCAGTCCGACGACTTCGGCGGCAGCGTCTCCAGCTTGCCGAGCTTGCCGCGGTGCGCGAGCACGAGCCGTGCAAGCCGCGCCTGCTCGCTGCCGGAGAAGCCCGGCATGTCGGCGTTGGAGAGGATGTACGCGGAGTGCTTGTGGTAGCCGGTCTGCGCGATGGTCAGGCCGATCTCGTGCAGGCTCGCGGCCCAGTGCAGCATGTGCAGGTCTTCCTCGCCGACGCGCGGCGCCAGCTGGCGCAGCAGCTCCGCGGCGAGCGCGTGGACCCGCTCCGCCTGCCCGTGATCGACGTGGTGGCGGCGCATGAAGACGCGCACCGTCGCGTCGCGCTGGTCGTGCTGCTGCACGCGGCCGAGCAGGTCGTAGAGCACCCCGGTGCGCAGCGCGCCCTCGGACACGTCCATCGTCTCGATCGCGAGCGCATCGAACACCGCCGAGAGCACGGCCACGCCCCCGGCGAGGACGGCGGCGCGCTCCTCCTTGACCATCGGCAGTCCGATGCGGGACGCGTCGCCCGCCTTCACCAGGTGCGCGCGCAGGCGGTCGAGCCCGTCGCGCGTGATGCCGTGCGCGGCCCAGCCATTGCCGACGAGGGTCGCCGCGACCGTCTTCACGGTGCCCGAGGAGCCGACCGCCTCGTTCCAGCCGGCACGCCGGTACGCGCGCACGATGCGTTCGATCTCCGTGGATGCGGCCACTTCCGCCCGGCGCATCGACGACTTGTCGATGCGCCCGTCCGGGAAGAAGCGCAGCGTCCAGCTCACGCAGCCCATCGGCAGGCTCTCCATCAGTTCCGGCTCGAAACCGGTGCCGATGATGAACTCCGTGGAGCCGCCGCCGATGTCCACCACCAGCCGCCGCTGCGCCGAGGGCGGCAGGGAGTGCGACACGCCGAGATAGATCAGCCGCGCTTCCTCGCGCCCGAACACCACCTCGATGGGGAATCCGAGCGCCGCCTGCGCCTCGGCGAGGAACGGGCCGGCGTTCTTCGCCACACGGAGCGCATTCGTGCCGACTGCGCGCACCGCGCCGGGCGGAAAGCCGCGCAGCCGCTCCGCGAAGCGCGACAGCGCCTCGAGCGCGCGGAGCTGCGTCGCGCGGTCGAGCTTCTTGTCGCGGGTGAGGCCGGCGCCGAGCCGCACCGGCTCGCGCAGGCTGTCCAGCGGGTAGACCTGGTCGTCCACGACCCGGCCGATCTGCAGGTGGAAGCTGTTCGACCCGAGGTCGACGGCGGCGAGAGCGTCGTAGGTCAAGAGTGCGAGGTGCCGGGCGCGGTGTGCCGCTACCTTACCACTCGCGTTGCTGCGTTGCGCGCCGGTCCGCGCGTCGCCGTCCGTCACTTGCCGACGGTGCGCGCCATCTCGTCGCGCGAGACGTGCCGGACGTCGTGGCCCCGGGTGACGTACACGACGTATTCCGAGATGTTCTTCGCGTGGTCGCCGACGCGCTCCAGCGACTTGGCCACGAACACCAGCTCGATCGCGGGCGAGATGGTGCGGGGATCCTCGATCATGTACGTGAGGAGCTGCCGCAGGATCGCGTGGAAGTGGTCGTCCACGCGCTCGTCGTCGCGCTGGATCGCGAGCGCCTCGGCGTCCTCGAGCCGGGCGAAGGCGTCGAGCGCGCGCCGCAGCATGTCGACCACGATGTCTCCGATCACCCCGATCTCCGCGTAGCCGTGGCGCAGCCGCTCGCGCTCCGAGAGCCGCTGCGCGGTGAGGGCGATCTTCTTCGCCTCGTCGCCGATGCGCTCGAGGTCGGTGACGATCTTCGCCGCGGCCAGGACGAACCGCAGGTCGTTGGCGGCGGGAAACCGGCGCGCCAGCACCTGCGTGAGGAGCGCATCGATCTCGCGCTCCATCCCATTCACGCGCGCCTCCTCGGCGATCACCTTGACGACGTGGCGCGGATCGCTTGCGCGGAGCCCCTCGATCGCGTAGCGGACCTGATACTCCGCGACGCCGCCCATTTCCAGGATGCGCGCGCGCAGCCCTGCGAGATCCGCGTCGAAGACCTTCGAGGTGTGGGATTCGGGCTGCACGGTCGACTCCTTCGTTGCCGCGAGGGTAACGGGGGCGTGTGACGCTTTGTTTACATCGTCACGGCGCTGTAACATGGCCGAAATAGAGTGCGGCGTCCGTCCTGCCGCCCTGCCCCATGAAGAGCCCGCCCGCGACCAAGCACGCCCGCTCGCACTTCCTGAACCGGGAGCTCGGCATTCTCGCGTTCCAGCGCCGCGTGCTGGCCCAGGCGGAGGATCCGAAGGTGCCGATCCTCGAGCGGCTCAAGTTCCTGTGCATCGTCTCGTCGAACCTCGACGAGTTCTTCGAGATCCGCGTCTCGGGGGTCAAGGAGCAGCTCAAGCTCAACGCGCCGGCCACCGAGCCGGACGGCATGACGCCGCGGGAGGTCTTCCACGCCATCAGCCTCGAGGCCCACGACATCGTCGAGCGCCAGTACCGGCTGCTGAACGAGACCGTCCTCCCCGCGCTCGCCCGGCAGGGCGTGCGCTTCCTGCGACGGACCGAGCTGAACGAGGCGCAGGCGGCGTGGGTGAAGGACTACTTCTTCCGGGAGGTGATGCCGGTGCTCACCCCCATCGGCCTCGACCCCGCGCACCCGTTCCCGCGGGTGTTCAACAAGAGCCTCAATTTCGCGGTGCAGCTCGACGGGCGCGACGCGTTCGGACGCGATTCGCGCGCGGCCATCGTGCAGGCGCCGCGCATCCTGCCCCGCATGATCAAGCTGCCGCCCGAGATCGTCGGCGGCAGCGGGTCCTCGTTCATCTTCCTCACCTCGATCCTGCACGCGCACGTGCAGGAGCTCTTCGCGGGGATGAACGTCCAGGGCTGCTACCAGTTCCGCGTCACCCGCAACAGCGACCTCTTCGTGGACGAGGAGGACGTGAAGGACCTGCGCCGCGCGCTCCAGGGCGAGCTGCCGCAGCGCCACTTCGGCGATGCCGTGCGCCTCGAGGTCGCCGACGAGTGTCCGCCGGCGATGATCGAGTTCCTGCTGCAGCAGTTCGAGCTCGGTCCCGACGACCTCTACCAGGTGAAGGGCCCCGTCAACCTGGTACGGCTGATGCAGGTGCCCGCGCTGGTCGACCGTGACGATCTCCTCTATCCGCGCTTCCTGCCCGGCCTGCCGAAGAACCTGCAGAAGCGCGCCGACCTCTTCGAGGCGATCCGCGCCGGCGACATCCTCCTGCACCATCCGTACGAGTCCTTCACCCCGGTGCTGCAGTTCCTGCAGCAGGCGGCGCTGGACCCGCAGGTGGTGGCGATCAAGCAGACGGTCTACCGCACCGGCACCGACTCCGCGCTCATGGAAGCGCTCATCAACGCGGCCCGCAACGGCAAGGAAGTGACGGCGGTGGTGGAGCTGAAGGCGCGCTTCGACGAGGAGGCGAACATCAACTGGGCGGCGCGCCTCGAGGAAGTCGGCGCCCACGTCGTGTACGGGGTGGTCGGACACAAGACGCACGCGAAGGCCATGATGGTGGTCCGCCGCGAGGAGGGCAAGCTCCGCCGCTACGTTCACCTCGGCACCGGCAACTACCACCCGCGCACCGCGCGCCTGTACACCGACTTCGGCCTGTTCACCTGCGACGACCAGATCGCCTCGGACGTCAACGAGGTCTTCATCCAGCTCACCAGCCTCGGCAAGGCGGGCAGGCTGAACCACCTCTGGCAGTCGCCGTTCACGCTGCACGCCCGGGTGATCGAGGCGATCCGCAACGAGACGAAGAGCGCCAAGGCCGGACGCCCGGCGGCGATCATCGCCAAGATGAACGCGCTGCTCGAGCCGGAGACCATCGAGGCGCTGTACGAGGCCTCGCAGGCCGGCGTGCGCATCGACCTGATCGTGCGCGGCGTGTGCGCGCTGCGCCCGGGCATTCCCGGCCTGTCGGACAACATCCGCGTGCGGTCGGTGGTCGGCCGCTTCCTGGAGCACCACCGCATCTTCTATTTCCGCAACGGCGGCGCGGACGACGTGTACCTCTCCAGCGCCGACTGGATGGACCGGAACTTCTTCCGGCGCATCGAGCTGTGCTTCCCGGTGCTCGACCGCCGGCTGAAGGCGCGCGTGATCAAGGAGGGCCTGCGGACCTACCTCGCCGACAACGCGCAGGCGTGGGAGATGGGCCCGGACGGCTCGTACGTGCGCAGGAGGTCGGGCAAGCGCATGCGCAACGCCCAGCTGGAGCTGATGGAGCAGCTGGCCGCCGCCGGTGAGAAGCTGTAGCGGCGGCTAGGCGGGGGCTGCAATCGCTGCGGCGGTGGCGGTGCCGAGATAGTGGCGCGCGTGCCGCCCGGAGATGCGCGACATCGGCATCAGGATCGGCAGGTCGGCCGTGTTGAAGTCCGGGTCCCAGGCCGGCTCGCCGCACACGTAGGCGCCCATGCGCAGATAGCCCTTGACCAGGGGCGGCGGCTCCGCCGGCGTGCCGTCGGCGAGCTCCGCGACCGGCAGCGGACAGCGCGCGAACGTGCGGTACTCGGGCGGCGCGAGATGGGTCGCCGCGATCTCGCGGTAGAGGTTGGCGGCGGCGTGCCCCCCGTCCGCCATGCTGATGCTGGCGCAGCCGATCAGGTAGCGATGGCCGCCGCGCAGCATGTAGCGCGCGAGGCCCGACCAGAGCAGCGCGATCGCCGGGCCGGTGCGGTAGTCGGGATGGATGCAGGAGCGGCCGATCTCGACCATGCCGGGCCGCAGGTGCGCGAGGCGCGCGAGGTCGAACTCCTGCTCCGAGTAATAGCCCCCGGCGCGCTGCGCCGCGGCCGGCGAGAGGATGCGGTAGGTGCCCACCACCTCGCCGCTCGCGTCGTCCCGCACCACGAGGTGCTCGCAGTACGCATCGAACCGGTCCTCGTCCACGCCCGGGCGCGGACACGCGAGGCGCGCCCCCAATTCCTCCGCGAACACGGCGTGGCGCAGTCGCTTCGCGTCCTCGACCTCGGCCGCCATCGCGGCGAACCCCACCGACAGTCGCGGACGTGGTCCCGCGCCCGCGTCGAGCCCTTGTTCGAGCATGCCTGCTCCCGTCTGTGCGACGCGCGCAAGTTAGGCGGGAGGGATGACAGCGGGGTGACCGGTCGGTGAAATGTTCATGACACGCGTGAAAAAAGCCGCGTGCGTGCTACATTGCGCGCGCTTTTTCACGCCCTTCCCGACGCACCGCGACCGATCCCATGGACCAGCGACGAACCGGCGCCGCACCGCATGCGGAGGCACACGAAAGCCCGTTCAAGGGGAAGCGGGGGCTGCGCCGCCTCATCAACGCGGCCGGCTATTCCCTCCACGGGTTCGGGTCGGCGTACCGGCACGAAGATGCCTTCCGGCAGGAAGTGCTGCTCGCGGCGATCCTCGTGCCGATTCCGTTCATGCTCGAAGTGAGCGGCGTGGGCAAGGCGCTGATGATCGCCTCGGTCCTGCTGGTGCTGATCGTCGAGCTGCTCAACTCCGCCATCGAGGCCGCCGTCGATCGCATCTCGCTGGACCGGCACCGCCTCTCCAAGCGCGCGAAGGACATCGGCAGCGCCGCGGTCTTCCTCTCGCTGGTCAACGTCGTCGTGGTCTGGGCCCTGGTGATCTTCGGGTAGCGCGCGGCACGGCGATTGCTTGGCGCTTCACCCGGACCGCCGCAGCGCCCGCGGACGGCATCGCCGCCGCCTCGGGCGACGGTCCGACGAGGCGGCCGGGAATCGTTTCGCGGCAGCCGCTTGTCACCGAAACTTCAAGCGGGGTTCATCGGGAAGTCATGCGCCCGGCGCACGCTCGCGCGGCATGAAGCCACGCATTCCCGATCGACGCTCGCTGCGCCTGGCGGTGGTGACGGAGACGTATCCGCCCGAAGTGAACGGCGTGGCGCGCACCATCGGCACGATGGTCGAACGCCTGCACGGGCGCGGCCATCGCATCCAGCTCGTGCGCCCGCGGCAGGGCCGACGCGACGCGCCGCCGGAACGCGAGCGCCTGGACACGGTGCTGCGGCCCGGCGTGCCCATCCCGCGCTACAGGGAACTGCGCATGGGGCTCCCTGCCAAGCGGGCGCTCCTGCGTGCGTGGCGTGTGCGGCGCCCGCAGGTGGTGCAGATCGTGACCGAGGGTCCGCTCGGGAGCTCGGCGCTCGCCGCGGCGAAGATGCTCGGCATTCCCGTCGTCTCCG
Organism: uncultured Enterobacteriaceae bacterium; assembly: GCA_964552535.1. GTDB lineage: Bacteria > Pseudomonadota > Gammaproteobacteria > Burkholderiales > SG8-39 > CAZKHE01. The sequence goes on along the minus strand of CAZKHE010000018.1, from coordinate 38,916 downwards.
AGTTCCACACCAACTTCCACAGCTACAGCCGTCACTACGGCCTCGGCTTGTTCACCCAGCTCGTCGCCGGCTACCTGCGGCGGCTCCACAGCAAGGCGGACGCGACGCTGGTTCCCACCCGCGAGCTGGCGGAGCAGCTCGGCGCGGCCGGGTATCGGAACCTGCGCGTCGTCGGACGGGGCATCGACACCGCGCAGTTCGGTCCGGGACTGCGCAGCGACGACCTGCGCCGCGAGTGGGGCGCGGGACCGCGCGACACCGTCGCCATCTACGTCGGCCGCCTGGCACCGGAGAAGAACCTGCGGCTCTTTCTCGAGGCGGCCGGCGCGATGCGGGCGGCCGAGCCCGCCGTGAAGGCGGTGGTCGTGGGCGACGGCCCGGACGGACCCGCCATGCGCACGGCGCACCGCGAAGTGGTGTTCGCCGGCATGCGCACCGGTGAGGACCTCGCGCGGCACTACGCATCGGCGGACGTGTTCGTCTTCCCGAGCATGACCGAGACCTTCGGCAACGTGACCACCGAGGCGCTGGCGAGCGGGCTTGCCGTGGTAGCGTTCGACTACGCCGCCGCCCGGCAGTACATCCGCCACGGCGAGAGCGGCCTCCTCGCGCCCTTCGGCGACAAGCCGCGCTTCATCGAGCTGACGCAGGACGCCGCGGCGGACCCCGCGCTGCGCGCGCGGCTGAAGGCCGGCGCCGTGGCGGCAGCGCGCGCGCTGTCGTGGGACGCCGTGATCGACGACCTGGAAGCGATCCTCTTCGAGCTCGCGCTGCGCGACGAGCCGAAGTCCGCGCCTGCGCCGATCGCGATCGGAGCCAAGTCCGATGCGGCGGTATAGCGAGCTCTTCGCCGCCCGGCTGGCGGCGCTCACCGCGCTCGATGCGGCGCTCGCGCTCGCCGCCAACCACTGGTCCGACGTGCGCTGGGTCCGCGGCCTCTTCCGGATCGTGAGCCGGCTGGGTGACGGCGTGTTCTGGTACGTGCTCATGGCGGCGCTGCTCGCCGCCGGCGGACCCATCGCCTACGGTCCGGTCGCGCAGATGATCGCGGTCGGGCTGGTGGGCGTTGCGCTCTACAAGCTGCTCAAGCGACGCACGCTGCGGCCGCGGCCCTATCAGGTCCGCACCGACATCCGGCTGTGCGCCGCCCCGCTCGACCAGTTCAGCTTCCCTTCCGGGCACACGCTGCACGCCGTCGCCTTCACCATCGTCGCGGCGACGCACTTCCCCGCGCTCGCGCCGCTGCTCGTGCCTTTCGCCACGCTGGTCGCGCTCTCCCGCGTGGTGCTGGGGCTGCACTATCCGAGCGACGTGGCCGCCGGTGCCGCACTCGGCGCGTTCATCGCGACCGCCTCGTTCGCGGCGGTCTGAAGGCGCGTCCGCCGCCTCGCCGGGGCGGCTAGAATCGGCTCCGGGCACAGAACAAGACATCCATCATGCTGCAGGGAGACCGGGCGCTGGCGGCGCTCGCCGCGGCGCTGCTCGCCGGCGCGGCGCCCGCGTGGGGCGCGCGGCCGTTCAACACCGACGACGCGCGCATCGTCGAGCCGGGCGGCTACCAGGTCGAGAGCTACGTCCGGGACCAGCGGCGCAAGAGCGAGACCGAGTTCTGGTTCCTGCCGGCGCACAACTTCGGCGGCGCGCTGGAGCGCATGGAGTGGACGCTCGGCGGCAACGTCATCCACTCCGATCGCCTGAGCAACTCCAACCTCGTGGTCGCGCAGGTGAAGACCCTGCTCAAACCGCTGCCGGAGAACGGCATCGGCTTTGCCGTGACCGTCGGCGTCGGCCGACTGAAGCCCGGCGTCGGCGAGGACGTGCCGACCCAGTTCGGACCTGCGGATGTCCCCGACGGCGCCTCGTCGAGCGAGTCGCGCTTCAACCCCTTCTTCAACCTGATCTCCAGCGTGTCGCTCGCGGGCGGGCAGTTCGTCCTCCACGCGAACGGCGGCATCACCCGCGAGACCCGCGAAGACCTGACGCAGCGCAACTGGGGCTTCGGCGCGGAGATCTTCGGGCTCGCGCGCTTCTATCCGATCGCGGAGATCTACGGCCTCTCCGGCGAGAAGCCGGCGAAGCAGGTGGGGCTGCGCTACTGGCTGCGCCCCAATCGTTTCCAGATCGACGGCACCTATGGCTGGCAGCCGGCCGATCCGCGCGACAACCGCTGGATTTCGCTCGGCGTGCGCGTACTCTGGTGAGCTACCGGCGCCAGTAGGGCTTCTCGGCGGCGAACGCCTCCCAGGCCTCGCGGAATCGCCCGAGCTCGTGCATGGCGACGGCGCCGAACCACCCGCGAACGAGGCCCGACACCTCCGCATCCACCGGCGACTTCGCCTGCGCTTCGGCGAGGAGGCGGTCGGTGACGGCCGCGTCGTTGAGCGCCCCGAGGATGTCCTGGATCCCGACGAGCGCTTTCGCGTAGCGCGTCACGCGCTTCTTCGCGTAGAGGGACGCGAAGAATTCCGCCGCGTAGCGCAGCTTCTTGCCCGCGATCCGCACTTCGTGGCGGGCCTCCGGCGTGGCGTCCGGGACGCCGGCGCCGCGCTTGCGCAGCTTACGGTCCCGGCGGTCGAGGATCGCGGCGGCGAACTCGCCCACGGGCGCGTCGAGCGGATGCCGCACCGGCCCCGTCGACGCCTCCCCCGCCGCATCGGACGCCCCCTGCGTCGCGATCGGCGCGACACGCAGCGTGTCGAGCTCATCGCGGGCGAGCAGGCGCCCGAGTGCGAGCATCAGCGCCTGGTAGCGCGGGGTTGCCAGGGCCTCGCGCACGGCGCGATTGTGCTGCGCGCGCAGCCGCGCACCGGTGCGCTTCAGCGCATCGAGGCCGGCGGCTCCCGCGAAGGTCCGGGCGAGCGGCGGCAGCGTCTCGGTCATGAACACGTCCCAGTCGCGTGCCGGATTCATCTCGCCGCCGAGCCAGCGCAGCTCCGCAGCGAGCGGCGCGATCGCTTCGCGGCCGGTCGCCACCGCGGCGAGCGAGAGACACGAGCGCAGCCGGCGCATGCCGACGCGGAACTGGTGCAGGTACTCCGGATCGCGGCCCGCCAGCACGCCCGCCTCGTTCGCCGCCATCTGCGCGACGCAGGCCCCCATGATCGCCCGCAGGGCCGCCGCCGTCGTCATGCCGGACGCCAGCGCCACCGGCTTCGCCTTCTGCGGCGGCGCGAGCCGCGCGCCCCGCGCGAGGCGGTAGCCGCGCTCGGCCTTGCTCGCGTGGCCCACGCGCGCGGGCACCGCGGCGACGATGGCGTGCGCCAGCTCGAAGAGCCGTGCGGGGTCGCCGGTCACGAGCTCCAGCTCGACCTCGGCGATCGCCTCGCTGCGGCGTCCGGCGCGGATCTCGCCGGTGTCCATCGCCAGTTCGATCGTCGTTCCATCGGAGTAGCGCAGCAGCCGCGCGCTGCGCCGGAAGTCGGTGGCGAACACCGGCTTCAGCGCATCGCGCACCCGCGCACGGCGGAAACGCCCGGCGAGGGGGGAGGCGTCGATGAGCGCGAGATCGAGCGCGGGGCCGTTCACCGGCCATTCGAGCTCCTGGCGCGCGTGCAGCCCGCCGGTCACGCTGCCCGCATCCTTCACCGTCTGCACCCACGTCGAGCCGCGCCGGCCCGGACGCTCCCGCAGGCGCAATGCGACCCGTTCGGCGGCGAGATCCAGGGCCGGCGTGTCGTAGTAGATGTTGTTGAGGCGATGGCTGCGCACCGGGCCGGCCTTCAGCTCGCGCAGCAGCGGATGCCGCGCGAGCCGGCGCTGATCGGCCGGCGCGACGAGCAGCTTGAGCTCGAGCTCCAACGGCGCTAACGCCGGCGCGCCGAAAACACCCCCGCGACCTCGGCGACTTGGCCGAGCGCACGGCGCAGGTGGTCGGCGTCGCCGACTTCAACGGTGAACTGCATCGTCGCCACGTTGTTCTTCGACAGCGTGTTGACCGCGGTGACGTTGATGCGTTCCTTCGACAGCACTTCCGAGATGTCGCGCAGCAGCCCCTGCCGGTCGTTCGCCTGGACGGCGATGTCCACCGGGAACACGCCCGCGGATTTCGTGCCCCAGTCGGCCTCGATCGCGCGCTCGGGCTGGCGGCGCACCAGGTCCGCGAGGCTCTTGCAGTCGCGGCGATGCACCGAGATCCCGCGGCCGCGCGTGACGAACCCGAGGATCGGATCCGGCGGCACCGGCTTGCAGCACTTGGCGAGCTGCGTCATCAGCCGGTCCACGCCCACCACGCTGATGCCCTCGCCGCCCGCCGCCCGGCTCTTCTTCGCGACGATGTCGTCCTCGGGCTCCGGCTCGGGTCCGCGCAGCGCCACCTGCAGGGCGCGCGGGCCGACCTCCTCCCGCCCCACGGCGGCGAAGAGTTCCTCCGGCTTGCCGTAGCCGAGGGTCGACGCCAGCGCCTCGAGGCTCGCCCCGTCGGCGCCGATGCGGTGCAGCTCGCGCTCGACGATCGCGCGACCTTCCGCGACGGTGCGGGCCAGCTCCTCGGCGTGGAACCACTGGCGCACCTTGTTACGCGCGCGCGAGCTCGCGATGTAGCCGCGCTCGGGATTGATCCAGTCGCGGCTCGGCCCGCCCTGCTTCGCCGCCACGATCTCCACGCGCTGGCCGTTCTGCAGCTTGTAGTCGAGCGGCACCATCGCGCCGTCCACCTTGGCGCCACGGCAGCGATGGCCGAGATCGGTGTGCAGTGCGTAGGCGAAGTCCACCGGCGTCGCGCCCTTCGGCAGATCCAGGACGCGGCCCTGCGGCGTGAAGACGTAAACGGTCTCGTCCACCGCCCCGCGCTTCGCCTGCTCGACCCAGTCGGCGGCGTCCACCACCTCGTCGCGCCACGCGAGCACCTGGCGCAGCCAGGCGATCTTCTCGTCCATCGGGTCGCGTGCGGGATCGCCCCCGCGCGCGGCGCGTCCACCTTCCTTGTAGCGCCAGTGGGCGGCCACGCCGAGCTCGGCGTGGCGGTGCATCTCGTGGGTGCGGATCTGCACCTCCATCGCGCGCCCGCCCGGACCGACCACGGCGGTGTGCAGCGACTGGTAGTTGTTGCCCTTGGGGCGCGAGATGTAGTCGTCGAACTCGCCCGGCACGGGCTGCCAGACGTTGTGCACGATGCCGAGCGCGGTGTAGCAGTCCTTCACGTTGTCCACCAGCACGCGCAGGCCGCGCACGTCGTAGAGCTCGTCGAAGTCGAGCCCCTTCAGGCGCATCTTGTTCCAGATGGAGAAGATGTGCTTGGGCCGCCCGGTCACCTCCGCCTTCACCCCGGCGGCGGCAAGCTCGGCGGAGAGCGTGCCGATCGCCTCCGCGATGTAGCTCTCGCGCTCGATGCGCTTCTCGTCGAGCTGGCGGGCGATGTTCTTGTAGGTCTGCGGCTCGAGGTAGCGGAAGGCGTAGTCCTCCAGCTCCCACTTGAGCTGCCACACGCCCAGGCGGTTGGCGAGCGGCGCGTAGAGATCGAGCGTCTCCTGCGCGAGCGGCCGGCGCAGCTCCTCGGGCGCATGCGCGAGAAAGCGCAGGGTCTGGGTGCGGCTGGCGAGGCGGATGAGGACGACGCGGATGTCCTCCACCATCCCGAGCAGCATCTTGCGCAGGATCTCGGCCTGCGCGTTGCGCACCGTCTTGTCGGCCTGCGCCAGCCCGCGTGTGACCACGCGGAGCTTGTTCAGCTTCCATACGCCGCCAACGATCGCCGCCACGCCGGAGCCGAACCTTTCGGGGAGCTCGTCCGCCCAGCCGTCGACGTACTCCGGCACCGCGTAGAGGATCGCGGCGGCGCGCGCCTCGGCGTCCAGCCGCAGGCCAGCGAGCAGCTCGGCGACGCCGTGGCCGTGGTCCAGCGCGGACTCCCCGGTGACCAGCGTCCGCCCCTCGTAGGCGTGCGCGGCGTAGTCGTGTGCGGCAAGCACCAGCTCGCGCTCCCTGCCGTCGAGCGAGGCGAGCGCCGGATCGAGCACGGATTGCGAATCGTGATCGCCGCGAAGCGGAACGACGGAAACCATGACGCGGGGAAGGAGACGTGAGGCGTTGATTTTATCCCACGGCGCCAGCGCGATTGCCGGCGGATAATCGCAGGATGATCTTCAAGTCATGGCGCCGGCGGCGCGCCCTGGAACGCACGCGGATCGACGATCGCACCTGGCGCGCGGTCGTCGACGGTCTGCCGTTTCTCGCCGGGCTCACCGATGACGAGATGGCCCGGCTGCGCGAACTCGCGGTGCTGTTCCTCAACGAGAAGGAGATGACCGGCGCGGGCGGCTTCGAGCTCACCGACGAGGTGCGCCTGTCCATCGCCGTGCAGGCGTGCCTGCCGGTCCTGAACCTCGGCCTCGACCCCTGGTACGAGGGCTGGGTGGGCATCATCGTGTATGCATCCGAGTTCCGCGTGCGCCGCGAGGAACTGGACGAGGACGGCGTGCTGCACGAGTGGGACGATCAGATCTCCGGAGAGGCCTGGCCGGGCGGTCCCGTGGTGCTGTCCTGGGAGGACATCGGCATGGCCGACGGCGGCTACAACGTGGTGATCCACGAGTTCGCGCACAAGATCGACATGCGCTCCACCGGCGGCGACGCGGAGGGCTACCCGCAGCCGCACCGCGACATGGACCCGAAGGCCTGGGAGGACACGCTGGAATCGGCGTATGCGCGCTTCTGCGGCATGGTGGACCGCGGCAGGGAAACGCTGCTCGATCCCTACGGAGCCGAGCACCCGGCGGAGTTCTTCGCCGTGGCGAGCGAGGCGTTCTTCACCGATCCGCACGGCCTCATCGCGGAGTTTCCGCGGCTCTACGAGCAGCTTCGGCTGTTCTATCGCCAGCATCCGGCGGCGCGGCTGGCGCCGCTGCCGCCGCCGGAGGAGGACGAGGACGCGCGCGGCGCCTGACGCCGCGCGGCGCCAGGTCACTTGCAGACCGGTGCGTCCTCGATGTCCTCGAAGAGCGCCTGCAGCTCGCGGCGGCGCTGCTCGTCGGTCAGGTCGCCCAGCGGCTGGGTCGAACGGTCCAGCGCGGTGAGAACCACGGCCGGATCGACCAGCGCGCTCGTCGGCACGCCGTACTCGACGAAGAGGTTCTGACCGAGGATCGCCGGCTGACCGCCCGCGAAGAAGCCCGAGCCGTCCAGGCTCGTCGCCTCGACGCCGTTCACGAAATAGCCGCCCGTCGAGGCGTTCGGGAAGAGCACGTAGATGGAGTTCGGCGAGACCGACTCGATCCGCGCCGTCGCACCATCGCCGCTGCCCGCCTGCATCTGGATGATGCGGCCGACCTTGATGGGCGACGCCGCGCTACCCACGTCCGGATCGCCGACCACGAGCGCGTACGCGTTGCTGCCCGCCCCGCCCGCGAGCTTGAGATTGCGCTGCACGCTCATGGCGAGCGGACCGGTCCCGGCGTTCAGCTCGGCGTGCGACCCCGGTGCGCTGCCGCCCTGCAGGATCACGTCGCCGAGCGACACGACAGTGAGGCCGGAGGACGCAAGGAGCCCGGCTGCCGCGCTGCCGCCGGTCACCTCGACCTGTCCGGCCGACACGACGATCGCGCCGTTCGTCGCCTGCACTGTCGCGTTGCTGATCCGCGCCGTGCCGCCGGTGACCATGCCGACGCTCGCCGCGGTCACCGGCGCGGTCACGTTGATGCCGGCGCCGCCGAAGAAGCTCGCGCTGCCCGCGAGGCTCAGCGGGTTGCTCACGTTGACGACGCCTGCGGGCGCCGCCAGCGAGAGCGCCCCGGTCGCGCCGAAGCCACTGCCTTCGATGTCGCCGGCGGCCTGCGTGATGGAGAGCGAATTGAACGTGTTGCCGAAGCTGCCGCCGGTCTGGCTGAACGACGACGCCACGGCGAGGTCGCCCGTGCCGCCGACGAGACCGCCGGTCTGGTTGTAGAGATTGGTGTTGGCGCTGCCGTTGATGGCGAGCACGCCCCCGCCGATCTGCATCACGTTGGTCGTGAGGGCCCCTGCGATGGTCACGTCCCCCGTGCCCGACACGCCGAGCGTGCCGCCGGTGATGCTCCCGTTCAGCACGTGCGTGCCGTTGCTGAAGGTGATGCCGCCCGCCGGGCCCATGCTGTAGCTGCCGGTCTGCGCGGCGCCGCTGCCCGGCTCGGCGATCGCCAGGACGCCGGCGTCGATCTGCACCTGTCCGTCGTTGTCGAACACGAACGTCCCCGTGCCGCCGCCGAGCTGGGTGATGCCGGACGGCGTCGCGGTCTTGAGCAGCGTGCCGACGTTGCGCAACGTGCCGGTGCCCGCGTCGGAGCGGATCGGCTGATCGTTCTGCAGGTTGAAGGTGCCGTTGTTGGTGAGCTGGGCTGCGTTCTCGATGCGCAGCGGCCCGCCGAGCCCGAATGTCGGACCGAAGATCATGTTGCCGTTGTTCACCAGCTGCACGTTGTCCAGCACGTGCGTCCCGTCGCCGCCGATCGCCGAGCTCCCGTTCACGGTGAGCGTCCCGCCGCTGATGGTGCTGGTGCCGATGCCGCCCTGCCACTGGAAGTTGCCCGCGACCGTCGTCGGACCGCCGAGCACGAGCGTCGTGCCCGCGGCGTCGATGGCGAGGTCGCGGATGATGTTCGCGGCGGTGCCCGGCAGCTGCAGCGTGTGACCCGGACCGAGCGTGAGCGACGCGGCCGACGCGTCCAACGCGCCGGCGAGCGTCACCGACTGCACCTGGACGTTCGGCGACACCAGGCGGATCGTGCTGGCGCTGACATCGCTCTGGAGCACCACGGTCTGTCCACCGAGCTCCGCCGCACCCGCGACGTCGATCGCCGACGGAATCGTCAGCGTTCCGGCCGGCGCCGTGAACCGTACGGATCCCGTCGCCGCCCCGCCGATGCTCCCCGTGTCCAGGTCCCCGGCCGCCTGGTTCACATAGAGGTTGAGGAACGGGCCAAAGGCGCCGCCCCCGGAGAAGGACTGCAGCACGTCGAGCGTCCCGCTCGTGCCTTCGATCGATCCCCCGCTCTGGTAGAAGGTCCCGACCGTGGCCGTACCGTTCACGAACGTCGCTCCGCCCGTGATGTTCAGCGTTCCGATCGAGAAGCTGGGCGACGCGATGTCGAGGGAGGTCCCGGCGCTGCTCACTTCGATGGTGCCAGCGCCGGTCACGTCGCCCTGCAAGGTGTGCGCGTCACTCGCGAAGGCCAGCACGTCGCCCGGCCCCGCGACGTTGAAGCTCCCCGTGTGCGTCGCGCCGAGGTTGAGCACGAGCTGCCCGCCGCCCACGTTCACGATGCCCGCGTTCTGCAACGCGACGCCGGTCCCCAGGCCGCTTCCCATCACGCTCTGGCCGCCGCCGCTCTTGACCAGCGTGCCGCGGTTCAGGAACGTGTGCACCAGCCCGGCGTTGGAGTTGAACGACTGCGTCCCCGCAAGCGTGAACGTGCCGTCGTTCACGATGCCCGCGGCGCCCCCGAGCAGGAACGACGCCGGGCCCGAGAACGTCGCGCTCGCGCCCGACCCGATCGCCAGCGTCGCGTCCTCGAGAATGGGCGTGCCGGCGCCGCCGATGCTAGCGGTCCCCGTCACGGTCAGCGTCGCGCCGGGCGCGCCGGTGATCGTGTTGGTCTCTCCGAAGGCGGAGTTCCACGTCAACGAGCTGGCGGTCGCTCCCGGAGCGCCGACGTCGAGCGTCGTGCCGTTGCCGACGACCGTCAATCCGCCGTTGAAGTCCGCCGTGCCGTTGAAGGTCGCGGAGCCACCCTCGATCCGGAACGGACGGGTCGACGTCACGCCGCCGAGGAACGTGGCGCCAGTGCCCGCAACGCGCGCGAGACCGGGGCCGTCCAGCAGCAGCGAGCCCGGCGAGATCGTGCCGAAGGCGTTGTCGAACAGGATCTCGCCGCCGTTCGTGTACAGCTTCGTGGGATTGGCGTTCAGCGGGTTGAGCTGCGCGACCCGCATGTTGCCGGCGAGCGCCCCGATGGAAATCTGCTGTCCGGCGGGCGCCTCGAGCGCCGACAGGAACCCGACGTCCAGATCGCCGGCCGTCGCGGCCAGGTGGATGCCTCCGGCGGAGGTGTAGGCCTCCAGGCCCTGCGAGCCGAACGCGAACCCGATGGGATTGGTCGGCGTGCCGATGGACGCTGCGCGCAGCTCGATCGGACCGACGCCGCCCGTCGCGAGGTTGATGAGCGTCCCGGTGCCGCCGGTCAGCGTGCCGAGCGCGTCCACGTTGAAGCCGCCGGAACCGCCGATGGCCGTCGGCCCCGGTGAGCCTTGCACGCCGAAGCGCACGTCGCCGTCGGCGACGAGGTTGGTCGATCCAGGCGCGCTCAACTGCGACCCGGGCAGCAGATCGATGGTGCGATTGGCGTCCGCGACGCGGTTGGCGGTGAAGGCGTTCACCACCTCGAGGTCGTTGCCGGAGCTCACGTTGGCAAGCGTGATGCCGCCCGCCGTGCCCGGTCCCGTCCCCTCGCGCATTTCGATCCGGACGTTGCCGCTGCCCTGCAGGAGCGTTCCCGGCGCCATGCGGATCTCGGCGAGGCCCGGTTCGCGCTCGCCCGTCACCAGCGTTGGGGCCGCCGTCGGACTTTCGTTGGCGATGAGGATGATCGAGTCGCCGGAATCGTCGGAGTTGGTGTTCGTGATGTTCGCGTTGACGTTGATGCGGATGCTGCGGCCCGCCTGCATCACGAGCGCGGCATCGCTGAAGGTGTTCGTCCCCGTCGCGGCGATGGGACGATTGACCTCGATGTCGTTGTTGGCCTGCAGGATCACGCGCGTGCCGTTGTCCAGTGCGCCCTGTATCGTCGCGGGAGTGACCGTCACGTCCCCGGTCGGATCGGACTGGAAGAGCTGCGGCAAATTGCCCGCCGTTCCCCCCGCGCCGAGCGTGGCCGAGATGACGGCGACGCGCCCCGTCCCTTCCGCGGCGAATACCGCCAACGCGTTGTTGTTCGCTGCGTCGTCGACGATGTTCTCGCGCAGGTTGGCGAAGGGCGCCCGGCCGATGACGCTGTTGGCCGGATTCACGATGCCCTGGGTGCGCAGTTCTGCATCCAGCAGCGTGACCGCGCCGGCGCCGTCGCCGAAGCCCTGGCTGATGAGCAGCGCGCTTCCGTTCGCGAGCGTCCGCAGCGGATTCTCGCCCTCCCCCAGCCCACCGCCGACACGGTCGCCGAACGCAGCGAAGCCGTCGCCGGGGTTCACGCCGACGACGCTGTTGGCCGTGGTCACCTCTCCCGCCGGGCCATCGAGCAGGCTGCCGTCCGCCGCGTTCATCCGCGTGACCGCGCCCCGCCCTCCAGCCCAGTTCGGGCTGTACACCAGGAAGTAACTGCCGGTCGCGCCACTTACGGGGCTGATGTCCTGGGAGCCGATCCGGTCGCCGGCGAGCGCGCCGGCGGGATTCGTGCCCACGAGACTGTTCCCCGGGCCGACAACTCCGCCGGTCGCGCCACCCACCAGCGCACCCGTGCCCCCGTTCATCCAGGTCACGGCCCCACGCTCGCCGTTCCAGTCCGGACTGCTGATCGCCACATTGAACGCGCTGCCCAGGCGCGTCGCTCCAGCGGTGGCGGCGAAGCCGCTGCCGATGCGATCGCCCGGATTGCCGAGCAGGCTGTTGGACGTCGTGACGGCACCGCGCGCGAGCGTGCCGTCACTGAGCTCGCCCGTGGCGCCGTTGATCCAGGTGGCAGCGCCGCCGTCCGCATCGAAGCTGGGCGACAGCACCACCGCGTTGGCCAAACCGCCAGGACCCCGGCCGACGACGACGACTCCACCGCTGCCGAGCGCGTCGGTTGCCGTATTCCCCACGAGGCTGTTCGCGGCCGAGACCGTGGCACTGCTGGAGCCGTCGACGAGCGCCCCGGTCGCGCCGTTCATCCAGGTGACCGCGCCGACGCCGTTTCCGTGCGCGAGGGTGATGAAGAGCAGGTTCGCGCCCCCCAAACCATCGGGCAGCTCGGTCATCTGCTCGCCGAGCCGGATGCCCGCTGTCCCCGGACCGCTACCGACCAGGCTGTTGGCCGCCGAAATCGTGCCGTTCACAAACGCCGTCGGCGAGGCCATCCCGGCGAGAAGGCCGGTGGCGCCGTCGATCCAGGTGACGGCGCCCGAATTGCCATTGAACCCGGCGGAGCGGAGCAGGTACTTGTCCGTGAAGCCGATCTGGCTAAGCGGGTTGAACGCGCCGAAGAGATTGAACGCGCCGACGTTGTCGCCGGCAGCCGCACCCACGATGCTGTTCGCGGGGGAGATGACACCCCCGGTCGCACCGTTCACCAGCCGGCCGTTGTCGCCGTTCATCCACGTGACGGCGCCCGCACCGGGCAGCGTTCCGCCCGCGGACCAGCCTTGCGCGAAGTGCAGAACATGGCCGGTGGACAGGTACTCGACCCAGGTGCTGTCCATTTCGCCCGGCGCACTGCCGACGAGGCTGTTGGCGGAGGACACCGCGCCGAGGAGCGTGCTGTACGCCTGTCCTGCGTCGGCGAACGTGGCGTTGTCAATGCCGTCCAGCATGGTGGAAAGCGCGCCATCGGATCCACGCAGGAAGGTGATCGCGCCCACCGCCTGCCCGCCGAACTGCCAATTGCGGCTGCGAACGATCAGGTTCTGACTGAACAACCCGGAGGTCGTCGCGACGTCGTCGCCAACGCGGTCGCCCGGCGTCGAGCCGATGAGACTGTTGAGCACGTTTGGACTGCCGCCGGTGTTGCCATCCACCAGTCGGCCCGTCGCGCCGCTAATCCACGTGACCGCGCCCCGCTGCTGGTTCCAATCGGGGCTGAGGACGAACGCGTTGCCGTCCACCACCCGTACGCCGCCAAACCCGATGTTGTCCGCCGGAGTTCCGGTCCCCGCCAGGCTGTTGGCACTGGTCAGTACGCCAGTCGTGGTGGCGTAATCTGCGAGGCCCGCCATGTTGCTCAGCCGACCATCGGCCGCGTTCATCCACGTCACTGCGCCTTGCCCGCCGCGCCAGTTGTTGCTGACGATGAACACGTTGCCGCCGAAGATCGGGACGATGTAGCTGCCTCCAACCGCGTCGAAGGCCTGGTCGCCGACCAGGCTGTTGAGCTTGCTCACTTCGCCGACCGCCGGGCCGGCCGGCGTACGCCCGGTCACGAGGTCGATGAAGGTCACCGCGCCCGCCGAGGGCGCGGACGTCTCCGCGTTGGTCCAGTCCGGGCTCGCGACGAGGACCGACGAGCCGGTAGCCGGAAAGAGATAACTGAAGCTGTTGCCCACGCGATCGAGGGGCGTTGAACCGCCGAGGCTGTTGGATAGCGTGACCTCACCGATGCCGGGCATTCCGAGTGCGTCCACGCCAGAATTGCTATCGAGCCACGTCACCGCGCCGCGCTGCCCGTTCCAATCCGGACTCAGGACGAGGAAGCCGTGGCCCGTCCCGGCGACGCCGCCGGAGCCGATGCGATCACCAGCGGCAGAACCGACGATCGAGTTCGTTGGGGCGACGACCGCGCCGGTGCCGTTGGTGGTCAGAACACGGCCGTTGTTGAAGTCCACCAGGGTGACGGCGCCCCTGCCGCCGTTCCAGTCCGGTGTGGCGATCGCGTAGCTCGGACCACTGACGATGACTGCCTGGCTGCCGACCCGATCCGAAGCGAACTGACCGACGACGCTGTTGGCGGGGCCGATCGCGCCGGCCGGGGTGCCATCGCTCAAGGTGCCGACCGGGGAGATCCACGTCACTGCGCCCTGCTGTGATCCGCCCCAGTTGGGCGCGCGGAGGACGAACGAACCGACGCCCACGCTCTCAATGAGCGCGCCGTTCAGGTCGCCCGGCAGACTCCCGACGATGCTGTTCGTCGCGTCGATGACGCCGTGTGAAGCGCCGGACGGGGTCGCGCCGGTGACCGAATTCAGGAACGTCAGCGCGCCTGGCGAAGCTGTTGCGAAGGACCGCATGACGAGCAGGTTGCCCACCACGTCCGCCCCCCAGTTGCCGATCTGCGCGTTCGGAGTGGCGCCAACGAAGCTGTTGCCCGTGCCGATGACGGCGCCCGAGTCGGCCGGGGCATTGACGATCCGCCCGTCGGCGACGGCCATGGTCGTCACTGCACCAGCCCCGCCGCCATAGCCGCGGCTGAAGATGAACGCGTAATTCCCGTGCGCCTGGACACTCGGCGAGGGAAAGAACGTCTCGGAACCGACGCGATCGCCCGGCGCTGCGCCCACCAGGCTGTTGGCGGCAGAGATCGGTCCGCCACCGCCGGCGAACGTGCCGCTCGCCGCGTTGATGAAGGTGACCGCGCCGAGCGCGTTGTCAAAATTTCCGGCTGCGCCGAACTCCGGCGAGAACAGCAGATAGTTGCTGCCCGCCTGCCGGAGCGAGTTGTACGAGCCCACGCGGTCTCCGGGCGCCGCCCCGAGCAGCGTGCTGCGCAGCGCGCCCGTCGCGCCGTCGTAGATGTACGCGGCCCCCGCGTCGACACCGCGTAGATTGTCGGCTGCATCGGTGACGAGCGTGTTCCCGCCGACCGTCGCGACGACATAGTTGCCGAATCCGTTGCCGCCCTGACCGTCGGAGTTCGGGTTCGGATCCAGCAGATCGCGGAAGCTGACCCCGCTGGTCACCTCGTCGATGAAGATGTTCTTCGGGTCGAGTAGGAAGGTGCCTGCCCTGCCGTACGGACTGCTCGCGTTCGCCGTCCCCGCGAAGACGGTCGTCTGCTTGCCCGACACTTCGATGAAGCCGCCGTCACCGCGGTTCGCCCCGGCCCGCGCCGAAAGCGCGCCGCCGAACCGCGTCGTGTGGTCCGACCACACGACCACCTTGCCGCCGTCGCCCTGCGTGGTTGCGTCGGCCTTGATGGCGGTGGAAAAATTGCCGAACACCGATCGGGCGTTCGGCACGTCCGGATTCGCGCCCTGCCGATCGCCGCCCACTAGCACCGTGCCGCCTCGCGTGGCGCCGCTCGCGTCGATGGACGCACCGGCCAGCGCGATGGATTCGCCGAGCACGTGGATCGCGCCGCCGGATCCGCTCACCGAGGTGGCGTCGATGGTGGCCGAGGTGAAGGTGTACCCGCCGTCCGCATTCGTTGCGACCGTTGCAGTGCCGCCGCCCTCCGCGCCCTGCACCGAGATGCGCGCGCCTTGCGTCTGGATCACGTTGGTGTCGCCGCGGACCTCCACGTTGCCCCCGCGTCCCTGGGCGGCGTTGGCGGAGAGGACGCCGGTCTGCAGCACCTTCGACGCGCGGAGGATGATGTTGCCGCCGTCCCCCACTTCGACACGGTCGGCGCTCGCGGTGCCGGAATGCGCGACCAGGCCTCCATAGATCCCGATCCGCCCCCCCACCACCTGACCGACGTTCAGCGCCTCGCCGTTGTCCGGCGCATTGAGCTCCACGCGGATGTGCGGGCTCGCGCTCGACACCACCTCGACGCTCTTGCCCGCCGCGAGCAGCACGTCGCCATTGGGCGCGGTGATCACGCCGTGGTTCTCGACGTTGGGCGCGATGAGGTAGATCTGCCCGCCGGAGTGCGCGCTGAGCGTGCCCTGGTTGACCACCTTGCCGGGTTCGCCGGCGAGCGCCTGGAAGCGCATGCGGCCCGAGAGGAAGTCGGCGTCGCTGATGTTCAGGCTCGATGCGACGAAGCCCGCCGTGTCGATCAGCGCGCCCTGGCCGATGGTGATGCCGTTCGGGTTGACCAGGAACACGCGGCCGTTGGAGAGGAGCTGGCCGAGGAGCTGCGAGTGCTCGTGGCCGGTGACCCGGTTCAGCACCGCGCTCATCGCGCCCGACTGGATGAAGCGCGTCACCTCGTCCGGGCGGATCGAGAACTGCTGCCAGTTGATGATCGTGCCCGGCGTGTTGGTGATGTTCAGCGTGTTGCCGGACGTGCTGAAGCTCGCCGCGCCGGCGGCCACGCTTGGGCCCGTTGGGTTGGCCCAGGCGGTGCCGGCGAGCGCGGAAGCGACGGCGAGCGCGAGCGTGCGCAGGCGCAGGTTGCGCGGATGGAGGGGACGACGCTGGGTGGAAGGGGTCATGGCATCCGTCCTGTCAGGGGCGGCACAACTGCGGATCGAAGCTGGGCGGGCCCAGGAACGGGTCGCCTTCGACGGTGGAGGGCACGAAGCCGACGCGCACCAGGTTGCGCCCGGCGCCGCCCTGGGCGGACTCGCCGGTGTTCAGCACGAGCTGCTCGGTCCCCTGAGCCAGCACGATGCTCCCGTCCTTCACCAGGACGATCAGGCTGTCCGGATCGAGATTGGGCAGCTCGCCGAACAGCTTGGGGTCGAACGCGAACTGGTCCGGGCGCGGAGCCGGGAAATTGCGCAGCCGGTCGAGCGTCTCGACCGGGAACTCCTCGATGCGGCCGTCCCGCCCGACGTAGAAGCCGTCGAACTCGCCCATGCTGCGGCGGCTGCCGCCGCTCTCGATGAACGTGCGTCCCTGCCAGGTGAATGCGGCGGTGGTGGCGCCGCCGGCTTGCGCCGTCCCCTGGAGGATCGCGTTGGCGAGCGCAATCTGCGCCTGACGCACGGCGTCGTCCGCCGGGCCGCCCGCCTGCTGCGCCTGGTTGAGGGCCTGGAGGATGGCAAGCATCGCCTCGACGTCGGCATAGACGTCCATGCCGGTGCCGCGCACGCCCACCGTAGCCGTCGGCGTCGTCACCCGGACCGCCTGCGGCCGCGCCCGCGCGATGAGTCCGGTCAGCGCACGCAAGCCGCCCTGCGTGAGATTGAGCAGCATCGAGCCCGCGCCCGGTCGCTGCGGCTCGTAGCGGTACTCCTCGACCGAGAACTTGCTGCCGGGCAGCAGCACGATGCGCGACTGGTCGAGGAAGGCGAGCACCAGTGTCGCGTTCGCCGCGGTCTCGATGCGGTCGCGGCGGAACACCGGGTCCCCGGCGGCCAGCCGACGCTCGGTCCCCGGCGTCACGGCGACCGCGTCGCCCTGCACCTGGATCACGCGCGCGATCAGGGCGGGTGCGACCGCGCGGCGCGGCGAGGCATCGCGGGCGGCCTGCTCCTGCGCGCAATCCTCGCCGCAGATGCGCGCGATGAAGTCCGTGCCGCGCACGCCGATGGTGGCCGTGGGCGTGCGCAGTTGGTAGGCGTCGCGATCGCCCCGACGGCTGATGAGGCCGGTGATGCTGCGCAGGCCGCCCTTCAGCAGATTCAGGACGATGCTGTCCTGCTGCGGGGTGTTCGGATCGAAGCGGTAGGCCTCGATGCGCAATTGCGTGTTGGGCCGCACGGCGAGCTCGCCGCCGTCGGAGAAACGGATGCGCGCGTAGCTTTCCGCCTGGGTGGAGACCACGTCACCGGGACGCAGCGCAGAGCGCTGCGCCAGCAGGCGCGTCGTTCCCTCGGGCGTCTGGACGGCGACGGTGCCGGATACGCTGGTCGCGGTGGCGGCCGCCTGCCCCCATGCCGAGGGCGCGATCAGCGCCAGTGCTGCGGCGAGCGCCGCGACGTGCCGCGAACGATGAAGGAACGCGTCCCAACAGGCCCATGCGTTGCGCAAAGCCGCCTCTCCCGGTCAACGGAGGCGAGCCGAGCCGGTGCCCCCGTGCGGAGCCGCATGGCGGCCCCCCCAGCCCTCCGCGTTCTTGTGTCGTTTCGCAGGCGGAAGACGGCCAGATTATAAGAGCGGCGGGGGTGCCGAAAGGTTAAAAATTGCCTTGCGCGGCAGGGATTTGACGTTTGGCCTAGGCCTCGGCCCAGCGCTCGCGCGGGCGTTGCGGGGTACGGCGCAGCAGCATCGCGACGACGAGACCCAGCCCGGCTGCCGCCGCCAGGTGCTTGAGGGTGTGGCCGGAAACAACGCCCCCGACGGCGAAGATCGCCTCGTCGTAGGTTTCGAAGACCTTGGCGACACCGTAGAGCGCGAGGCCGGCGAGCAGCAGCCGGCCGTGGGTGTACCGCGACGGGAAGAGCAGCATCACCGCCGCCGCGGCGAGGATCGAGTAGGCCTGGAAGACGGCATAGGGCGTCACGTTTCCGGCCGCGGCGCGCTCGGTGCCCCACCAGTACACCAGCGTGCCGAGGCCCCAGGCCAGCGCGACGAAAAGCACGGGCCGCGTGGCGGACGGGTGGATGCGCTCGCCGACGATGGCGGCCATCAGCGCGGCGAAGCCCACCACCATCGGCAAGCGGTCCCAGAGCAGCGTCTCGTTGTTCGGTTCGATGTGGTAGTACGCCGAGCCCGCGGCGATCAGCGCCGTGGCCGCGAAGAGCACCCGGTAGGTGAAGGTCTCGCCTGCATGTTCGAACAGGCCGGCCCGCGGCCGCCGCAGCACGACAACGCCCCACACGCCGACCACCAGGAAGCCGAGATTGGAAACGGTGTCGGCGAAATTCGGAATGCCGAGAAACGCGCGGGCGTCGGCGAACGCGTGATACTCGATCGGCTGCGGCATGGCGGGGAGCGCCGCCGTCGCCGCCACCGCGGCGAGCGTCAGCACGGCGATGACGCCGAGCCGCGTCCGTCGCGACAACCCGCCGCGCCACCGGTCGATGCCCGCCTGGATGCGATCGAGGGCGGCTTCCATCAGGCGAGCAGGAAATCGCGAACGATGGCGATCTGGTCTTCGTGCAGCAGCGTCGGCGCATGGCCGATGCCCGGGAGCTCGACGGCGCGGGCGCGCGGCCCCCGCCGGCCCATCTCCTCCACCGTCTCGGGCAGCAGCAGGTCGGACTCGGCGCCGCGGATGACGAGCGTGGGGCAGGCGATGCGGTCGTAGAGCGGCCAGAGGTTCACGTCTTCGTGCGGCAGCTTGGCGTTGAAGGGCACGGCGATCGCGGGATCGTACGCGAGCTCCCACTGGCCGTCAGGACGCCGGCGCGAAACATTGCGGGCGAGGAAGGCCCACTCCTCGTCGGTGTGCGGACCGAACGGCGCGCTGACCGAGCGCACGTACGCCAGCACGGTGGCGAAATCGGGAAAGAGCGGCGCCTTGCCGAGATAGGTCGAGATGCGGTCGAGCGCGGCGGCCGTCACCAGGGGGCCGGCCTCGTTGAGGACGAGTCGGCGGACCGGGTTGCCCTCGAGGGACGCGAACGCCATGCCGATCAGCGCCCCCATGGAGGTGCCCACCCAGTCCACGCGCTCGACGTCCAGGCGGGCGATCAGCGTGACGACGTCGCCGACGTAGGTGGGAATCTGGTATTCGGCCGGCTGCGCCAGGCGGTCGCTGGCGCCGCGTCCGGGCATGTCGGGGCACACCACGCGGTAGCGGTCCGAGAGCGCGGCGGCGAGGCGGTCGAAGTCGCGTCCGGTCCGGGTCAGGGCGTGCACGCACAGCAGCACCTCGGGATTTCGCGGGTCGCCCCACTCGGCGTAGGCGAGCCGGTGCAGGCCCGTCGGGGTGGCGCAGGTGACGTGGCGCAGCCGGGGCGTGGCTGCGGCCATCAGTGGCGCTCGGTCTGCAGCCAGTGACGGGCGATGAGCGCCGCGACGTCGCGCCCGGCGGCGTCGAGCGAGCTGAACGTGTAGGCGTCGCCCTCGCGGCGCATGGCGCCCCGCAGCTTGGCGCTGCGCAGGTTGGCCTCGCGTACGGTGTAGCCGTAGGACGCGAAGCGGGCGCGCTCGATCGCCGTCTCGAGCGGCGCATCGGCGTCGAACCAGACCCACTCCTCCGCGAATGCATCGGCGACCTTGCCCAGCTCGGCGGCGAGCTTTTCGTCGATCGGCTCGCGCGGATCGAGCTCGGCATACGCTGCGCTGCCGTCGGCCCGCAGCGCCCAGCGCTCGGCCCACTCGAGCTCCACGCCGTCGGTTGCCTCGAGCATCGCCCCGGGCAGCACGCGGAAGAAGGCGTGCTGCCCGGAGGTGAGCGCGTAGCCGATCCACGCCTCGCCATGGCGGCGGCACGCCACCGCCAGGACGATCGTTCCGTCCGTGTCGGCGCGCACCTCTGCGCCGCCGTGGCGCGCCGCCCGCGCCTCGGTCTGCGCGCTCGACTGGTCCTTGAGCGCGCCGGCCTCGATCAGCGCGGCGCCGGAGATGCCCTGCTCCGCATCCTGCCACTCGACGTGCAGCGCGAGCTCGGGCACCTCGCCGGACGCCTCGACCAGCGCCGGAAACGGCAGCCCGCCCTTCGCGGCCAGCCGGTACTCCAGTCGGCCGGGCGTGTGCAGCTCCTTGAGGCCGACGGCCGCCTCAGCGGCGAGCGCCGTGTTCAGACGCTCGCGATACGCGTCGAGCAAAGCCTGATCGCCCTCGGCGGTGACGGTTGCGTGCACGGTGCTCGGCATGGCGATCGAGTATAGCAGCGGGGTCTCGCGCGACTGCGCACCAAGGCAGCGCGCGACGCTCCGACGCGGTGCATGTCGGGCGCTCAAAATGCCCCGGACTGCGGCGTCGCGCCCGGGGATCCGAATGATTCGCGCGTGGCACGGCCGTTGCTGTGCGGCGTAAACTACAAGAATCAGAGCGACGCGCCCGCCCGCGGCACATTCCATGACTGCCCCTCCCCGGATCTTCTACGACGAGATGCGGGGCCTCGAAGGCGAGGTCCTTCCCCACTACCAGCGCTACGTCGAGTGGGCGCAGACCCTTCCGCCGGAGCACTTCGCGCAGAAGCGGCAGGAGGCCGACGTCATGTTCCGCCGCGTCGGCATCACCTTCGCGGTGTACGGCGACGAGAGCGGCACCGAGCGGCTCATTCCCTTCGACATCATTCCGCGCATCATCCCGGCAGCGGACTGGAAGATCCTCGAGGACGGCCTGCGCCAGCGCGTGAAGGCGCTCAACCTCTTCCTGCGCGACATCTACCACGATCAGGCGATCCTCAAGGAAGGCATCATCCCGCCCCGCAAGGTGCTGGAGAACGCGCAGTACCGCAGCGTCATGCAGGGGCTGAAGGTTCCCGGCGACACCTACGCGCACATCGCGGGGGTGGACATCGTGCGTGCCGGCCAGGGCGAGTTCTACGTCCTGGAGGACAACATGCGCGTGCCTTCCGGCGTGTCGTACATGCTGGAGGACCGCAAGATGATGATGCGGCTCTTCCCCGACCTCTTCGCCCGCAACGAGGTCGCGCCGGTGGACCACTATCCCGACCTGCTGCTCGACACGCTGCGCCAGGTGGCGCCGGCGGGCGTGACCGACCCCACGGTGGTGCTGCTCACGCCGGGCTCGTTCAACTCGGCGTACTTCGAGCACACCTTCCTCGCGCAGCAGATGGGCGTCGAGCTGGTCGAGGGCCAGGATCTGCTGGTGAAGGACGAGACGGTGTACATGCGCACCACGCGCGGCCCGAAGCGCGTGGACGTGATCTACCGGCGCATC
Organism: uncultured Enterobacteriaceae bacterium; assembly: GCA_964552535.1. Lineage (GTDB taxonomy): Bacteria > Pseudomonadota > Gammaproteobacteria > Burkholderiales > SG8-39 > CAZKHE01. Next base: position 17,699 of record CAZKHE010000018.1, on the reverse strand, counting down.
GACGACGACTTCATCGACCCGCTGGTGTTCCGGCCCGACTCGCTGCTCGGCGTGCCGGGGCTCTTCTCGGCGTATCGCGCCGGCCGGGTGACGCTCGCGAACGCCATCGGCACCGGCGTGGCTGATGACAAGTCGATGTACCCGCACGTGCCGGACATGATCGAGTTCTATCTCGGCGAGAAACCGATCCTCAACAACGTGCCGACGTGGCAGCTGCGCAAGCGCGACGACCTGCAGTACGTGCTGGAGCACCTGCACGAGCTGGTGGTGAAGGAGGTGCACGGCTCCGGCGGCTACGGCATGCTGGTCGGCCCCGCCTCGACGATGGCGCAGCGCGCGGAGTTCCGCGAGCGCATCGTCGCCAATCCGGAGAAGTACATCGCGCAGCCGACGCTCGCCCTGTCCACCTGCCCGACGTTCGTGGAGAGCGGCATCGCGCCGCGCCACGTGGACCTGCGCCCGTTCGTGCTCTCCGGCAAGGAGGTGCGCCTCGTCCCCGGCGGCCTGACGCGGGTGGCGCTGAAGGAGGGCTCGCTGGTGGTGAACTCGTCGCAGGGCGGCGGGACGAAGGACACCTGGGTGCTGGAGCGCTGACATGCTGAGCCGCACCGCGAACGACCTCTTTTGGATGTCGCGCCAGGTGGAGCGCGCGGAGAACACCGCGCGGATGCTCGACATCACCTATCGCATGTCGCTGCTCCCGTACCGCATCATGGAGCCGGGCGAGAAGTGGGCCGAGCCCTGGGCGCTGCCGCTCATCATCACCGGGCTCGCCACCAGCTATTACCAGCGCTACAGCGACCTCACGCCGGACAACGTCCTGCGCTTCATGGTCCTGGACGCCTCGAATCCGGGCTCGATCTACTGCTCGGTGCAGGCGGCGCGGGAGAACGCCCGGGCGCAGCGCGGCAACATCACCTCCGAGATGTGGGAGAGCCTGAACGGCACCTGGCTCGAGATCCGCAACCTCTCGTTCGACGACGTCCAGGCGCGCGGCATCTCCGACTTCTTCGACTGGGTGAAGACGCGCAGCCACCTGTTCCGCGGCGTGAACTTCGGCACCATGATCCGCGACGAGGCCTACAGCTTCATCCGCCTCGGCACCTTCCTCGAGCGCGCCGACAACACCGCGCGCATCCTCGACGTGAAGTACCACACGCTCCTGCCTTCCGCGGAAGCGGTCGGCGGCGCAGTGGACTACTACCAGTGGTCGGCGCTGCTCCGCTCGGTGTCGGCGTTCGAGTCCTACCGCAAGATCTACCGCGACGTGATCACGCCGTTCCGGGTCGCCGAGATGCTCATCCTGCGCGCCGACGTGCCGCGCAGCCTGCACGCCTGCCTCAACCAGATCTACGACATCCTGCAGGAGCTCTCCGACGACGAGCGCCTCGAGCCCGAGCGGCTGGCCGGCGAGATCCACGCGCACCTGCACTACGGCAAGACCGAGAAGATCATCGGGGGCGGCCTGCACGAGTACCTGATGGACTTCCTCGAGCAGCTGCAGGCCCTCAACGTCGAGATCAACAAGCATTTCCTCGCCCCGGTCTATCAGTAGCCGACCCTTCCCCACCCCTCCCTTACAATTCCCTTTTCGAATGGCTGGAAGGGCCGGGCAGCAGCAATGACTTATTGTGTCGGGGTCGTCCTGGAGGCCGGCATGGTGTTCGCATCCGACTCGCGCACGAACGCGGGCGTGGACAACATCTCGACCTACCGCAAGATGGCGGTGTTCGAGCGCCCGGGCGACCGCGTGATCGTGATGATGAGCTCGGGCAACCTGTCGGTCACGCAGAACGCCATCAACCTGCTGGACCAGAAGTCGCGCAACGCCGAGGCCGGCGTGACGCTGTGGACGGCACAGTCGATGTTCGAGGTCGCCTCGCTGCTCGGGGATTGCCTGAGGGAGGTGAAGCGCCGCGACGGCCCGTACCTCATGCAGAACAACATCGACGCGAACGCGAACTTCATCGTCGGCGGCCAGATCAAGGGCGAGAAGATGCGCCTCTTCATGCTCTACCAGGAGGGCAACTTCATCGAGGCCACCCCGGAGACGCCGTTCTTCCAGATCGGCGAGACCAAGTACGGCAAGCCGATCATCGACCGCGTGGTGAAGCCGTCGACCAGCGTGATCGACGCCACCAAGTGCGTGCTGATCTCGTTCGACTCGACGATGCGCTCGAACGTGTCGGTGGGCCTGCCGATCGACGTGGCCTGCTACCACGCCAACCAGCTCCGGCTCTCGATGAAGCGCCGCATCGGCGAGAGCGATCCGTACTACAACATGATCCACCACCAGTGGGGCGAGGGCCTGCGCCGGGTGTTCGCCCAGCTGCCCGACCCGTACTGGGAGGAGAACGGCGCGCCGTAGCGCCCGCACCGGCGCGCGGTCGACCCTGCCTCCCTCCCCCTTTCCCTTCCGGGACTCCGAATGACCATCCGCGTCGCCCTGCACCACCACACCCGGTACGACTTCGACCGCCCGGTGGCGCTGTCGCCGCACGAGATCCGCCTGCGGCCCGCGCCGCACTGCCGGACGCCGATCCACAGCTACTCCCTGCGCATCGAGCCGGACAAGCACTTCCTGAACTGGCAGCAGGACGCCTACGGCAACTACATCGCGCGCGCGGTGTTTCCCGAGAAGACGAAGCGCCTGGCGGTGACGGTGGATCTCGTCGCCGACATGACCGTGATCAACCCGTTCGACTTCTTCGTCGAGCACTACGCGGAGCACTATCCGTTCGCGTACCCGCAGCAGCTCGCCATCGAGCTCGCACCGTACCTGGAGAAGGAGACGCCCGGCCCGCTGCTGTCCAGGTGGCTGGATGCCTTCCGTGCCGACGGCTACAGGCCCGGCGACAACACGGTGAACATGCTGGTCGCGCTGAACGCGCGGCTGCAGGGCGAAGTCGGCTATCTCGTCCGGATGGAACCGGGCATCCAGGTGCCCGACGAGACCCTCGCCAAGCGCTCGGGCTCCTGCCGGGACTCGGGTTGGCTGCTGGTGCAGATCCTGCGGCACATGGGCCTTGCGGCGCGCTTCGTCTCGGGCTATCTGGTGCAGCTGGTCGCGGACCAGAAACCCATCGACGGCCCGGCCGGCCCCACCGCCGACTTCACCGACCTGCACGCCTGGGCCGAGGTGTACCTGCCCGGCGCGGGCTGGATCGGTCTGGATCCCACCTCCGGCCTCCTTGCCGGCGAGGGCCACATTCCGCTCGCAGCGACCGCCTTTCCCTCTTCGGCGGCGCCGGTGACCGGCTTCACCGACGTGTGCGAATCCACGCTGCACTTCGAGATGAAGGTCACGCGCATCCACGAGGATCCGCGCGTCACCAAGCCCTACACCGAGGCGCAGTGGGCGGAGATCGATGCACTGGGCGAAGCGGTGGACGCGGAGCTCGCGGACCTCGACGTGCGCCTGACGCAGGGCGGCGAGCCCACGTTCGTCTCGGTGGACGACATGGACGGCCCGGAGTGGAACTTCACCGCGCTCTCCCCCAAGAAGTGGACGCTGGCCGAAGGGCTCGCGTGGCGGCTGCGCGAACGCTTCGCGCCCGGCGCGCTGATGTTCTACGGTCAGGGCAAGTGGTATCCCGGCGAGCCGCTGCCGCGCTGGGCCCTCGGCATCCATTGGCGGGCCGACGGCGTGCCGGTGTGGCGGGACGCCGCCCTGCTCGCGCGCGAGTCGGCCCCCGCCCACGCGACGCTCGAGGAGGCCCGCCGCCTCGCCGGCGCGCTCGCGCCGCTCCTCGGTCTCACCGCGGGGGACTTCATCGACGCCTACGAGGATCCGCTGCCGCTGCTGCTGCAGGAGCAGAACCTGCCGGTGAACCTCGATCCGGCGCGCGTCCCGATGAAGGCCTACGACGACCGCTCGCGCCTCGCGCGCACGCTCGCCGCCGGCCTCGATCGGCCCGCCGGATTGGTCCTCCCGCTGCGCACCGCGCCGACCGGGACCGCTTGGGAGACCTCGCCCTGGCCGCTGCGGCGCGAGCAGCTCTTCCTGCTGCCCGGCGACTCGCCGCTCGGCTACCGGCTGCCGCTCGCGTCCCTGCCGGACCGGCTGCCCGCGGAGACCGAGCCCGAGTTCGAGCGCGATCCGTTCGAGCCGCGCGGCGACCTGCACGACGCGCACGCCGCGGCCGAGCGCGCGCGGCACGCGAAGCGCCGCAGCGCGGCGCCGCGCGAGATCGTGCGCACGGCACTGTGCATCGAGGTGCGCGAGGGCCGGGTGCACGTGTTCCTCCCGCCGATGCAGCGGCTGGAGGATTTCCTCGACCTCGTCGCCATCGTCGAGCGGGCCGCCGCCGCCGTCCGCGTGCCGGTGCGCATCGAGGGCTACGGCCCGCCCCACGACCCGCGGATGCGGGTGCTCAACGTCACGCCCGATCCCGGCGTCATCGAGGTGAACGTCCATCCCGCGCGGACCTGGCGCGAGCTCGCCGCGAACACCTCCGCACTCTACGAGGACGCGCGCCAGTCGCGTCTCGGCACCGAGAAATTCATGCTCGACGGCCGGCACACCGGCACCGGCGGCGGCAACCACGTGACGCTGGGCGGCGCGACGCCCGCGGATTCGCCGTTCCTGCGCCGCCCCGACCTGCTGCGCAGCCTGATCACCTACTGGCAGAACCATCCGGCGCTGTCGTACCTCTTCTCCGGTACGTTCATCGGCCCGACCAGCCAGGCGCCGCGCGTGGACGAGGCCCGCGACGACAATCTCTACGAGCTGGAGATCGCCTTCCAGCAGATGTCGAAGGCGCTGGAGACCGGGCGCGAGGCGGATTTCCCATGGCTCGTGGACCGCCTGCTGCGCAACCTGCTGGTCGACCTGACCGGCAACACGCACCGCGCCGAGTTCTCCATCGACAAGCTCTACTCGCCGGACGGCCCGAGCGGGCGGCTCGGGCTGGTGGAGTTCCGCGCCTTCGAGATGCCGCCGCACGCGCAGATGAGCCTCGCGCAGATGCTGCTCCTGCGCGCGCTGGTGGCACGGTTCTGGAAAGCGCCCTACGAGGGCCGCCTGGTCCGCTGGGACACGCAGCTCCACGACCGCTGGATGCTGCCGCACTTCGTCGAGCAGGACATCCACGACGTCGCGGTAGATCTCGCCGCCGCCGGCTACCCGTTCCGCGCCGAGTGGTTCGCGCCGTTCGTCGAGTTCCGCTTCCCGCGCTACGGCACCGTCGTCCACCAGGGCGTGAGCCTGGAGTTGCGCCAGGCGATCGAGCCGTGGCACGTGCTCGGCGAGGAGATGAGCGGCAGCGGCACCGCCCGCTACGTCGACTCGTCGGTGGAACGCATGCAGGTGAAGGTGCGCGGCATGACCGGCGAGCGGCACGTCGTCGCCTGCAACGGCCGCGCGGTACCGCTCCACCCCACCGGCGTGCACGGCGAGTACGTCGCCGGCGTACGGTACAAGGCGTGGAGCCCGCCCTCGGCGCTGCACCCGACCATCGGCGTGCACACGCCGCTCGTCTTCGACATCGTGGACACGTGGAGCGGACGCGCGATCGGCGGGTGCACCTATCACGTGGCGCATCCGGGCGGCCGCAACTACGCGACGTTCCCCGTCAACGCGAACGAGGCCGAGGCGCGACGCTTCGCCCGCTTCTGGGACCACGGTCACACGCCCGGGCCGATGCGCGTCGCGCCCGAGCCGCCCAACCGCGCCTTCCCGCTCACCCTCGACCTGCGCCGGGCGCCATGAGCGCGGGCGTCGCCGGGGCCGCCCCGGCGGCGCATCAACGAAGCGCTGTTCGGCGCCCGCGAGGGCATCGTGTCGCTTCCCTGTACACCCGTCCTCACCGGCACGGCGATTGCTCGCCGTGGCGTTCGTCGCCCTGGCCGGCCGCTTGACGCCGTCATAATGCCGTCGTCATACTGCCCGCGGGGTCCGGCGCGACGACGACGACATCCCCGACAGGAAGCACCATGCCGAAAACCACAGCCTCGCGGCGCGCGCTCTACGGCATCACGCGCGTCGACCACGAACCGTCCCGCACCCATGCCTGGCGCGTCACCATCCAGCGCCAGGGGAAGGTCCACGTCGGCCACTTCTCCGATGGCGTGTACGGCGGCAAGACCAAGGCGCTGACCGCCGCCAAGCAGTTCCGCGACGAGGTGGTGGCGAAACACCCGCCGCTCTCACGCAAGGACTACTGCTCCATCCTCCGCCGCAACAACCGCTCGGGCTACGCGGGCGTCTCCTACCACGCCGAGGTGGTCGAGACGGAGAAAGGGTCCGTGGAGCGGCGCTTCTGGATCGCGCGCTGCCCGCTCGAGCCGTGGCGGACCAAGCTGGTGAAGTTCTCCGTGGCCAAGTACGGCTCCGAGGGGGCGTTCAAGCGCGCGGTGAAGGCGCGTCGCGAGGCGCTGGCCCGGCTCTCCGGCTCGTTCAATCCGGGCGAGAACCGCTGACCCGGCTCCGCCGGATCACCCCTCCGGCTCCACCCGGCGCCAGTACCGGGGCGCGGCCTCGCGGTAGGCCTCCGCGCGCAGGCCGCGCTCGTCCAGCCTCACGGTCACCGCGCCGGTCCGGTCCGTCCGCAGAATCTGCACGCCGCGATCGGCATATCGTGCCGCCACGTCCGGCCGCGGATGGCCGAAGCGGTTCCGGTAGCCCACGGTGAACACCGCGATCCGCGGCGCCACGGCCTCGATGAACGCCGGCGTGGACGAGGTGCGGCTTCCGTGGTGCGGCACGAGGAGCAGGTCGGCGGCCAGGGGTGCGCCGGCGGCGAGCAGCGCCTGTTCGTCGCGCGCCTCGATGTCGCCGGTGAGGAGCACGCTCCGCCCGTGCGCGCCGATGCGGAGCACGCAGCTGCGCCAGTTCGCGCGGCGCAGGTCGCGGTCGTAGCTGTCGGGCGTCGGGTACAGCATCTCGAAGCGCACGCCGTCCCAGTCCCAGCGCTGGCCCGCGTAGCAGGGCGTGCGCCACGGCGCCAGGGCCTGCGCGGGATGGTCGACGGCGAGCGACGACAGCAGCATCCCGGCGGGCAGCGTACGCATCACCGCCCCGGTGCCTCCCGCGTGGTCGTTGTCGTCGTGGGTGACGATCATCTTGTCGAGACGGGTGACCCCGCTCGCTCGCAGGAAGGGCACGACCACCCGGTTGCCGGCGTCCGCGTCGACGCTGTAGGCCGGCCCGGCGTCGTACACCAGCGCATGGTTGGCGGTCCGGACCACGGTCGCGAGGCCCTGGCCGACGTCCAGGAAGGTGATCCACACCTCCCCGTGCGCGGGCCCCGGCGGACGGACGGCGAACATCGGCAGCAGCAGGAGCAGACCCGCGGCGCGTCCCGGCACGCCGGGCGGCGCGAGAAGCCAGGCGACGCCGAGCGCCGCGGGCGCCAGGGTCCAGGCGATCGGCGCGTGCTGGCTCCACACGGCGGCGGGCGCGGCGGCCAGCAGATCGAGCAGCGCCATCAGCGCGGCAAGCACCGCGTGGGCGAGTTGCGCGATCGCGTCGATCGGCACGACGGCGAACGCGAGCGCGAGCGGCGTGACCACGAGGCTGACCACGGGGATGGCGATGGCGTTGGCGAACGGCGACACCACCGACACCTGCTGGAACAGCGCGAGCGTGAGCGGTGCCAGCCCCACGGTGATCGCCCATTGCGTGCGCCCCCAGCGCAGCAGCCAGTGCGCGCCGGGGCCCGCGGCGACGTAGAACATGAGCGCGACCGCGCCGAACGACAGCCAGAATCCGGGTGCGATGACGGCCCACGGATCGAGGAGCACGACCACGGCGAGGGCGGCGGCGAGCACCCGTGAGGAGGATTGCGCGCGATCGGCGAGCAGCGCCACGGCCACCACCGCGAGCATGTACAGCGTGCGCTGCGCGGGCACCGCAAAGCCGGCGATCAGGCAGTACGCCGCCGCCGCGAGCATGCCCGCCACCGCCGCGGCCTTGCGCGCGGGCAGCGCGAGGGTCAGCCGCTCGGAGCGGCGCCAGAGCACGGCGACGAGCCACGCGAACAGCCCCGCGACCATGGTGACGTGCAGCCCGGAGATGGACATGAGGTGGCCGACGCCGGTGCGGGTGAACGTCTGCCAGTCGGCGGCCTCGATCGCCCGCTGGTCGCCGACCGCGAGCGCGACCAGCACCCCGGCATACGGCGCATCGGGCAGCGCGGCGCGAAAGCGCGCCCGGATGTGCTCGCGCGCGCGCTCGATCGCGTAGCCCGGCCGGTACACCATGGCCGCGAGGCGCACGCGCTCGCCGCGCGGGCGCACGTAGCCCGCCGCGCCGATGCCGCGTTCGAGCGCGGCCACTTCCCAGTCGTAGGCGTGCGGATTGGCAGTGGCGCGCGGGCGCTTCAGCCGCAGCGTCCAGCGCCAGCGCTCCCCCGCGCGGACGGGGAGCACCTCCTGGAACTCGTCCGGCGTGAGGCCGTTGTACCAGGAGACGATGATGCGCGGCGGAAGCGCCGCCTCCGCGTGCTCGACGTCGAACTCAAAGCGCACGCCGCGCTCGAACGGCTGCGGAAGGCTGGCGACCACGCCCGTGACGACGAGGTCACGGCCCTCGAGCGCAGGATCCAGCCGCTCGCCCATGCGCACCTGCGCGAAACCGGCTGCCCAGGCGAACCCGAGCACCGCCGCGGCGGCCGCCGCGAGCACCGCGCCGCCAGGCAGGCGGCGGCCCGCGATCAGGCCGGCGACGCCTGCCGCACCGAGCCCCAACACGCCGGGCCAGGGCGGCAGCGCGGGCTGCATCTGCAACAATGCGGCGCCGGCGGCGAACGCCACGAACGCGAGACGCATCTAGAATTCCGATCCAGCCAGCCGCCAGGACACGAAGTCCGGAGCCCGCCCGCGCGCGGAAACCGGCGCGCCGCGATGCCCCGCAAGTACTTCCGCCGCTACCTGCCCGACCACGAGACGATCGCGCGGAACAAGTGGCTCGGCAGGTTCGGCAAGCTGCTCCAGCACCCGGCGCTCTGGCACCTCAACCGGCGCGGCGTGGCCGGCGGCGTCGCGATCGGGCTCTTCTCGGGTCTCGTGCCCGGGCCGCTGCAGATGCTGACCGCGGCGCTCATCGCGATCCCGCTGCGCATGAACCTGCCGGTCGCACTGGTGTGCACGCTGTACACCAATCCGTTCACCATCGTCCCCCTCTATCTCTTCGCGCTCTGGATCGGCACGTTGATCACCGGCGTGTCGGGCGGGGAGGTCGCCCCGGCGCCCGAATTCAGCCTCCTGCAAGTCGGCCAGTGGTTCCTCGACATGGTGCAATGGGCGGGCACCATGGGCAAGCCGCTCATCATCGGGCTGGTGACCCTCGCCGTGAGCCTCGCCGCCCTGGGCTGGATCGCCGTGCAGCTCGCCTGGCGCGCCTGGGTGATCCACGCCTGGCGCAAGCGCGCCGCGCGCCGCCGCGGCTAGCCCTGGTCGGCGGTCAGCACGCCGTCCTGCAGCCGCAGGATGCGATCGGCGCGCGCCGCGAGCGTCGGGTCGTGCGTGACCAGCACGAAGCTCGTGCGGTAGTTGCGGTTCAGGTCGAGCATCAGCTCGAACACCGCCGTCGCGGTGCGGCGGTCGAGGTTGCCGGTGGGCTCGTCGGCGAGCACGCAAGCGGGCCGCGTCACCAGCGCGCGCGCGAGCGCGGCGCGTTGCCGCTCGCCGCCGGAGAGCTCGCCCGGCGTGTGGTCCAGCCGCGCCCCGAGGCCCACTTCCTCGAGCATCTTCGCCGCCTGGCGCTCGGCGTCGGCCTGGGTCAGGCCGCGGATGCGCAGCGGCATCGCCACGTTCTCGAGCGCGGTGAACTCGTTCAGCAGGTGATGGAACTGGTAGACGAAGCCGAGGGCCTCGTTGCGCAGCCTGCCCCGCTCCGCATCGGAGAGCGACGTCATCGGCCGGCCGAGAATGTCAACCTCGCCCGCAGTCGGCGAGTCGAGGCCCCCGAGGATGTGCAGCAGCGTGCTCTTGCCCGAGCCCGACGCGCCGACGATGGCGACGAGTTCCGCGGGACGCACCTCGAGGTTGACGCCCGTGAGGACGCTCACCGGGACGCGCCCCTCGCTGTAGGTCTTGGCGAGCCCGCGGCACGCGAGGACCGGCGCATCACTCATAGCGCAGCGCCTCCGCGGGCCGCACGCGCGAAGCGCGCCAGCTCGGATACAGGGTGGCGAGCAGCGACAGCACCAGCGAGACGCCGGCGATGACCAGGACGTCGCGCTGCTGCAGGTCGGAGGGCAGCTCGCTGATGTAGTACACCTCCTTCGAGAGGAACTGCACGTTGAGCAGCCGCTCCAGGAAGGGGACCACGACGTCGATGTTGACGGCGAGGAGGATGCCGCCGACCACGCCGATCAGCGTGCCGATGACGCCGATCAGCGCGCCCTGCACCATGAAGATCTTCATGATCGACCCCGGACTCGCGCCAAGGGTGCGCAGGATCGCGATGTCCGGCTGCTTGTCGGTGACGGCCATGACCAGCGTCGAGACGATGTTGAACGCCGCCACCGCCACGATGAGCAGCAGGATGATGAACATCACGTTCTTCTCGATCTGCACCGCGCGGAAGAAGTTCGCGTGGCTGCGGGTCCAGTCGGTGACGTAGAGATCGCGGCCGACCGCGCTCACCAGGTCGCGCGCGACCTCCCGCGAGGCGAACAGGTCGTCGAGCTTGAGGCGCACGCCGGAGACGTCCTCGCCCATCTGGTACAAGCGCTGCGCATCCTCGAGCGCGATGAGGGCGAGGCCGCTGTCGTACTCGAACATGCCGACCTCGAACAGCCCGACGACGCGGAACTGCTTCAGCCGCGGCACGATGCCGGCGGGCGTGACGAGGCCCTGGGGCGCGATGAGCGTCACGCGGTCGCCGGGATACGCCCGCAGCGCGCGCGCCAGCTCCGCGCCCAGCACGATGTTGAACTCTCCCGGCACAAGGAGGTCCAGCTTGCCCGCGATCATGTGCTGCCCGATGTCAGCGACCTGGTCCTCGAGCTTCGGCACGATGCCGCGCACGATGGCACCGCGCACGTTGGCGTCGTACGACAGCATGCCCTGCGCATTGACGTAGGGCGCGGCAGCCAGGACCCGGGGCCGCTCCCGCGCGCGCTCGGCGATGCGCGGCCAGTCGGCGAGGCGGTTCTCCGGGCCGGTGATCTGGACGTGCGAGGCCACGCCGAGGATGCGCGCGCGCAGCTCCTTCTGGAATCCGTTCATCACCGACAGCACCACGATCAGCGCGGCAACGCCGAGCGCGATGCCGATCATGGAGATGCCGGAGATGAAGGAGATGAAGTGGTTGCGACGCCTGGCGCGGGTGTAGCGCAGGCCGATGAAGAGCTCGTAGGACACGAATGCGGGCCGTGTGCGGACGCGGGATTCTCCCATAGGTCGCGGTGCTACACTGGAAGTTCCCCGTGCGTCCGATGAACGTCCATCTCGTCCTCGCGGACCTCTTCTGGCCGCATCCCCAAGCTGCCGCGCTCCATGCCGGGCTCGACCTGCCGGCGCTCGAGACGCTCGTCGCGCGTGGTCGGCGCGCCGTGCAGCCGGCGGCGTCGCTGGAACAATGGCTCGCGGAGCGGCATGGCCTCGAGGCGGCGGGGGCGGAGGTGCCCTACGCGCCCTACTCGCTGATGGGCGACGGCATCGATCCGGGGGACGCGTGCTGGCTGCGCGCCGACCCGTGCCACCTGCGCCTGGGCACCGACCACCTGGTGCTCGCGGACGCAGCGACGTTCGACATCGCGGCCGAGGAAGCCGAAGCGCTGGTGGGCGCGCTCAACGCCCACTTCGCCCCCGAGGGCCTGTGGTTCCACGCGGCGCGGCCGGAGCGCTGGTACCTGCGCGCGGAGGCTGCGCCGGCGATCACGACGACGCCGCTCGCGGCGGCGCGCGCGCAGTCCGTGGACCCGCTGCTCCCGCGCGGCCCGGACGCGCGCGCCTGGCACGCGCGGCTGAACGAGCTGCAGATGGTCCTGCACGCCCATCCGGTCAACGAGGCGCGCGAGGCGCGCGGCGCGCCCGGGATCAACAGCGTGTGGACCTGGGGCCCCGGACGCGCCGGCGCCCCCCTGCGCCGGCCCTACGCCCGGCTGCGCGCGGCGGAACCGCTCGCGCTCGGGCTCGCGCAGGCTGCCGGCGCTGCAATCTTCCCCCTCCCACCGAATGCGGCCGCCTGGCTGCAGGATGCCGCGCGCGACGGCATCGAGGCGATCGTCCTCGATCTCCTGCGTGTGCCGGCCGCCTTCGGGGATGCCGAGGCGTGGCGCGGCCGCATGGACTCGCTCGAGCGCCACTGGTTCGCGCCGCTCGCCGAAGCGCTGCGCGCCGGGCGCATCGGCATGGTGACGCTGCACGCCATCGGCGCGGGCGGCACGCTGCGCGTGGAGACCACCCGTCAGGACCTGCGCTACTTCTGGCGCCGCCCGAAGCCGCTGGCGTCCTGGCGACCCGCCGCGGACGGGCCGTCCGCATGAGCCGCACCGGACGGTGCCGGTGCACGCACCCCGAGCGCGCGCCTCGCGCGGGGGGCGGCCGATGAGCCGCATCGTCGCGCGCAGCGCCGCCGCGCCGGTGCAGGCGAACCTGCTGCGCCAGGGCCTGCATCCGGTGCTCGCCCGCCTGCTCGCCGCGCGCGGCGTGCGCGACGCGACCGAGCTCAGCTACGAGCTCGAGACGCTCCTGCCGCCGGCCACGCTCACGCACTGCGAGCGGGCCGCGGCCTTCCTCGCCGATTGCATCGCGCGCGAGCGGCGCATGGTGATCGTGGCGGACTACGATTGCGATGGCGCCACGGCGTGCGCGGTCGGCCTGCGCGCGCTGCGCGCCTTTGGCGCACGGGTGGACTACTTCGTGCCCGATCGCGCCAGGACCGGGTACGGCCTCTCGCCGCAGGTGGTCGAGCTGGTCGCGCCGCTCGCGCCCGAAGTGCTGATCACGGTGGACAACGGCATCGCGAGCGTGGACGGCGTGGCGGCCGCCGCCGCGCGCGGCATGCTGACGCTGGTCACCGATCACCACCTCCCCGGCGACGCGCTTCCCGAGGCGGAGTGCATCGTCAACCCGAACCAGGCCGGGTGCGGGTTCGGCAGCAAGGCGCTCGCCGGCGTCGGCGTCATGTTCTACGTGATGCTCGCGCTGCGCGCCGAGCTCCGCCGGCGCGGCCACTTCGCGAACCGCCCGGAGCCGAACCTCGGCGCCCTGCTCGACCTCGTCGCGCTCGGCACGGTCGCGGACATGGTGCGGCTCGATCGCAACAACCGGCTGCTGGTCGCGCAGGGGCTGAAGCGCATCCGCGCCGGTCGCATGCAGCCGGGGCTCGCGGCGCTGTTCGCGGTGGCGGGCCGCGACCCGGCGCAGGCCTCCGCGTTCGACCTCGGCTTCGCGCTCGGCCCGCGGCTCAATGCCGCCGGACGCCTCGCCGACATGAGCGTGGGCATCGAGGCACTGATCACCGACGACATGGGCCGCGCGCTGAACATCGCGCGCGAGCTCGACCGCCTGAACCGCGAGCGCCGCGAGGTGGAGAGCGGCATGCAGGCGGACGCGGCGGCGATCATCGAGTCGCTCGACGTCGCGGCGCAGGCCTCGCTGGTGCTCTTCGATCCGGGCTGGCACCAGGGCGTGGTGGGCCTGCTCGCCTCGCGCGTGAAGGACCGTCATCACCGTCCCGCGGTCGCGTTCGCGCCGTCGGGCACCGGCGAGCTGCGCGGGTCGGGACGCTCCATTCCCGGCCTGCACCTGCGCGACGCCATCGACCTGGTCACGAAGCGGGCGCCGGGGATCGTGCTGCGCTTCGGCGGGCATGCGGCGGCGGCCGGCCTGACGCTGCGCGCCGACGCGCTCGATGTCTTCCGCGAAGTGTTCGAGGCCGTCGTCCGCGAGTCGCTGGATCCGGCGCTGCTCGCGCGGCGCACCGAGACCGACGGGCCGCTCGAGGTCGCGCACGCCAATCTGGATCTGGCGCGCCTGCTCGACACGCAGGTGTGGGGCCAGGGCTTTCCGCAGCCGCTGTTCGCCGACGATTACGTGGTCGAAGCGCAGCGCATCGTCGGGGAGCGCCATCTCAAGCTGCGGCTCGCGCGCGAGGGCCGGCGCTTCGACGCCATTCTCTTCCGCCACGCCGAGCCGCTGCCGCCCCGCGTGCGGGCTGCGTACCGACTCGGGATCGACAGCTGGAACGGCGCGGCCGCGCTGCAGCTCGCGCTGGAGGACTGGGAGCCGCTGTGATCGAGCTGCTCGAGTCGGAAGGACTCGGCGCCGTGCCCGCCTTCCTCACCAGCCTCGCCGTCGGCCTGCTGGTCGGCGTGGAGCGCGAGCGTACGCCGTCGGCGAAGGCGGGCCTGCGGACCTTCGCGCTGGTCGCGCTCCTCGGCACGCTGGCCGGGCTGCTCTCGGACGCGACCGATTCGGCGCTGCCCCTCGCCGTGGGGCTGCTGCTCACCGGGCTCGCGATCATCGCGGCGTATCGGAACGATCCTGACGTGGACGATCCGGGCACGACCACCGTGGTCGCGCTCATGGTCGTGTACGCGCTCGGCGCCATGTGCTGGTACGGGGAGCGCACCATCGCGGTGATGCTCGGGGTCACGGCGACCGCGCTGCTCTACTTCAAGCCGGAGCTGCGCGGCCTGCTGCAGCGCTTCGACCGGCGCGACCTGCTCTCCGTGCTGCAGTTCGCGGTGCTCTCCTTCGTCGTGCTGCCGGTGCTCCCGGACCTCGACATGGGGCCCTACGGCGCGCTGAACCCCTACCGCATCTGGCTGATGGTCGTGCTGATCGCCGGCATCAGCCTCGCGGGCTACATCGCCCTGCGCATCGTCGGCGCCCGGCACGGCGCGATCCTGCTCGGTCTCTTCGGCGGTCTCGTGTCGAGCACGGCCACCACGATGGTGTATGCCCGCCACGGCAGCGCACCGCGGTTCGTGCGCGTCGCGGCCTTCGTCATCCTGGTGGCGAATCTCGTCGTCATGGTGCGCGTCGCGACGGTCACCGCGGTCGTCGAGCCGCGCGCGCTGCCCGTGCTCGGCATCGTGCTCGGCGCCGCACTGGCGGCGGGCGCGGCCGGCACCCTCGCCTTCTGGTGGCGCAAGCTGCGCGACGTGGGCGAGCTGCCGGTGCCGGACATCAAGAACCCCACCGAGATCCGCACCGCGCTGACGTTCGGCGCGCTCTACGGCATCGTGCTCCTCGCCGCCGCGTGGCTCGCCGACGTCGCGGGAAGCCGTGGACTCTACGTCGTCGCGCTGGTCTCCGGGCTCACCGACGTCGACGCGCTGACGCTCTCCACCCTGCGCCTGTTCGCGCTCGACCAGGTCACCTCGCTGCAGGCCGCCACCGCCATCGCGATCGCCGTCGGCGCGAACCTGCTCTTCAAGCTCGGCGTGGTGCTCTCGCTCGGCGGACGGATGCTCGCGCGACAGGTTATGCTCCCCGCGTCGCTCGTCGCGGCAGGCGGAGGCGGGGCGCTCGTCGCGCTCCATCGCCTCGCCTGAAGCCGCATGACATCGCAGGAGGCCGCCGTGGAACGCAAGCGCGTGAACTCGTCGAAGATCCGTGCCGTGGGGTACGACCCGAAGACGCAGGTGCTCGAGGTCGAGTTCTCGGACGGGAAGGTGATGGCCTACAGCGGCGTCTCGCCCGAGGTGCACCGGCGCTTCATGAGCGCGCCCTCGCCGGTGTCGTTCTACGAGGACCGCATCGCCGAGGATTACCCCGGCCGACGCGTGTAGCGAGCGGAGCGGCGGGCCGCGACGTCAGAGCGCCTCGCCGGCCGCGAGGTCCCAGCCGAAGCCGGTCTGGGCGGCCGCACCGGTGGCGGACTTGTGCAGGTAGGTCATGCGCACCTTGCCGAACGACAGGCGCACCTGCTCCAGCTCCGTCGACACGGCTTCGTCGCCCCCGACCTCCACCCCGACCGAGACGACGAACACGTCGTTGAACCGGTACTCGAGGAACTTGACGCGCGTGGGCAGGCGGATGATCTCGACCACCGCCTCCTTGATGTGCCGCCCGGCGAGGCAGGCTTCGAGGAGCCGCGGGCTCGCGACGTCGAGTGCCTTGCCGATGCGCAACTCGTCGAGCTGCGCGCGGCCCGTGCCGGCGAAGCCCTCGCCCGCCGGCAAGGTCGACGCGCCGAGGCGAAACGACAGCACCTCGATCCACTCCCGATGCTGCAGGTCGGCGCATTCGCCGGGAATGCCGTCCAGCCGCAACATCACTTTCGAAGCCATCGCCGTCTCCCGGCTGCGCCAAATCGGCGGAGCCTAGCGGTTCGAGAACCAGGGCGTTGCGGCAAACGTCACAACCAGGATCACGAACCAGGCGAGGGACCACTCCGGGATCGAGAGCCCCAGGAAGTCCCAGGGCTTCAGCGAGCACGGACCGTCGTACTGCAGCAGCGGAGGTGCCCACCGGCCGACCCCGGTCGCGTCGAGGATCCGTTCAACGGGCGAGCCGATGCACTTCGCGGCGCGCGCCGGGTCGCTCTGCAGCCACACGTGGTAGGCGCCGGCGGCGGCACCGGCGAGCGCGACCGCGCCCCCGATGACCGAATAGAAAATCGTTCCACCGTGCCCCGGCCTGTGGAGTGCGCCGGCGAGCGCCACCAGCCCGGCGGCGAGGAACGCGATGCGCTGCACGATGCACCAGGGGCACGGGTCCAGGCCCTTGTAGTGCTGCAGGAACAGCGCGAACCCGACCAGTCCGACACAGGCCAGGAAAACGAGCGTGAAGAGGCGCGCGGCGCGGTCGGTGGCGAGGCGTGGATCGGCCATGCAGGGACGTCGCGGAAAGGGAGGAATGATACCCCGTGAAACTTGACAGTCGTTTACAAATGGCCGGCAGCGCCCCGAGTAGGCTCTCCGGGGTCCCCTACCCACGCCGACCCGCCATCGTGCTCCGCTCCGCCTCCCGCATCGCCTTGACGCTGCTCTCCACGCTGCCCGCACTCGCCGGTGCGGCGACGTTCGGGCCGACGCCCTACGCTTCGACCGCCGACAGCCCGTTCGTGGGCCTCGCCGGATACACGGTCATCGACTTCGAAGGCACGAGCTTCGCGTTCCCCTCCGGCATAACGGCGAGCGGCGGGTCGCGCCTAACCGACGGCGTGCTGCGCGACTCGGTGGACGCCGACAGCGGCGCCATCGACGGCAGCGGCAGCGGCGGCTTCTCCTGGTACTCGGCGGGCAACAACGCCGTCTCGTTCACGTTCAACGCGGCGCTTCTTGGCGCATTGCCGAAGAGCGCCGGCATCGTCTGGACCGACGTTGGCTTCCGCCAGCCAACGCCGCCCGAGATCGGCGGCCCCTCGCCGGTGGTGTTCGAGGCCTACGATGCGGCGGACAACCTGCTCGGGAGCGTGAGCGCCGACCTCGGCGACGGCAATGTGGCGGGGGAAACTGCCGAGGACCGCTTCTTCGGATACTCGTCCGACGCCGGCATCGCGCGCATCACGCTTCGCATGCCGAACAGCACCGACTGGGAACTGGACCACGTGCAGTACGCGATGGCGCCCATCCCGGAACCTTCCACCTACGCGCTTCTCGGCGCGGGGCTCGCCCTCCTCGGCTTCGCCGTGCGCCGTCGCACGGGCTGACGCCCGCTTGAACGGCGCGGCGGATAGGCCGCGATGCCGTGTATAATTCTCGGCTTTTCAGCGCGTTAGACATGGAAGCCGAACGCATCAACGCCCTCGCCAACACGCTCGAAGGTCTCGCGACGCGGACCGCCGAGCTGCG
>CAZKHE010000017.1:0-54249 GCA_964552535.1 uncultured Enterobacteriaceae bacterium | reverse complement strand
GGCCTGCGCGGACGCGAGACGCGCGGTCAGCGTGTCGAGTTCACCCTTCTGCAGGGCGACGATCTCGATCTCCGCGCGCAGGGGCTGACCCAGCCCGGAGAGCACCGTGAGCTTGCCGAGTCCTGCCCCGAACGCCACCGCCGGCGCGAGCCCCAGAGCGAGAAGGACCAGTCTGTTTGTGATGTTGCGTTTTCCCACTATGCCACCCTAGGGAGGACTTGGACCGAGGACCTACCATAGCATCAGGGGCTTAGGCAGGCAAGCTAACACCCGATCTAGGAATTGGAGCCAAGCCAACTATGTCGCAATCCGCCATGGAATGGTCGGCTTTCCGACAGCGGGCCGGTACCCGCCCCCAAAAAGCAACGCGCGCCGGGCGGACCCGCCGCGGCGCGCGCGAGGACGGCGAACGTGGCGATCAGGCCGCGGCGGGAACCGCCTTCCGCGTCGTGCCCTGCTCGAGCAGGATCCGCAGCATCCGCCGCAACGGCTCGGCGGCGCCCCACAGGAGCTGATCGCCCACGGTGAAGGCCGCGAGGTACTGGGGTCCCATCGAGAGCTTGCGCAGGCGTCCGACCGGCACGTCGAGCGTGCCCGTGACCGCGGCCGGCGACAAGCGCTGAATGGAGTCCTCGCGGCGATTCGGCACGACCTTGGCCCACGGGTTCGCCGCGGCGAGCATGCCTTCGATCTCGTCGAGGGGCACGTCGCGCGTCAGCTTGATGGTGAGCGCCTGGCTGTGGCAGCGCATGGCGCCGATGCGCACGCAGATGCCGTCGATCGGGATCGGCCGGCTGGCGCGGCCGAGGATCTTGTTGCCCTCCGCCTCGGCCTTCCACTCCTCCCGGCTCTGGCCGTTGCCGAGATCCTTGTCGATCCAGGGAATGAGGGACCCCGCGAGCGCAGTGCCGAAATGCTCCTTCGGCAGCGCGTCGCCGCGCAACGCCTCGGCCACGCGCCGGTCGATCTCGAGGATGGCGGACGCCGGGTCGCCGAGGAGGTCCTTCGCCACGCCGTGCACCGTGCCCATCTGCGCGAGCAGCTCGCGCATGTTCTGTGCGCCGGCGCCCGAGGCGGCCTGGTAGGTCATCGCGCTCATCCACTCCACGAGGCCCGCCTTGAAGAGCCCCTGCAGGCCCATCAGCATCAGGCTCACGGTGCAGTTGCCGCCGATGTAGTCCTTCACCCCGCGCGCAAGCGCATCCTTGATCACGTCCATGTTCACCGGATCGAGGATGATGACGGCGTCGTCCTTCATGCGCAGGGCGCTGGCCGCGTCGATCCAGTAGCCCTTCCACCCCGCCGCGCGGAGCTTCGGATAGACCTCGTTGGTGTAGTCGCCACCCTGGCAGGTGATGATCGCGTCCATCCCCTTCAGGTCCTCGATGGAGGTCGCGTCCTTGAGCGTTGGCGTCTCGCGGCCGATGTCGGGCCCCTTGCCGCCGACGTTCGAGGTGGTGAAGAACACCGGCTCGACGTGCGCGAAGTCGCCCTCGGCCAGCATCCGCTGCATCAGCACGGAGCCGACCATCCCGCGCCACCCGACCATGCCCACTCGCTTCATGGCTTCGTTTCCTTTTCCGTCCTACAGCGCGGCGACCACCGCCGCGCCCATCGCTTCCGTCCCGACCTTCTTCATCCCCGGTTCGAAGATGTCCGCCGTGCGCAGCCCGTCGGCGAGCACCTTGCGCACCGCGGCCTCGATGCGGTTCGCCGCCGCGTCCTGGTTCAGGGTGTAGCGCAGCATCATCGCCGCGGACAGGATGGTCGCGAGCGGATTCGCCACGCCCTGTCCGGCGATGTCCGGCGCGGACCCGTGGATCGGCTCGTAGAGGCCCTTGCCGCGCTCGTCGAGCGAAGCGGAGGGCAGCATGCCGATCGAGCCGGTGAGCATCGACGCCTCGTCGGAGAGGATGTCGCCGAAAAGATTGCCGGTGACGATGACGTCGAACTGCTTGGGCGCGCGCAGCAGCTGCATCGCGGCGTTGTCGACGTACATGTGCGACAGCGCGACGTCGGGGTATTCGCGCGCCGCGTCGGTCACCACGTCCCGCCAGAGCTGCGACGTCTCGAGCACGTTGGCCTTGTCCACCGAGCAGAGCTTCTTCCCGCGCTTGCGCGCCGCCTTGAAGCCCGCGTGCGCAATGCGGCGGATCTCCGGCTCGCTGTAGCGCATGGTGTCGAAGCCTTCGCGGTCCCCCGCTTCGTTGGTGCGGATGCCCTTCGGCTGGCCGAAATAGATGTCGCCGGTGAGCTCGCGCAGGATGAGAATGTCCATGCCGGACACGACCTCGGGCTTGAGCGTGGAGGCGTTGGCGAGCTCCGGGAAGATCGTCGCCGGACGCAGGTTCGCGAAGAGGCCGAGCGCCTTGCGCAGGCCGAGGATCGCCTGCTCGGGACGCAGGCTGCGCTCGAGCGTGTCGTACTTCGGGTCGCCCACCGAACCGAAGAGGATGGCGTCGCTTTCCTTCGCGAGCGACAGCGTGGCCGGCGGCAGCGGATGGCCCGCGGCCGCGTAGCCGGCGCCCCCCACCGGTGCCTCGGCGAACTCGAGCTGCACGCCATGCTTGCCGAGTGCACGCAGCACCGCGAGCGCCTGCGCGACGATCTCCGGGCCGATGCCGTCCCCGGGGAGGACGGCGATGCGCGCCGCGCGGCTCATAGGATGACCCTCGCGCCAAAAGCGCGCTCGGGATGAGCGCCTTGGGACGGCCCGGCGGCGCTCATGCCGAGAACAGCCACGGCTGCTCGGCGCGGCGCCTTTCCTCGTAGGCCTTGATCCTGTCGGCGTGACGCATCGTGAGGCCGATCTCGTCCAGGCCGTTCAGCAGGCAGTACTTGCGGAATTCGTCGATCTGGAACCGGAACACCTTCGCGCCGTCGGCCGTCGCGACGGTCTGCTGGGCCAGGTCGATCACCAGGCGGAAGCCGGGGAACGCCGCCACGTCGTGGAAGAGCTGGTCGACCTCGGACTCCTTCAGCACGATCGGCAGGAAGCCGTTCTTGAAGGAGTTGTTGAAGAAGATGTCGCCGTAGGACGGCGCGATCACGGCCTTGAAGCCGTAGTCCGCCAGCGCCCACGGCGCGTGCTCCCGCGAGGAGCCGCACCCGAAGTTGTCGCGCGCGAGCAGGATGCTGGCGCCCTTGTAGCGCGGCTGATTCAGCACGAAGTCGGGGTTGAGCGGCCGCCCGCTGTTGTCCCGCCCGGGCTCGCCGGTGTCCAGGTACCGCCAGGCGTCGAACAGGTTCGGGCCGAACCCCGAGCGCTTGATCGACTTCAGGAACTGCTTCGGGATGATCGCGTCGGTGTCGACGTTCGCGCGGTCGAGCGGCGCAACCAGGCCGTTGTGTACGGTGAACTTTTCCATGTGTCCTCTAACGCCGGGCGCCCCGCTGGATCGCCTCGCCGGCGGCCTCGACGTCCTTGCCGAGCCCCGCCATGGTGTTGCACCCGGCGGCCAGCACCGCCAGCACGATGAGACCGATCAGCCGCATGCGCATGCCCTCTCCTAACGCGCGATCAGCCGAAACGGCGCACATCCACGAAGTGGCCCGCGATCGCCGCGGCCGCCGCCATCGCGGGACTGACCAGATGCGTCCGCCCGCCGGCGCCCTGACGGCCCTCGAAATTGCGGTTCGACGTCGACGCGCAGCGCTCCCCGGGTTCCAGACGGTCGGCGTTCATGCCGAGGCACATCGAGCAGCCGGGCTCGCGCCACTCGAAGCCGGCTGCCGTGAACACGCGATCGAGGCCTTCCTGCTCCGCCTGGCGCTTCACCTGCCCGGAGCCCGGCACCACCATCGCGAGCGTGACGTTGTCGGCCTTGCGTCGCCCGCGAACGACGGCGGCAGCCGCGCGGAGGTCCTCGATGCGCGAGTTGGTGCACGAGCCGATGAACACCTTGTCGATGCGGATCTCCGTCATCGGCGTGTTCGGCTTGAGGCCCATGTACTCCAGCGCACGCGCCATGCCCTCCCGGCGCACCGCATCCTTCTCCCTGTCCGGATCCGGCACGCGATCGTCGATGGTGACCACCATCTCCGGCGACGTGCCCCAGGTGACCTGCGGCGGCACTTCGCGCGCGTCCAGCGTCACCACGCGGTCGAACTTCGCGTGCGGGTCGCTCTTCAGCGTCCGCCAGTAGGCCACCGCGCGGTCCCACATCTCGCCCTTCGGCGAGAAGGGGCGCCCACGCAGGTAGGCCTCGGTGACGTCGTCGAAGGCCACCATGCCGCTGCGCGCGCCGGCCTCGATCGCCATGTTGCACAGGGTCATGCGCCCTTCCATCGAGAGCGCACGGACGGCGGCGCCGGCGAACTCGATCGCGTAGCCGGTGCCTCCGGCCGTGCCGATCTTCCCGATGATCGCGAGCGCGAGGTCCTTGGCGGTCACGCCGCCCCCGAGCTCGCCGTCGACCTGCACCAGCATGCTGCGCGACTTCTTCTGCACCAGCGTCTGCGTCGCCATGACGTGCTCGACCTCGGACGTTCCGATGCCGTGGGCGAGGCACGCGAACGCGCCGTGCGTGCTGGTGTGGCTGTCGCCGCACACGACCGTCATGCCGGGGAGCGTCGCACCGTTTTCCGGCCCGATCACGTGCACGATGCCCTGCCGCTCGTGACCGAACGGGAAGTAGGCCTTGGCGCCGCTCGCGCGGATGTTGGCGTCGAGCGTCTCGACCTGCAGCCGCGAGGTCGGGTCGGCGATGCCTTCGATGCCCTTGTCCCAGTCGGTCGTGGGCGTGTTGTGGTCGGCGGTGGCGACGATCGAGTCGATGCGCCAGACCTTGCGGCCGCTGAGCTTCAGGCCCTCGAAGGCCTGCGGACTGGTGACCTCGTGAACCAGGTGTCGATCGATGTAGAGCAGCGTCGTGCCGTCCGCTTCCTCGTGGACGACGTGCGCGGCCCAGAGCTTGTCATAGAGCGTTTGCGGTGC
This sequence comes from uncultured Enterobacteriaceae bacterium, assembly GCA_964552535.1. GTDB lineage: Bacteria > Pseudomonadota > Gammaproteobacteria > Burkholderiales > SG8-39 > CAZKHE01. The sequence goes on along the minus strand of CAZKHE010000017.1, from coordinate 49,313 downwards.
CATGGGTGACCGGGGCGCGCACGAGGCGCGCGGGCGATGCAAAAGGGACTGAATTATAACGAAGTCCCGCACGCCTCCGGCGGGCAGACGCGCTTTTTCAGCGCTTTGCCGCCGCCTGGTACAACGGCATCACCTTCGCCGCGTACTCCTTGAGGTCCTCGATCCGTGCATCCGGCGCGGGGTGCGTCGAGAGGATCTGCGGCGGAGCGCCGCCGCCGAGCTGCGCCATCTTCTGCCACAGCGTGATCGCGGCGCGCGGATCGTAGCCGGCGCGGGCGGCGAGCTCCACGCCGATGCGATCGGCCTCGCGCTCGTGCTCGCGGGAGTTGGGCAGCGTGAACGTAACGTTGGCGAGCGCACCGCCGATGTCCGCGCCCGCCTGGCCGACGCCCAGGATCGCCGCCCCGATGCCGACCACCGCCGAGGTCGCCACCTGCTGTGAGACCCGTTCGCGCCCGTGTTCGCGCAGCGCGTGGGCGATCTCGTGCCCCATCACCGCGGCGAGCTCGTCGTCGGTGGGCTTGATCTTCTGGATCAGGCCGGTGTACACGGCCATCTTCCCGCCCGGCATGCACCAAGCGTTCACCTCGGGCGAGGTCAGCACGGCGACTTCCCACTTCCAGCCCGGCGCATCCGGACGGAACACCGCGGTCTGCGGGATGAGGCGCTGCGCGATGACGCGGACCCGCTGCGTCTGCGCCGCGTCCTCGTTCAGCTTGCCCTGCTGGTTGGCGCGCTGGGTGAGTTGTGCATACTGCTGCGCGGCCGCCTGGTTCACCTGTTCGGACGACACGAACAGGGCCTGCTTGCGTTCGACGCCCACCGCGCCCGGCTGCGTGGTGGTCGCGCATCCGGCCAGTGCCGCAGCCGCGGCCGCGGCGAGGAGTAGAGCCTGAACTGGGCGCATCATGCGGAAGAATCGTCCTCGATCAGTGCGGAGCGGGCGCGTGCGACGGCATCAGCCGCCCCTGCCGCACCAGCAGCGCGAACCCGAGCGCGGCCGCCGCCGCGCCTGCGGTGAACGTCCATGCGGGGCCGACGGCCTCCCACAGCGCTCCGCTGGCGAGGCTGCCCAGGAAGCCGCCTGCGCCATACGACAACGCGGTGTAGAGCGCCTGCCCGCGCACCTGCCGGCTGCCGTCGAACCAGCGGTGCACGACGGCGAGCGCGGCGATATGGTAACTGCCGAAGGTCGCCCCATGCAGCAGTTGTGCCAGCACCAGAACGGCGAGGTGCTCCACCGCCCAGCCGATCATCACGAAGCGCGCCACGGCGAGCGCGAAGCTCACCGCGAGGATGCGCTCCATGCTCGCGTGGGGCAGCCAGCGCGGCAGCGTGGCGAACACGACGATCTCGGCGACGACGCCGAGGGTCCAGAGCACGCCGATGGTGGTCTTGTCGTAGCCCGCCGCGTCGGCGTAGATGCTGAAGAAGCTGTACAGCGGCCCGTGCGCCACGCTCATCAGGAAGCACGCGCCCATCAGCACGGCCACCTCGCGACGCCGCACCACGGGACCGAGCGCGGCGTGCTCCCGCGCGGCAGGCGCGCGGGTTTCGCCCACCCCGGCCGTCGCGGCGAGCGTGGCGAGGATGGTCGCGACGAAGAGCCAGGGCAGGATGCCGATCGGCACGCGGTCGAGCGCCCAGCCGCCGGCGAGCACGGCGATGACGAAGCCCACCGAGCCCCACACCCGCACCGCGCCGTATCGCGCCATGCGTCCCTCCAGCTTCGCGAGGGTGGTCGCCTCGACCAGCGGCATCGAGGCGCTGGACACGAGGCCGAGCGCTGCGACGACGACGAGCAGCGTCCAGAACCGGTTCGCGACGAGGAAGCCCGCGGCGAACAGCGCGGAGAGCGCGAGCGTGACGCGCAGCAGCCGCACGCGGCGGCCGAGCCGATCGGCGAGCACCGCCCACCCGTGCGGGGCGAGGACCCGCGCGAGCTGCATGAGCGAGAGCAGCACCCCGATCTCGAACGCCGACTGCCCGAGGGACTGCAGGAAGAGCCCGAAGTACGGCGCGAACAGGCCGATGAAGGCGAAGTACCAGAAATAGACGGCGCTGAGCGACGACACGCGGGCCTCGGGCGAAGCGCGCGATTCTCGCATGCAGGACAGCGCCGGGCGCGTCTGGGCGCCCCGCGACATCGCGGCGCGCTTCGCGGACAATGCCGGCTGCGAAAACGAAGGTTCGATCGGAACATGAACGTCGCGGAGCTGTTCTCGCTGGAGGGCCGGGTGGCGGTGGTCACCGGCGGTCATTCGGGGATCGGTCGCGCCATCGCGGGCGCGCTCGGTGAAGCCGGCGCCGCGGTGGTGGTGGTCGCCAGGACGCGCGAGGCGCTGGAACGGACCGCGCGCGAACTGCGCGAATCCGGCGCACGCGCCGCGTGGCATGCGGCGGACCTCGGCGTGCGCACCGAGGTGGAGGCCTGCGCGCAAGCGGTCGCCGTGCCCTTCGGCGCCCCGGACATCCTGGTGAATGCGGCCGGCATCAACGTGCGTCCGCCGCTCGACGCGCTCACCGACGCGGAGTGGGACGCGACCCTCGCCGTCAACCTGCACGCCGCGTTCGTGCTGGCGCAGCGGCTCGCGCCGGCGATGATCGCGCGCGGCTGGGGTCGCATCATCAACGTCACCTCGCAGCAGGCGCACCGCGCCTACGGGAACAGCGGTGCCTACGGGGTCGCCAAGGCGGGCCTGACCCAGCTCACGCGCGCCCAGGCCGAGGCCTGGTCGCGCCACGGCATCGCCTGCAATGCGATCGCACCGGGCGTGGTGGAGACCCCGCTGACGCGTGCCGTGTTCGCGGATCCCGGGCGCGCCGCCGCCATGGCCGCGCGCACGTTCGTCGGCCGCAACGGGACACCGGAGGACTTCCGCGGCGCCGCGGTGTTCCTCGCCAGCCGCGCCTCCGACTTCGTCACCGGGCAGACGCTGTTCGTGGACGGCGGGTTCTCCGCCAGCTGACGCACGCGGTGGACCGACAGCTCGAGAGATCCGCGCAGCTCGCCGCGCTGCTCGCGCTGGTGGTGGGCTGCTTCCTGGTGTTGCGGCCGTTCATCACCGGCATCCTCTTCGCCGCGGTCATCTGCTCGTCCACCTGGCCGCTGTACCTGCGGCTGCGCAGGCTGGTGCGCGGCGAATCGACCATCGCGGCATTGCTGATGGCGATGGCGCTGGTGGTGCTGGTGATCGTGCCGCTCGCCGTGCTCGCGACCTCCCTCGCCGGGAGCTTCGGCACCGCGGTCGACTGGGCGAAGGCGCGCATCGAGGCCGGACCGATCGAGCTCCCGGCGTGGGTGGTCGCGCTGCCCGTGATCGGATCCGCGGCGGACGAGTACTGGCACCGGCTGGTCGGCAGCCACGAGGAGGTGCTCGCGCTGGTACGCCGCATGATCGAGCCGGCGCGAGCGTTCTTCGTGGCCGCCGGCGCCATCCTCGGCCAAGGGCTGCTGCAGATGACGCTCACCGCGTTCGTCGCGTTCTTCTTCTATCGCGACGGGGAGGCCATCATGACGCGCATCCGCGCAGGCATGTCGCGTCTTGTCGGCGTCTTCGGCGGGAACATCGTGGACACCGTGCGCAACACGAGCGACGGCGTGGTGTACGGGATGCTCGGCACGGCGGTCGCGCAGGGTCTGGTCGCGGGCATCGGCTTCGCGATCGCGGGGGTTCCTGCGGCCGTGCTGCTCGGCGCGGCGACGTTCGTGCTGTCGCTGGTGCCGATGGGACCGCCGCTGGTGTGGGGCGGCGCGGCGATCTGGCTCTTCTCCGAGGGCCGCACCGGCTGGGCGATCTTCATGGTGCTCTACGGCGGCCTGGTCGTTTCCAGCATCGACAACTTCCTCAAGCCGGTGCTCATCAGCCGCGGCGCGAGCCTGCCGCTCGCGCTGGTCCTGCTCGGCGTCTTCGGCGGGGTGATCGCGTTCGGCTTCGTCGGCATCTTCCTCGGCCCGGTCTTCCTCGCGGTCGGCTACGCCCTGTTGCTGCGCTGGACCGCGACGGTGGCGAAGCCCGAGAGCGGGCCCCCGGCCTCGTGATGCGCCTGCCTGCCGCCGGATCGCGAACGCTGCTGTTCGCGCTGTTCGCCGTGTCCGGCTTCGCCGGGCTCATCTACGAGTCCATCTGGAGCCACTACCTCAAGCTCTTCCTCGGGCACGCGGCCTACGCGCAGACGCTGGTGCTCGCGCTGTTCATGGGCGGCATGGCGGCGGGCGCGGCGCTCGCCGGCCGCTATGGCGACCGCGCGCCCCGCCTGCTCCGCGCCTACGCGGTGGTCGAGGTGGTGATCGGCCTTGCGGCGCTCGCCTTCCATCAGGTGTTCGTCGCCGCCACGGAGGCGGCGTACGCCCAGTGGCTCCCCGCGGCCGGCAGTCCGCTCGCCGCGGCGGCCATCAAGTGGACCCTGGCAGGCGCGCTCATCCTGCCGCAGTCGGTGCTGCTGGGCGCGACCTTTCCGCTGATGAGCGGCGGCCTGCTGCGGCGTCATCCGCAGCGCCCCGGCGAATCCCTCGCGCTGCTGTACTTCACCAACAGCCTCGGGGCCGCCGCCGGCGTGCTCGCGAGCGGGTTCATCCTGATCGAGCGGCTGGGCCTGCCGGGCACGATCCAGGCGGCGGGCGCCATCAATCTCGCGCTCGCGGCGCTGGTGTGGACGTTGGCGCCCGGGCCGGACCCGCGGCCGGCCGTCGCGGCCCAGACTCCTGCGACGTCGGCCGGCAACGAGCCGCCCTACCGGCTGCTGCTCGGCGTGGCGCTGCTCACCGGCACGGCCTCGTTCATCTACGAGATCGGCTGGATCCGCATGCTCTCGCTGGTGCTCGGCTCCGCGACGCACGCGTTCGAGCTCATGCTGTCCGCGTTCATCCTCGGGATCGCGCTCGGCGGCCTGTGGGTACGCCGGCGCATCGACGGCGCGCGCGATCCGCTGCGCTTTCTCGGCGTCGTGCAGGTGGCGATGGGTCTGGTGGCGCTCGCCACCCTGCCGACCTACGACTTCATGTTCGACCTGATGCAGGGCGTGATCCGCGGCACCGCGAAGACCGACGCCGGCTACGTCATCTTTCTCGCCGCGAGCCACGGCATCGCGATGCTGGTGATGCTGCCCGCGGCGTTCTGCGCCGGCATGACGCTGCCGCTGATCACCTTCGCGCTGTTCCGATCGCGTCACGGCGAGCGCGCCATCGGGTCGGTGTACGCCGCGAACACCCTCGGCTCCATTCTGGGCGTGGTGATCGCGGCGCACGTCCTGATGCCGCTGGTCGGCCTGAAGCTGCTCGTCGTCACCGGTGCGGCGCTCGACGTCGCGCTCGGCCTCCTGCTGCTGTGGCGGGCCGGACCGCGCGCGCTGCCGGCCGGCGCGACGGCGCTCGCGGGCGCCGCCTTCGCCGCCGTGCTCGCCGGCGTCGCCTTCGATCCCTATCGCATGGCCTCCGGCGTCTTCCGGCGCGGCGACCTGTACAGCGCGCAGGACGCGGAGCTGCTGTACTACCGCGACGGCAAGACGACGTCGGTGAGCCTGATGCGCTTCGCCGAGGGGACGTCGCTGCGCACCAACGGCAAGTCGGACGGCGCCATCAACCTCGAACCGGGCGCACGCATTTCCGACGAGGTCACCATGGTGCTCACCGCGGCCGTGCCGCTCGCCCATCGCCCCGACGCGAAGACCGCGGCCGTGATCGGCATCGGCACCGGGCTCACCACGCACACGCTGCTCGGCTCGACGGCCCTCGAGCGCGTGGACACCATCGAGATCGAGCCGGCCATGGCGGAAGCCTCGCGCCGGTTCGGCGCGCGCAACGCGAACGCGTGGGCCGATCCGCGCAGCCGCATCGTCTTCGACGACGCGAAGACCTGGTTCTCCAGCCGCAACGAACGCTACGACATCATCATCTCCGAGCCGTCCAACCCCTGGGTGAGCGGCGTGTCGAGCCTCTTCACCGCCGAGTTCTATCGCCACGTGCGCCGCTACCTGCAGCCCGGCGGCGTGCTGGTGCAGTGGTTCCAGCTCTACGAGATCGACCCCTCGCTGGTCGCCTCGGTGCTGCTCGCGCTCGGCGACGAGTTCGAGGACTACGCGATCTACGCCGCGACCGACTCCGACCTGCTCATCGTCGCCGGCGACCGGGCGACCGTGTCGGCGCCGCCCGCCGACGTGTTCGCGATGCCGGGCGTCGCCGACGAGTTGCGCCGCGTGCACGTGCGGACGGTGGGCGACCTCGACATCCGCCGCCTCGGCACCAAGCGCGTCCTCCACCCGCTGTTCCTCTCGTACGGCGTGCCGGCCAACTCCGACTTCGCGCCCTACCTCGACCTGCACGCGGCGAAGCACCGCTTCCTCCAGAGCAGCGCCGGCGAGATGACCCGGCTCGGCGCAAGCGGCATTCCGGTGGCCAGCTTCTTCGAAGGCCGCGCGGCGGCGCCGCGCGCGCCGTCGTTAGACGGCGATGCCTTCCTCGAGCGCATCGAGACGGCCCGTCGCGCCCACTACGCGCGACGCCATCTCCTCGACACGCAGGCGCCGCAGCCGCGCGGCATCCCGGTCGAGCTCGAGAAGAACCTCGAGCTTGCGCGCATGCGCGGCATCGAGTGCTTCGACCGGCAGGGGCGTGACGTGTGGCTGCGGGCGCTGTTCCAGGTGCAGCAGGTGGTGAACGCGGGCTCGACGCCCGAGCAGGCAGCCGCGGTGTGGGCGCGCTTCGAGGCCGCGCCCTGCGCCGCGCGGCTCGAAGAGGGCGAGCGCGCGTGGCTCGCGCTCTACGGCGCGGTGGCGCGCCGCGACGGGCCCCGCATGGCCGCGCTCGCCGACCGCCTGCTCGCGGACGGCGCGGAGCGCTCGACGGCGCAGCAGCGCTACCTGCTCACCGCGTCGCTCGCAGGGCACCTGACGAGCGGAACGTACGGCAAGGCCGTCGAAGCCTGGAACCGCCACGTGGGCGCAGCGGCGCGCAGCGGCCTCGACCCGGACCTGCGCTTCCTCTACGCGTGGCTTGCGATCGCGCGGACGATGCCGGAGAACTGACCCGTCATTCCCCGCGCTCGCGGCCGGGATAGGCCGGTATGGCGGGCGTGGGGCAGCGCACGTCGGCGTTCTGCGCGCGGTGGCGCAGCGCGTGGTCCATCAGCACCAGCCCGAGCATGGCCTCGGCGATCGGCGTCGCGCGGATGCCGACGCAGGGGTCGTGCCTTCCGGTCGTCTCGACGATGGTCGGCTGCCCGGCCTTGTCGATGGAGCGGCGCGGCAGGCGGATGCTGGACGTCGGCTTGAGCGCGATGTTCACCACGATGTCCTGCCCGGTGGAGATGCCGCCCAGCACGCCGCCCGCGTGATTGGACACGAAACCTGCCGGCGTGAGCTCGTCGCCGTGCTCGCTGCCGCGCTGCGCGACCGATGCGAAGCCCGCGCCGATCTCCACGCCCTTCACCGCGTTGATGCCCATCATCGCGTAGGCGATGTCGGCATCCAGCCGGTCGTACACGGGCTCGCCCCAGCCGACCGGGACGTTCTCGGCAATCACGGTGACGCGCGCGCCGACCGAGTCGCCGGACCTGCGCAGGTCGTCCATGAATGCCTCGAGCCGTTCGACGACGCCCGGGTCCGGCGCGAAGAACGGGTTCTCGCCGACCGCGTCCCAGCTGTGGAAGGGAATCTGGATCGGCCCGAGTTGCGACAGGTAGCCGCGCACTATTACGCCGTGACGCTCGCGCAGCCACTTGCGCGCGATCGCACCCGCCGCCACGCGCACCACCGTCTCGCGCGCCGAGGCGCGGCCGCCGCCGCGCGGGTCGCGGATGCCGTACTTCTGCCAGTACGTGTAGTCGGCGTGGCCGGGGCGGAACGTCTCCGCGATGGCGCCGTAGTCCTTGCTGCGCTGGTCCTCGTTGCGGATGATGAAGCCGATCGAGGTGCCGGTGGTGCGGCCCTCGTAGACACCGGAGAGGATCTCGACGCGGTCCGATTCGCGCCGCTGCGTGACGTGCCGCGAGGTGCCGGGCTTGCGCCGATCGAGCTCCTGCTGCAGGTCCGCCTCGGAGAGCGCGAGCCCCGGCGGACAGCCGTCCACCACGCCGCCGTACGCGGCGCCATGGCTCTCGCCGAACGAGGTGACGCAGAACAGCTTGCCGAGGGTGTTGCCGGACATCGCGAGCGGGCTGGGGAACGGAGCGTCGAGTGTATCAGGACACCTGCCGCGCGAGCCGCCACGCCAGCACGCCCAACAGGGCCGCGCCGATGCCCAGCACCGCCCACAGCGCAGCGCGTTTGGCGTCCAGCCGCTCCACGTCCAGCCACGCGGGCCAGCGCCCCGGAGCGGCCGCCATGCGTGCGGGCGTACCGATCACCGCGCGCGCGGCGTCCGGCGCTTGGCCGTCGCGATACCCGGGCACGAGCGTCGCCAGCGGCAGCGCGGCTCCACCCGCACGCGGGTCCCCGAAGACGACCGCGAACGGCGGTTCGCCCCGGGCGAGGAACACGATCTCGTGCGGCACGTAACCGAGGCTCGCCTGCAGGGCACCCGGCGCAAGCCCCGCGCGGGGATCGGCCTTGATCATCCAGTAGCGGTCGCTCCTCGCCGCGAACGCGGCCTCGTCGCGCGCGATCACGGCACCGGCGCGCTCCAGTCGATAGAGCGTGGTCGCCGCGGCCAGCCGCCACGGCGCCCCGCGATCGTTGCGCGAATGCACCTCCACCGGCAGCACCGCGTTCATCGGCAGCTCGATGCGCACCCGGTCGACGGGCGGATGCCCGCCGGCGTCGAGGAGCAGCTGCCCTCCCTCACCCGCCGTCCCGTCCACGCGCTGCCAGGTGCGCGGCCGCTCCGCGCGCTCCGCGGCCGGCTCGATGCGCACGCCGCGGAAGGCCGGCGTCTCCTGCGACGCCGGCCAGGAGATGCGCAGGTACTTCGCCTGCGTGCCGGGCAGCGCAATGCGGCGCGCGGCAAGCGTCTGGCCATCGTGCGCGAGCGTCATCACGGCCGCGTCCGCGACACGCGTTGTCCAGCGATCGAGATCGTCGCTCGCCTCGACGCGCACGCGCCCGGCAAACCCGGTGCCGTCCCACTCGAGGTGCAGCGCCTCGATGCGGCCCGCGAATGCGGTTGCATCGACGATGTAGCCCGCGAGGCGCGTGCGCTCGGCACTGCGCCGGGCGCCCTCCACGCCGACGATCGCGCCGCCGGGCTTCTGCTCGATCCGCACCGACAGCCCGCCCGCCTCGACGCCCGCCGGCGCCCACAGCGGAAAGATCGGCGCGGCGACGAGCTGCGGCGGCAGCGCGGCCGGCGCCGGCGGCGCGCGCAGGGCGTGCGGGAGGTCTTCGCCCGCGCCGTTGCGCACGCGCAGATCGGCAAGGTCGGGACGCGCCACGCCGGCGTAGAGGGCCGGTGTGGCCTCCGCGGCATGGAGGCTGCCGCGGCGCTCGAGCGAGAGCGGCGCCGACCAGGCGAACCGCTCGGCGGCGAGCGAGCCGGCCGAGCAGACGGCCGCCGCAAGGGCCGCGCAGCCGCAAAGGAAGCGACGCAGCCGCATGGACCGCGGGCGCTTCACCGGGAGCCTCCTTCCTTCGGAACGGGATCGGGCCGGATACCGGGAGTGGCCTCGCTCCGCGGCGGGACCGGCGAGAAGTATCCGATGGCGAGCAGCAGGGCGCCGACCGCGAGGAACGACACGATGCGCTCGATTCCCGCCAGCTGCGAGAGGTCGAACATGAAGAGCTTCAGCACGACGACGCCGAGCAGGAACGCGCCGGCGACCCACAGCGGACGCTGCGCGCGGCGCGTCGCGACCAGCATCGTTCCCACCGCCAGGACGGTCCAGAACACCGAAATGGCGGTCTGCGCGAGCGTCGAGCGCAGCATGTCGTCGAGCGCGTACGGGATGCCGGCCCAATGATGCAGCGTGCGCAGCAGCGCGCCGTTCGCCCAGGCGAAGCCCGCCACGCCGAGCGCGACGGCGAGCTCCGCGGGCGCGACCCGCCAGGCCATGCCGTGGCGACGCAGCGCCACGTACCACCAGGCGATGGCGACGAGCACTGCGAGGCAGGCGAGATCGAGCGGGTTCAGGACCGGCACGTACGGCAGGGGCGCCGCGTCGCCATCGCTCACTGCGTTCGCGACGAAGAGCCACAGCCACAGGTACAGCGCGACCGGGGCCGCGGCCAGGACGGCGTAGGTGCGCCGATGCGCGCCGAGCGGCCAGCGTTCGCGCCCGATTCCGGCGGTGAGCGCGAGGAGCGCGGCCCCGGGCACGAGCGCCCACGCGACGAACGGCCACGTGCCCTCCCCCGCCACGATGCGATCGATGCGCCAGCCGCTCTCCCAGCAGAGGAGCGCGACCGCCAGCCAGGCCGCGCCGACATGGGTGGCGGTCGTGGCCCAGCGCGGCAGTTCGCCCTCGTGCAGCCGGAGGAAGGCGTACAGCACGGCGAATGTCGCGAGCCAGCCTCCCCAGGCCTGCCGGGCGAACGGATGCGGCAGATCGAGCACCGCGAGCGCGGCGATGCCGAGCATCAGCGGCAGCAGCAGCGCCGGCGGCACGAGCGCCGCACGCCAGTCCAGACGGCGGCGCAGCACCACGAACGCGGCCGCCCACGCAGCCGTCACGCCGAGGAGCGCCGCCACGATGTAGCGGGATGGCACGAGTGCGTCGGCCTCGCGTACGCCCGCGGCGAGGGCCCAGCCCGCGCCCCACAGCAGCAGGAGCGTCGCCATCGTGGGCGCGCCGCGTCCGAAGGCGGCAGGACGCCGCGCGATGACGCGGCCGGCAAAGAGCGCGGCGACGGCGAGGAACATGCCGCCGAGGAACACCGCGTTGAGCAGCGGGTACGGGTCCGCGTGGCGCCACGCACCGGCGACGAACGCGGCCGCCGCGGCAGGCTGCAGGAAGGCGCCGAACCACTGTCCGATCCGCTGCCCCTGTCGCGACGAGGCCCAGACGATCGCCGCCCCCTCCAGCGCCCATGCGGCCGAGGTCCAGCGTCCATCGAGCGCGAGCGGAATCGCGAGCGTGACGAACACGACGCCGAGACCGAGGAACGATTCCACCAGCAGGCGCACGGCCTGCCCGCGTCTGGACCACAGCACCGCGGCGAGCCCGAGATACACCGCCGCGACGGCGAGGGCGCTCAGCGCGAGGGCATCTTCCATGCCCCGCACGAGGCGGCTCTGCAGGGCGAAGGCCACCAGCGGTGTACCGAACACCAGCGTGCCGTCCACGTAATGCTTCAGGGCGATCGAGCGGCGCAGGGCATACAGGACCGCGATGCCGACGTACATCAGGAAGAAGACCGCGAGGAAGGGTTGCGTCGTGGCGTAGTGCTCGGGGCGGTAGAAGCGCGCGCCCCATAGCGCGGCGATCACGAAGGTGAACGCGAACCCGAGCAGGTTCAGCGGCCGCCAGGCGCGCGACCACGCGATGGCGAGGATGCCGGCGTTCAGCACCACGTAATAGCCGAACAGCATCACGTGGCTGCCCTGCCCCGTGGACGCGAGGATCGGCGCGAGGAAGCCGCCGGCGGCGCCCAGCATCGCGAGTGGTTGCGACTCCTGCTTCACCGCGATCACGGCGGACGCGGACACCAGGACGAGCAGCAGCGCGAACGCGAGCGGCGCCGGCAGGACGTCGTAGAGCCGGAAGGCGGCGAACACGGTGAGATAGAGCACGCCGATGCCGCCTCCCTGGAGCGTGAGCCCGTAGCCGGGCCGCGTCAGGCGCAGCCGCCAGCCGAGCGCGAACAACGCCAGCCCGCCGGCCGCCACGCCGGCGAGCCGCAGCTCGATCGGCAACGTGAACGTCTCGGCGGCGTACTTGAGCAGGAAGGCGACGCCGAAGAAGAGGATGACGATGCCGACGCGCACCATGGTGTTGCCGCCGAACAGCCACCGCTGCCAGGGCGCGGGTTCCCGCGGGCGCGCCTCCCGGTCAACCCATACCTCGGAGGCCGTTTGCGCGTCCTCCGCCGCGGCCGCTTCGACGGGGGCACTCGCGTGCGCGCCGCCGGGACGCGGTGAAGCGGGCGCTGACGCGGCCGGTGACAGCGCCGCCGCCGGGACCGCGGTCGGCGACGGCGTCTGCACGGGAGCGGCAGCGGGCGTCTCCGCCATCGGCCGCGGCATCGCGCCGACGCGCTCCTCGATCGCTTCCAGCCGGTAGTGGATGTGCTCGAGCGACTGGTAGATGTGCTCGAGGCGCCGCTCGGCCTCGGCGAGACGCTGTTCGGTCGCGTCCCGGGCGCGCGGCCGAGCCATCGCCTGGACCATCGCGCCGATGAGCGCGCCCAGCACGCCGCCGATCACCGCGCCGTCGAGGCCGTCGGCGAGCGCTCCGAGCGCGAAACCCGCTCCCGCACCGATGAGGATCCACATGGCTACCTCCAGTCGCCGCGCAGCGCGGCCACGCGCGCCTGCAGCGCGTCCGGCGTCGCGTCCGCCGGCGGCAGCGGCGCGCCCACGGCGAGCGCGATGCGGTTGAACGCGCCGCGGCGGAACGGCCGGGTCATCGCGGCGCCGTCCTTGCGACTGAAGAAGCTGCCCCACAGCCCGCGCAGCGCCATGGGAATCACCGGCACCGGCGTCTCCTCCAGAATGCGCGCGGTGCCGGGCCGGAACGGATACAGCTCGCCGGTGTCGGTGATGCGGCCCTCGGGAAAGATCCCGATGAGGTCGCCCGCGGCGAGCCCTGCCCGCACTTCGGCGAACGCCCGCTCCATCATCCCGGGGTCCTCCTTCCGGCTCGCGATGGGAATGCAGCGGCCGGTACGGAACACGAAGTTCAGCACCGGGATGCGGAAGATCCGGTGATCCATGACGAAGCGGATCGGCCGGCGGCACACGCCCATGATCACCACCGCGTCGACGAAGCTCACGTGGTTGCACACGACGAGTGCCGGGCCCTCGTCGGGAATGTGCTCGAGGCCCGACTTGTCCACCCGATAGACGGTGTGGATCAGCAGCCACGCGAGGAACCGCATCAGGAACTCGGGCACCAGCGTGTAGATGAACACCGCCACGGCGGCGTTCATCAGCGCGGTGACCAGGAAGAGCTGCGGGATCGAGAGCCCGCGCGCGAGCAGCAGCGCGGCCAGCCCCGCGCCGGCCACCATGAACAGCGCGTTCATGATGTTGTTGCCCGCGATGACGCGCGACTGGTGGGCCCGCTCCGAGCGGCTCTGGATGAGCGCGTAGAGCGGCACGATGTAGAAGCCGCCGAAGAGTCCGATCATGGCGAGATCGAACAGCACGCGCGCGCTGCCGGGCGCGCCCAGGAACTCCCGCACGGACATCAGCGGGCCGGCGTGCGCAGCCGGGCTCGCGAAGGCGAGGTCGAGTGCGAACACCGTCAGGCCGATCGAGCCGAACGGGACGAGGCCGAGCTCCACCTTGTGCCCGGACATGCGTTCGCAGAGCAGCGACCCCGCACCGATGCCCACGGAGAACACGGTCAGGAGGAGCGTGACGACGTGCTCCGAGCCGCCGAGGTGGACGCGCGCGTAGTTGGGAAACTGCGACAGGAACACGAGACCGTACAGCCAGAACCAGGACACACCCAGGATGGCGAGGAACACCGTGCGGTTGCGCCGCGTGAAGGCGAGGTTGCGCCAGGTCTCGGTGACCGGATTCCAGTCGATCTTCAGGTCCGGCGCGGGCGGCGGCACCGCGGGCACTGCGCGCGAGGCGAGATAGCCCGCCACCGCGATGCCGATCACCGCCGCCGGCACCCACAGCGTCGCGCCGGCGGTCGCGGCGATCAGGACGCCGCCGACGATGGTGCCGGCAAGGATCGCGAGCGACGTGCCCGTTTCCACCAGCGCATTGCCGCCGACGAGCTCGTGGCCGTCGAGCGTCTGCGGCAGGATCGCGTACTTCACCGGCCCGAACAGGGTCGAGTGCAGGCCGAGCAGGAACAGCGCGGCGAGCAGCAGCGGCAGGCTCGCCGTGACGAAGCCCGCCGCCCCGACGGCCATGATGCCGATCTCCAGCAGCTTCACGAAGCGGATGAGCTTCGCCTTGTCGTACTTGTCGGCGAGCTGGCCGGCGGTCGCGGAGAACAGGAAGAACGGCAGCATGAACAGCGCGCCGGCGAGGTTCACGACGACGTCGGAGGACAGGCTGGTGAGGGTCGCCCCCTGGAACGCGACGAGCAGCACCAGCGCGTTCTTGTAGACGTTGTCGTTGAGCGCACCGAGGAACTGCGTGACGAAGAACGGCGCGAAGCGGCGCTGCGTCAGCAGCCGGAACTGGCTGCGGTCCCCGTCAGCCGGGCCGGAGGGAGTCGGGTCGGCCATGGTCGCCTCAGGCGTTGCCGCGCACGTAGTCGAGGACCGCCGAGAGCGCGCTTTCCACGGGCGCGCGGTCGATCGAGAACCAGCTCTCGCGGCCCACCTTCTCCCGCTTGAGGACGCCGGCTTCGCGCAGGATTTTCAGGTGGTGCGAGACGGCCGGGCGCGAAAGCGTGGACACCTCCGCGATCTGGCCCGCGGTGAGACGCTCGCCGGGCTCGAAGGTGAGCAGGATGCGCTGCCGGTGCTCGTCTCCCAGCGCGACGAAGATCCGCGCCATCGCGCGCCACTCGCGCGGGATCGTCCGGGTGTAGTTGCGCCGCATCGCCGCCCCTCTTGTGTCGATTGGTTTAAATTCTTAAACACGTTTCCGGAATCGGTCAAGCGGGCGGCGGTCGGGCCGTGAAAAAGGTCGCACGGACGCGACGGGCGTCCGTGCGGTGGACGGGCCCGACGCGGACCGTTCGCCCGGCGCTAGGCCGGCAGTGCGTAGGTGGTGGTCACGTGCGCGGCCAGCGGGCCGCCGTCGGCGCGCAGCTCGACCTCGCCGAAGGCGAGCGTCTTGCCGAGCCGCAGGACGCGGGCGGTCACGAGCACGTCGGCGCCCGAGATGGGGCGCATGAAGGTCGTCGTCTGGCCCACGGTCGCCATGGGGCGGAATCCGCCGAGCGCGGCCGACAGGGCGATCACCATGGCGGTGTCGGCCGCCGTCATGAGGGCCTGCCCGCACACCGTGCCGCCCACGCGCACGAGCTGCGGGTCGAACGGCAGCCGGAGCGTGGCGTCCTGCGCCCCGACCGCGACCACCGACAGTCCCAGGGCCTGCACCCAGGGGGCGAAGTTGTCGCGCAGGATCGCCCCGCCCTGCTCGGGCGTGAGCGCCGAGGGGCCGCTCATTCCGGCCAGTTCTTGATGTAGCCCTTCAGCATCCGGTTCTCGAAGCTCTGCTCCTCGAGCACCGCGCGGGCCACGTCGTGGAACGACAGCACGCCCACCAGCGTCGTGCCGTCCATCACCGGCACGTATCGCACCTTGGTGTCCAGCATGATCCGGCGCAGGTCGTCGACCTCGATGTCCGGGCCGACCGTCGTGGGCTCGCTCGCCATGACGTCGGCGACCTTCCGGTCGCCGGGCGCCCCGCCGCCGCGCAGCGCGCGCAGCACCTCGCGGAAGGTGAGCATGCCGGTGAGCCGTCCGCGGTCCATCACCACCAGCGAACCGATGTCGTTGTCCACCATGCTGTCGATCGCGTCGGCCAGACGCGTCGCCGGTGCCACGGTGTACAGCGCCGTCCCCTTGATCCGGAGGATTTCCTTGGTGAGCATCCAGCACTCCCTTTGCGCGCGGACGCGCCCATCTTAGACCACGCCCGCCCTGCGGGAAAGCCGCGCATGCGCCGCGGCGCACGCGGCCCGCGCCCGCCCTTGCGGCCCGGTGATTTTTGCTAGCATGTGTGCATCCCAGCGCCGGCCGGCGCGCCCTCCCCCTCAGACCGAACACGCAAGAGGAGTCCATGAGCGAACGCATCCAGCACGTCACCGACGACAGTTTCGATCCCGAGGTCCTGAAGTCCGACGTCCCGGTCCTGGTGGACTACTGGGCGGAGTGGTGCGGCCCCTGCAAGGCGATCGCGCCCATCCTCGACGAGGTGGCGAAGGAGTACGACGGCAAGCTCAAGATCGCCAAGCTCAACGTCGACGACAACACCGAGGTGCCGAAGAAGTACAACATCCGCGGCATCCCCACGCTCATGCTGTTCAAGAACGGCAACATGGAAGCGGTGAAAGTTGGCGCGCTGTCGAAGTCGCAGCTGACCGCATTCCTTGACAGCAACATCTGACTTGACTAGGCTTCACGGCAGCTAGGCGGATCACGAGAACAAACCGCCCGGCTGCCGCGGGGTGAGCCCCGCAACGCAGCGCCGCGTTCCAGGCGCATCCTTCCAGCCTCACGCTTCCGTCCCCGCGCCCCGGGGAAGCGTCCCATCGAACGGCCCCCCATGCATCTCTCAGAGCTCAAGCTGCTCCATGTCAGCCAGTTGATCGACATGGCCGTGCAGAACGAAATCGAAGGCTCCAACCGCATGCGCAAGCAGGAGCTCATCTTCGCGCTGCTGAAGAACCGCGCGAAGAAGGGGGAGAGCATCTTCGGGGACGGAACGCTGGAGGTGCTGCCCGACGGCTTCGGCTTCCTGCGCTCGCCGGACACCTCCTACCTCGCGAGCACCGACGACATCTACGTCTCGCCCTCCCAGATCCGCCGCTTCAACCTCCACACCGGCGACACCATCGAGGGCGAGATCCGCACGCCGAAGGACGGCGAGCGCTACTTCGCGCTGGTGAAGGTCGACAAGGTCAACAACGAGCCGCCGGAGGCCTCGAAGCACAAGATCATGTTCGAGAACCTCACGCCCCTGCATCCGACGGAGGCGCTGCGGCTCGAACGCGACATGAAGGGCGAGGAGAACATCACCGGGCGGATCATCGACATCATCGCCCCGGTCGGCAAGGGCCAGCGCGGCCTGCTGGTGGCCCCGCCCAAGACCGGCAAGACGGTGATGCTGCAGCACATCGCGCACGCCATCACCACCAACCACCCGAACGTCATCCTCATCGTGCTGCTCATCGACGAGCGCCCGGAGGAGGTGACGGAGATGCAGCGCTCGGTGAAGGGCGAGGTGGTCTCCTCCACCTTCGACGAGCCGGCGACCCGCCACGTGCAGGTCGCCGAAATGGTGATCGAGAAGGCGAAGCGCCTGGTCGAGCACAAGAAGGACGTGGTGATCCTGCTCGACTCCATCACCCGCCTCGCCCGGGCCTACAACACCGTCGTGCCCGCCTCCGGCAAGGTGCTCACCGGCGGCGTGGATGCCAACGCGCTCCAGCGCCCCAAGCGGTTCTTCGGCGCGGCCCGCAACGTCGAGGAAGGCGGCTCGCTCACCATCCTCGCGAGCGCCCTGATCGACACCGGCAGCCGGATGGACGACGTGATCTACGAGGAGTTCAAGGGCACCGGCAACATGGAGATCCACCTGGACCGGCGGATGTACGAGAAGCGCATCTTCCCGGCCATCAACGTGAACCGCTCGGGCACGCGCCGCGAGGAACTGCTCATCGAGCCGGCCATCCTGCAGAAGATCTGGGTGCTGCGGAAGCTGCTCTACCCGATGGACGACCTGGAGGCGATGGAATTCCTGCTCGACAAGATCAAGGCCACCAAGTCCAACCAGGACTTCTTCGATTCGATGCGGCGCGGCTGACCCGCCCCCTGCCACACGGCCCGGACGCCTTGTTCCCGGGCGCCCTGCCCCCATCTGTGGCATACTCGCGAGCTTCGCTCGAAACGCCGGCCATCGATCTTTTCCGGCGAGACCGAGCCCAACCGAAAGGACCACGCCCATGAAAGCCGGCATCCATCCCGACTACCACGACGTGCAGGTCACGTGCAGCTGCGGCAACACGTTCCAGACCCGGTCGACCAACCCCAAGCCGATCCAGGTCGAAGTCTGCTCCGCCTGCCACCCCTTCTACACCGGCAAGCAGAAGATTCTCGACACCGCGGGCCGCATCGACAAGTTCCGCCAGAAGTACGGCAACAAGTCCGGCGCGAAGACCACCGCGGCCTGACGCCCGGGGCCCCCGCCCGTCACCGAAAAGGCAGCCTCCGGGCTGCCTTTTTCGTTCGTACCCCGGCGGGGGCGGGACGGCCCACCCGCGGCGGTTAGAATCGCTCACCGCCGCATACCCACACAAGAGCATCCGGCACCGATGCCCGACTGGCTCCACCGCCGCATCCCCATCCCTCTACCCGCCCCGGCGCTTGCACTGCTGGTCGCGGCGTTCCTGATCCCCGGCCTCGCGGGCCACGACCCGTGGAAGACCGAGGACGCGGTGGGCTTCGGCGTCCTGTGGCAGATGCTGCAGGACCGGGAGTGGCTGACGCCGGGGCTTGCCGGCGAGCCCTGGTACGAGGACGGACCGCTCTACTTCTGGGTCGCGGCGCTGCTCGTCAAGGCGCTCGCCTTCGCGCTGCCGCCGCACGATGCCGCGCGCTTCGCGAGCGCACTGTTCGTGCTGCTCGCGCTGTGGTTCGTGCGCCTCGCCTCGCGCGAGCTGTACGGGCGGGTGCAGGGGGATCTCTCCGCCCTCGCCTTCATGGGCGCGATGGGGCTCATGTGGCACGCCCACGAGGTCGCCGCCGAGACGGCGATGCTCGCCGGCCTCGCGGCGGCCTACTACGGGCTCGCCATCGCCCACAAGAAGCCGCTGAAGGGGGGGCTCGTGTTCGGCGTCGGGACGGCGGTCGCCTTTCTCGCCAAGGGGTTGGCCGCCCTGGTCCATCCGCTGGCCGCTGCGGTGCTGGTGCTGCCGCTCTCGGCGATGACGCATGCGCGGAGCTACGCCATCGCCGTCGCGATCGGCATCGGCGTGATCCTGCCGGCTGCCCTCGGATGGCTGGCGCTGCTCGCACGCCTGCACCCCGACTACTACGATGCCTGGGTCGCCTGGCAGTTCGCCTCCCTCATGCACCCCGTGACCGGCGCCTCCGCGCTCGACCTGGCCAAGCTCCTGGCCTGGGTGACCTGGCCCACCTGGCCGCTCACCGTGTGGGCATCCTGGGCCTATCGCCGGCATCTGCGCGACCCGGGGTTCGCGGTGCCCTTCGTCGGCACGCTGGTGACCCTCGTCCTGCTGCTCCTCGGCGGGGTCAACCGCGAGATGGACGCGCTCGCGATCCTCGTGCCGCTCGCCATTCCCGCCGGCTCGGCGGCGGTCGCCCTGCGCCGCGGCGCCGCCAACGCGCTGACGTGGTTCGCGCTGATGACGTTCACGCTGATCGCCGCCGTGACCTGGGTGATGTGGTTCGCGATGATGACCGGTGTGCCGGAGCGCATCGCGCGCAACGTCCTGAAGCTGGTGCCCGGCTACGTCCCCGAGCTCGAATGGCTGCCGTTCCTCGGTGGCCTCGCCCTGACCTTGGCATGGTTGGTGCTGATCGCGCGGTGCGACCGCTCGACGCTGCGCAGCGTGCCATTCTGGACCGCGGGGGTCGCGCTCACCTGGGGACTGGCGACGACCGTGTGGCTCTCGTGGATCGACTACGGCAAGAGCTACGCCGGCGTGGGCGCGGCCCTCCGCAAGCAGCTGCCGGCGAAGATCGCGTGCGTCGAGAGCCGCGGCCTGGGCGACACGCAGCGTGCCGCCTTCCACTACCACGCCGGGATCGTCACGCTGCGCGCGGAGGTGCACGGCACGACGCGCTGTCCCTATCTCCTGGTGCAGAGCACGGCCGCCGCCGAACCGAACCCCGGCCGTGAATGGAAGCGCGTGTGGGAAGGCGGCCGCCCGCGCGACCGGGAGCGCTATCGGCTCTATCGAAGGATCTCCGGATGACGCTCGGCCCGCCCTCGCTCACCGCCTCGCCGGCCTGGCAGGCCCTCGCCACGCACGCCGCCGCCATGCGCGGCCGGAGCATCGCCGCGCTGTTCGCCGCCGATCCGGGTCGCGTGCAGCGCTTCACGGTGGACGCCGCCGGCCTGCACGTGGATTTCTCCAAGCATCTCGCCGACGCTGAGACGCTCCGGCTCCTCGTGCGCCTCGCGGAGCAGGAGGGACTCGCGGCGTGGCGGGACCGCATGTTTGCCGGGGAACCGATCAACCACACCGAGCAGCGCGCCGTGCTGCATACCGCGCTGCGCGTGCCCCGCGAGGCCGCGCGTGCCGACGTGCGCGAGACCCGGGAGCGCCTGGGTGCGTTCGCCGAGTCGGTGCGGCGCGACCCCGGCATCGCCGCGGTCGTCAATCTCGGCATCGGCGGCTCCGACCTGGGGCCGCGCATGGCCACCCACGCGCTGCGCACCTTCGGCGGGCCCCGGCCGCTCGTGCGCTTCGTCGCCAACGCGGACCCGGCCGACTTCGCCGCCGCGACCCGCGACCTGGATCCGGCGAACACGCTCTTCATCGTCGCGTCGAAGACCTTCACCACCGTGGAGACCATGAGCAACGTGCGGCTGGCGCGCGCATGGGGTGGCCGGCACTTCGCGGCGGTCACGGCGAACGTTCCGGCGGCGCAGGCGCTCGGGGTCCCGCCGGAGCGCGTGTTTCCGATGTGGGACTGGGTCGGCGGACGCTACTCGGTGTGGTCCGCGGTGGGGCTGCCGCTCGCCATCGCGATCGGCATGGATGCGTTCGAGACGTTCCTCGCCGGTGCGCACGCGATGGACGAGCACTTCCGCAGCGCGCCGCTGGAGCGCAACCTGCCGGCGCTGTTCGCGCTGCTCGGGGTCTGGTACGTGAACTTCCACGGCGCGCAGTCGCATGCCGTGCTGCCGTACTCGGAGGACCTGCGCGAGCTGCCGGCCTACCTGCAGCAGCTCGAGATGGAATCCAACGGCAAGCGCGTGGACCGCGAGGGCCGCGTCGTGGACTACGCGACCTGCCCGGTGATCTGGGGCGCCGCCGGCACCAACGGCCAGCACGCCTTCCACCAGCTGCTGCACCAGGGCACGCCGCTCATCCCGTGCGACTTCGTCGCCGCGGCGAAGCCGGCCCCCGGCGAGGATGCCGAAGCGCAGCGGCTGCTCGTCGCCAATGCACTCGCGCAGAGCGCCGCGCTCATGGCGGGCAAGGACGACGCCCTGCCGCACAAGGGCTTCCCCGGCAACCGGCCGTCCACCACGGTACTGATGGAGCGGATCACGCCCGCATCACTCGGCGCCCTGCTCGCGCTCTACGAGCACAAGGTGTTCGTGCAAGGCGTGGTCTGGCGCCTGAACAGCTTCGACCAGTGGGGCGTCGAGCTCGGCAAGGTGATCGCGAAGTCGCTGCAGCCGGCGCTGGAGGGGAGCGCCCTGCCCGCGGGCATCGACGCCTCCACCGCCGCGCTGATCGCGCGATTGCGGCAGAATTGAGGGTCGTCGCGCCAGTACATTCCGAGGAGTCGTGCCGATGAACGAAGACGCGCTCAATCTGTCGATCCGCAAGTTCCTGAAGATGGTCGGCGTGACCTCCCAGCGCGAGATCGAACATGCGGTCGCGCGCGCGCTCGAGACGCGCGAGGTGCAGGGGAACGAGACTTTCCCCGCGACCATGACGCTCGACATTCCCGCGCTCGGGCTGAACGTGAAGCTCGAGGGCCGCATCGAGCTGGAATAGAGGATCAGGAGATGAACAAGCCCCGTGAGCTGGACGCCTCGCTGCTCGGCGAGCTCGCCGCGCTGCTCGGCGATCGCGTGACCACCGCGCGCGGCGTGCGCGACCACCACGGTCGCGACGAGTCGTACTACCCGTACGCCGCGCCCGACGCGGTCGTCTATCCGCACTCCACCGAGGAGGTGCGCGACATCGTCGACATCTGCCGCCGCCACCGCACGCCGATGATTCCATACGGCGTCGGCACCTCGCTGGAGGGTCACGTGCTCGCCAACGCCGGCGGTGTGTGCGTCGATCTGTCGCAGATGAACAAGGTCCTGGCGGTGCACGTCGAGGATCTCGATGCGACGGTGCAGGCGGGCGTGACGCGCAAGCAGCTCAACGAGGAGATCCGCCACACGGGCCTGATGTTCCCGGTGGATCCGGGCGCGGACGCGACCCTCGGCGGCATGGCCTCGACGCGCGCCTCGGGCACCAACGCCGTGCGCTACGGCACCATGCGCGAGAACGTCCTGGCGCTCACCGTGGTCACCGCCGACGGCCGCATCGTGCGGACCTCGCGGCGCTCGCGCAAGTCGGCGGCGGGCTACGACCTCACCCGGCTGTTCGTCGGCGCCGAAGGCACGCTCGGCATCATCACCGAGGTCACCGTCCGGCTCTACGCGGTGCCGGAGGCGATGAGCGCCGCCGTATGCTCGTTCGCGGACCTGGGCGGCGCGGTGGCGACGGTCATCCAGACCCTCCAGGCCGGCATCCCGATCGCGCGCAGCGAAGCGCTGTGCGCGACGACCATGAAGGCCATCAACGCCTACAACAAGACCGCGTACAAGGAGCAGCCGACGCTGTTCCTGGAGTTCCACGGCACGGAGGCCGGCGTGCGCGAGCAGGCCGAGCTCGTCGAGCACATCGCGCGCGAGCACGGCGGCGAGGGCTTCGAGTGGGCCACGCGCGCCGAGGATCGCAACCGGCTCTGGTCCGCGCGCCACATGGCCTACTTCGCGGGCCTGCAGCTCCGGCCCGGCGCGCGCGCGGTGTCGACCGACGTCTGCGTGCCCATTTCGCGGCTCACCGAGTGCATGGCCGAGACCGCGACCGACATCGCCCGCGCATCGATGCCGATCCCGATGTTCGGCCACGTGGGCGACGGCAACTTCCACTGCATGATCCTGGTGCGGCCCGACAGCGAGGCGGACCTCGCCGAGGCGAAGGCGTTCAACGATCGGCTGGTGGACCGGGCGCTCGCGATGGAAGGCACCTGCACCGGCGAGCACGGCATCGGCTCCGGCAAGATCAAGTCGCTGCGCAAGGAGCACGGCGAAGCCGTGGCGCTGATGGCGGCCATCAAGCGCACCTTCGATCCGGACAACCTGATGAACCCCGGGAAGGTCGTCCCGTTCGACGCGTAGGTCCCTCGGTCAGCGCGGGCGGGAGAGCACCAGCCGGCCGTCGCGCTGCGAGAAGTCGAGATGGCGCAGGAAGCTCATGCCGAGCAGCACACCCGCGCCCTCCATGCCGTCGCTTGCGATCGCCGCGACGTCGGCGAGCTCGATCCCGCCCAGCCGCACCGATGCGAGCCGCGTCTGGTACGCGACCTTCGGTCCGTTCGCAGTCTGCACCGTCACCGCCGCGCCGAGCGGCAGGTTCAGCCGCCTGGCGAGCGACATCGGCAGCGCCACCGTGGTCGCGCCGGTGTCGACCAGGAAGGTGACCCGCTCGCCGTTGATCTCCCCGTCGGCGACGTAGTGTCCGGCACGATTGCGCGCCAGCACCACCTCCGTCGCCGTCATCGAGAGCGCGCGGTTCGGATTCTCCTGGTCGCGCTGCCAGCCGGCGAACCACCACCAGCCGGCGCCGATGATGCCCAGCCACGCGAGCACCAGCAGCAGCGTCCCGGAGCGGCGCGCGAAGTCCATCGGCGCGCTACACCCTGAGGAAGTGCTCGCGGTAGTACTTCAGCTCGTCGATGGACTCGTAGATGTCGGCGAGGGCCTCGTGCTTGCCGTGCTTGGTCAGCCCCTTCGCGAGCTCGGGCCGCCAGCGGCGCACCAGTTCCTTGAGCGTGGACACGTCGAGATTGCGATAGTGGAAGTAGCCCTCCAGCTTCGGCATCCAGCGGGCCAGGAAGCGCCGGTCCTGGCAGATGGAGTTGCCGCACATGGGCGTGGTGCGCGCCGGCACGTGCTGCTGCAGGAACGCGATCATGCGCTCCTCGACCTCGGCCTCGGTCAGCGACGAGGCCTTCACCCGGTCGATGAGGCCGGAGCGGCCGTGCGTGCCCTTGTTCCAGTCGTCCATGCCGTCGAGGACGGCCGTGGACTGGTTCACCACCAGCACCGGGGCCTCCGCGACGGTCTCGAGCTGGGCGTTGGTGATCACGATGGCGACCTCGATGATGCGGTCGGTCTCCGGCGCGAGGCCGGTCATTTCCATG
Source organism: uncultured Enterobacteriaceae bacterium (assembly GCA_964552535.1). Taxonomy (GTDB): domain Bacteria; phylum Pseudomonadota; class Gammaproteobacteria; order Burkholderiales; family SG8-39; genus CAZKHE01. Next base: position 25,457 of record CAZKHE010000017.1, on the reverse strand, counting down.
TCGATCCAGGCGAGATTGTTCTGGTCCTGCGGCATGTCTGGGTGTCGGGCGAGCGGGAACGAGGGACCGGGGAAAGTGGTGCACGGTCCGGAACGGGACCGCGGGGCGATTGTCTCACAGGGGCTTGTACAATCCTGCCACCCCGGGCCCCGGTCCAGCATGCACCCGTTCACCCTCCTCTTTCTCGTCGCGCTTGCCGCCATGGTGCTCACCCGCCTGTGGCTCGCCCGGCGCCAGGCGGCCCACGTGGCCGCCCACCGCGACCGCGTACCGGCCGAGTTCGCCGGGACCATCACCCTCGCTTCCCACCAGAAGGCGGCGGACTACACCGTCGCCAAGACCCGCCTCGGCATGCTCGAGAGCGTGGTCGGGGCGCTCGTCCTCCTCGCCTTCACGCTGGGCGGGGGCCTGCAGGCGCTGTGGGACCTCGCGGCGCGCGTCGCGGAGGCCGGCGGGATCGTCCACGGCCTGCTCTTCGTCGCCGCGATCACGGTCGTCAGCGGTGCGATCGACCTGCCGTTCACGCTCTACCGGACGTTCGTGATCGAGGCGCGGTTCGGCTTCAACCGCATGACGCTGGCGCTCTTCGCGGCCGACCTCCTCAAGGGAGCGGTCCTCGGCGCGGTTCTCGGTCTGCCGCTCCTCGCCGCCGTGCTCTGGCTGATGGAGCGCATGGGGCCGATGTGGTGGCTGTACGTGTGGCTCACGTGGGTCGGCTTCAACCTGCTGGTGCTCGTCCTGTACCCCACCCTCATCGCGCCGCTTTTCAACCGCTTCAGCCCGCTCCAGGACGAATCGCTTCGCGGCCGCATCGAGGCGCTCCTCGCCAAGTGCGGGTTCCGCTCCAAGGGCCTGTTCGTGATGGACGGTTCGAAGCGGTCGAGCCACGGCAATGCGTACTTCACCGGGCTCGGCGCCTCCAAGCGCATCGTGTTCTTCGACACGCTGCTCTCGCGCCTCGCGCCGGCCGAGGTCGAGGCCGTGCTCGCGCACGAGCTCGGCCACTTCCGCCGCCGCCACGTGCTGAAGCGCATCGTGTGGCTGTTCGCGGCGAGCCTCGCCTTTCTCGCGCTCCTCGGGTACCTGATCGATCAGCCGTGGTTCTACGCCGGACTGGGCGTCGCGAGCACCGGCACGGCGATGGCGCTCGCCCTGTTCTTCCTCGTCATCCCGGTGTTCACCTTCCTGCTGCATCCCCTGGGCAGCCTCTACTCCCGCAAGCACGAGTACGAGGCCGACGCCTACGCCGCCGAGCACGCGTCGGCCACCGATCTCGTCCGCGCGCTGGTGAAGCTGTACCAGGACAACGCGGCGACGCTCACGCCCGACCCGTTGCATTCCGCCTTCTACGATTCGCATCCGCCCGCCAGCCTGCGGGTCGCGCGCCTGCAGGCGCTCGCCCGCTAGAACGCGAAGGAGGAACCGATGACCCAGCTCGCCGCCCGGCACTGCAAGCCCTCCGTGACCCGCCTGGAGGCCGCCGCGGCCCAGGCGCTGCTGGCGCAGCTGCCCGGCTGGGTCATCGAGGGCGACAAGCTCGCGAAGACCTATGGCTTCCGCAACTACCACGAGACCATGGCGTTCGTGAATGCGCTCGCGTGGATCGCCCATCGCGAGGACCACCATCCCGATCTTGCGGTGAGCTACAACCGCTGCCGGGTCGAGTGGAACACCCACTCCGTGGGCGGGCTGTCGGAGAACGACTTCATCTGCGCGGCCCGCGTGGAAGCGTTGCTCGACGCTTGAGCGCCGGCGGGCCGTCCCGACGGGCTCATCCGGGGCGCGCGTTCTGCGCGTGGGTTCTCCAGTGAGCGCCGCACACCGTTCCGGCGTGGTCGTCGCGACGCACGGCCGCCATTACGTCATCGACACGGGCGCCGACCTGGTGCACTGTCTGCCGCGCGGCAAGAAGAGCACGCTCGCCTGCGGAGATCGGGTGCAGATCGCGATGACCGCCGCCGACCAGGGCGTCGTCGAGGCGGTGGACCCCCGCTCGTCGCTCTTCTACCGCTCGGCCGCGCACCGCGCGAAGCTCCTTGCGGCCAACGCCACCCAGGCCGCGGTCGTCGTGGCCGGCGAACCCAGCTTCAGCGACGAGCTGATCGCGCGGGTCCTTGCCGCGGCGGAGCACCAGCGCATGCATGCCTGCATCGTCCTCAACAAGGTCGACCTCGCCGGTCCGGCGGCGGCCGCGCGGGCGCGTCTCGCCCCGTTCCAGGCCGCGGGGTATCGCATCGTCGAGACGCACGCGGGCGGGAGCGGCGCAGCCGACGTGGCCGCGCTCGCGGCCGCGCTCGCCGGCGAGTGCACCGTGCTGATCGGCCAGTCCGGCATGGGCAAGTCCACGCTCGTGAACGCGCTGGTCCCGGGCGCCGACGCGGCGACGCAGGAGATCTCGCGCTTCCTCGACTCGGGCCGGCACACGACCACTTCCTCGCGCCTGCACCGGCTCCCGGACGGCGCCCTGATCGACTGCCCGGGCATGCAGGAATTCGGGCTCGCGCACCTCTCGGCAGAAGACATCCAGCGCGGCTTCGTGGACGTGCGTCCGTATCTGGGGCAGTGCCGCTTTCGCGACTGCCGCCATCGCAGCGAGCCGGCCTGCGCGGTTCGCGCCGCGGTCGCGGGAGGGAACCTCCATCCGCGCCGCCTGGAGCTGCTGCTGCGGATCCTCGACGCAGAAGCCGGGCGCTGAGACGTTATCCCACGGTCCCCGCGACGACGATCACGAGCAGCATCGCCAGCCACAGCACCAGCGAACGCCAGACCAGCCCCACCGTGCTGTCCAGGAACGCGGTGTCCGCGTCGTCGCCGAGGCCGAGCTCGGGCCGGTCCTCGAGCGTGCCGTTGCGGATCACCGGCATGCCGAGACGCACGCCCAGCGCCCCGGCACCGGCCGCCAGCACCACGCCCAGCAGCCGGTCCTGCCAGCGCGACGCCTGCGTCCGCCAGCAGTACACCGCATCCTCGAAGTCCCCCACCACGGCGAAGGCGGCCGCAGTCACGCGCACCGGGATCCAGTCGAGGGCGTGGAAGGCCTGCCGGGCGAACTCGCCGAAGCGGGCGAGCTCGGTCGCCCGCGTCGGCTCGCCGGGGACCAGCACGGTGGTGAGCGGCGGCGGCGGGCCCATCTCGGCGCCGAGCGCGTCCGGAACGTGATCCGGCGCGTGCGGTGCGCTCCAGCGGCGCGCGAAGTACTCGGAAACGCGGTACAGCACCGCCCCGCTCGGACCGGGAAGCAGGACGAACCAGAAGATCGCGCCGAACACGTAGCGGTGCGCAGCGGCCAGCGCGCTCTCGATCGTGAGCCGTGCCACGTCGCTCGCCGAGAGGCCGTCGCAGGACTGCCCGCGCCACTCGCCCAGCACCCGCCGCGCGGTCGCGAGGTCGCCTTCCTTGAGCGCCGTGTGGATGTCGGTGAAGAAGTGGCTCTCCTGCCGGAAACCGACGGTGAGGTACAGCGCGCCCACGTTGAACGCGAGCGCGAGCACGGGGCTGATGCGCCAGGCGATCACGAACAGCAGCCACGCGGCGAGCGCGATCGGCACCACTGCGAGAACCCACGCCACGATGCCGTGCTGGTGCTCCCCGGCGTTGAAAGTGCGTTCGAGGAACGCTGCGTAGCGCTCCAGCGGACGCAGCATGGCGCGGCGGTCCCCGAGGGGGCGCCATTGCTCGAGCGCGAGGGCAAGAAGGAGGGAAATGAGGCTCATGGGACGCGGGTAGCGCAAGCGGACCGTGCCCGCGGCGCGAGGCGCCGCGACCAGAAGGTCACTCGCGGGCCGGCCGTATTATAGTCGCTCGCCACGCCCGTCCCAGCCGGCCACTGCCGATGACCGCATCGTCCCGCGCACTCACGCTCACGCCGCCGTTCGGCTACGGGGAAATCGTGCCGCTGCAGCGCACGCACCGGGTGCTGCTGCCGCACGGCGCGACGCCGCAGTTCTGCCGCGGGATCAACGCACTTGCCGTGTCCTACGCGGAGTTGCCCACGGCGGCGCGGCACTATCCCGTGGTGTTCGCGAGCGCCGATGCCGGCCGGAGCTATGCGCCGGTCGTGGTGCTCGGACTGGCAGACGGGCAGAACCTCTTCGTCTCGCCCACCGGCGACTGGGATGTCCACGCCTATGTCCCGGCATACGTGCGGCGGTATCCCTTCTGCCTCTCGAAGCTCTATGTGGACGGGGAGGCGCGCGGCGAGCGCGTCGTCTGCGTCGCCAGGGCCTATGTGGACGATGCCGGCATCGGGCTGTTCGCCGAGGACGGCTCCGCCACGCCGTACTGGGCGCAGATGGAGCGGCTGCTCGCCGAGTTCGAAGCGGACCTGGATCGCACCGCCGCGATGTGCGCCGCGCTCGCGCGGCTCGACCTGTTCGCGCCCTTCAGCTTCACCGTCATGCACGACGACGCGCCGGGGCTCCGGGTGGAGGGCATGTACCGGATCGACCAGGCGCGCTTCGATGCCCTCCGGCCCGCGACCCTGAAGGTGCTGCAGCGCAAGGGCTTCCTCGGCCATCTCTACGCGCATCTGCAGTCGCTCGAGAACTTCGCCTCGCTCTATCACCGCGCGGTCGAACGGGCACGGGCGCGGCGCGGACTGCCTGATGCGCGGACGGCCTGAAGCGGGCTAGAGGCCGGCGACCGCGAACGTGTCGCACTGCGCGAGGTCGCCCGACTCCAGCCCGCGCCGGAACCAGCGCACCCGCTGCTGCGCACTGCCGTGGGTGAACGAATCCGGCGCAACGTACCCGCGCGTCGCCATCTGGATGCGATCGTCGCCCACCGCCGAAGCCGCGGCGATCCCTTCCTCGACGTCGCCGGGCTCGAGGATGCGCGCGCGCGCGTTGGCGCGCGCTGCCCACACCCCGGCGAGGCAGTCGGCCTGCAGTTCCATGCGCACGGAGAGGTCGTTCGCCTGGCGCTCGTTCACCCGCCGCTGCAGCCCGTGGACCTTCTCCGCGATGCCCAGCAGGTTCTGCACGTGATGGCCGACCTCGTGCGCCAGCACGTATGCCTGCGCGAAGTCCCCGGGCGCCCGGAAGCGCGTGGCGAGGTCCCGATAGAACGACAGGTCGATGTAGACCCGCTGATCGGCCGGACAGTAGAACGGGCCCACCGCCGACTGCGCGAAGCCGCAGGCGGACTGCACGGCTCCGTCGAAGAGCACCAGCTTCGGCTGGCGATACGTCATGCCGTTCTTCGCGAAGATCTCGGTCCAGACGTCCTCGGTGCTGGCGAGCACCTTCGACACGAATTGCGAAGCGGCGTCGTTGGGAGACGGGGCCGGGCCGGGACGCTGCTGCACCGACGGCGGCGCGGCGGGCCCGGCGCCCTGCAGGATCACGCGCGGATCGACGCCGAAGAACATCGCGATCAGCGCGATGATCACGATGCCGATCCCGCCGCCGGCGGCGCCGCGGCCGACTCGCATCCCGCGGCGGTCCTCTACGTTGCTGCTGGTGCGCTGATCCTCAAGACGCATGGTGCCTCCCCGCTGACGCGCCGAGTATAGCGACGCGCCAAGCACGGGACGTGCCGCGGAGCGGGCGTATCGCAGCGGAACAAGCGACGAACCGCGCGCTCAGTCGTCGGCGGTCAGATAGGCGTGGAAGTTCATCAGCATCCCCGCCGTCGCGCCCCAGATGTAGTAGCCGCGATAGGGCATGGCATAGTAGTGCCGGCGGTAGCCCTGGACGCTCACCGCATTGCGCAGGTGGTTGGCCGGATCGAGCAGGAACGGCAGTGGCACCTCGAAGATCTCGGCGACCTCGAAGCTGTCGGGCGCGAGCTCGAACGGCGCGTGCAGCAGTCCGACCACCGGGGTCACGCGATAACCGGTCACGGTCACGTACTCGGACAGCGCACCCAGCACTTCGATGCGCTCCGGGGCAATGCCGGTCTCCTCGGCGGTCTCGCGCAGCGCGGTTGCCGCGGCATCGGCGTCGTGCGGTTCCGCCCGCCCGCCCGGAAAGCTGATCTGCCCGGCATGGTCGTGCAGGTGCGCCGTTCTCCGCGTGAGCAGCACCGAGAGCTCGCCGTTGCGGTGCACGACCGGCACGAGCACCGCTGCCGGACGCAGCTGCTCCGGACGCCATTTTGCGAGCCCGTCGCCGGTGGTGACCGGACAGTGCGGCCGCGGCGGCGCGAAGCGGCCGCGCACCCACGCCGCGTCGATCGCCGAGGGACGCCAGGGCGCATTCATGACCGGGGGGAGAACGCTGGACACGGAACCCGCATTCTAGCGCCCGCCGCGCGGCGGCTTCGCGTCCCGCCGCACGGCGCCGTGCGGGAATGCTCGTCCTGCCTCCGTCCCCCGCGGCACTCAGGCGTTCTGCGTGGCCGCGCCGGCCCGGCGCCGGTTGATCGTGTAGCCGCCGCCGAGCACGAAGCCGATGATCACCACGTAGACGATGTATCCCAACGCCTCCCGGCCGGCCAGGAACTCCTTGACCAGCGGCTCGCTGGTCACCATCTTGGCCGCCGTCCACGCGAGCACCCCCGCACCGATGTAGATGATCGCCGGGAAGCGCTCCACCCACTTGAGGATGATGGTGGAGCCCCAGATCACGATCGGGATGCTGATGAGCAGGCCGATCACCACCAGCAGGAAGCTGCCGTGCGCGGCACCGGCCACTGCCAGTACGTTGTCGAGGCCCATCACCGCGTCCGCGATGACGATGGTCTTCATCGCGCCCCAGAAGCTGTCGGAGGCCTTGATGTCGCCGTGCGGGTCGTCTTCCTTCGGCACGACGAGCTTGTAGGCAATCCAGACGAGCAGCAGCCCGCCCACCAGCAGCAGGCCCGGAATCTTGAGCAGCCAGACGACCACCAGCGTCATCGCCGTCCGCACGGCGATCGCGCCGAACGTGCCCCACAGGACCGCCTTGCGCTGCAGGTGCTTCGGCACGTTGCGGGCGGCGAGCGCGATCACGATCGCGTTGTCGCCCGCGAGGATCAGGTCGATGATGATGATGGCGACGAGCGCCGAGAAAAACTCCGGAGAGAACAGTTCCACGCGACGGCCTCCAGTCGGTTGTGAAAACCCAGGGCCGTACCCGGCGAGGCGCGTGAGCGGACCGATGCCAGGGACGGCAAAGGTCTTGCTCACGGCCGGCAATGTTCGCCGGACGTGCGCGGGACCGGGCCCTGATCGGGCCGTATTGACGACCCCGCGCTTGGAGCTACTCCCCTTCGAGGGTGCTATCGCCTTGGGACTGCTCCCGCGGCGCCACGGATTATGGTCCGTGATGGCCGGCATCATACTGATGAAGCGGAATGCCATACATTAAGAAGTGCGATGGATAGCCGCCTTGTGATGCGGAACCCACGCGTGCTGTAATCACTCTGAAGCAGTGCGGCCCCCGCAAAGGGGAGTAGCTCCCAAGCGGCCTACCGTCATGACGAAACGCCCCAGGCCCGGCCGAAAGGCCGGTCCTGCGGCAGTTCCGGTACGGCCCGCAACGCGATTCTCGCGGTGCGAGCGAGACCTTTGCCGGCATGGCACGGCGCCAACCAGCGATCGACGCGTCGTTGCCAACCGGTTGAAGGCCGCTTTCGTTCGCCTGTAGAACAACAAGGAGCGATCATGAAGCACCGCAACCTGCGTCGTTACTTCAAGCACGGCACACTGACCCAGCTCTCGGTCTTCGAGGCGGTCGCCCGACTGCGCAGCTTCACCCGGGCCGCCGAGGAACTGCACATGGCGCAGCCCACGGTGTCGGTGCAGGTGAAGAAGCTCTCCGAGACCATCGGCCTGCCCCTGTTCGAGATCATCGGGCGGCGGGTGCACATGACCGACGCCGGACGCGAACTGTACGCCGCGGTGCAGGACATCTTCGCGAAGATCGGCGAGGTCGAGCACCGCCTCGCGGGCATGCGTTCGGCGAGCGCCGGCACGCTGCGCATCGCCGTCACCACCACCGGCAAGTACTTCGCGCCCCGCCTGCTCGCCCAGTTCGTCGAGCGCTACCCCGGCATCGAGATCTCGCTCAACGTCCTCAACCGCCAGAGCCTGCTCAACCGCCTGGCGGCGAATCTCGACGACTTCTACATCTTCTCCAACCCGCCCGAAGACATCGACGTGGTGATGCACACGCTGCTGCCCAACCCGATCGAGGTCTACGCGCGCGCCGACCATCCGCTCGCAGGGCGTCGCGGCATTCCGTTCCGGGAGATCGCGAGCGAGCCGTTCCTCATGCGCGAGGCCGGATCGGGAACGCGGATGGTGGCGGAGAACATGTTCGCGCAGCATCACCTCAAGCCGCGCATCCGCATGGAGCTCGGCTCGAACGAGGCCATCAAGCAGGGCATCGTCGGCGGCCTGGGGCTGTCCATCCTCTCGCGCCACACCATGGTGGGGGCCGCGCAGCAGGAAGGCATCGTCGCCCTGGACGTCGAGGGCTTCCCGGTGCAGCGCTGGTGGTATCTGGTCTATGCCGAGGGCAAGCAGCTCTCGGCCACGGGGAAGGCGTTCCTCGAGCACGTCCAGCATCCCGACGTACTCGCGCCCTTCCGGCTCACGGCCGCCTGACCGCGCCGGCGGGCGGCGGTGCCGCCCGCCGTCCCGCTACAGCGCCTGCACCTTGTCGTAGATGTCCTTCGGCCACGGCAGCGCCGCGCCGTCGGGCAGCTTGCCGCTCTGGTAGAACTTCTGCACCGCCGCACGGAACGGCGCGCGGTCCACCTTCACCACCTGCTTGCCGTACTTGGTGGCGAAGTCGCCGACGAGCTTCTGCTCGTTCTGCACGATCTCCTGGGTGGCGCGCGTCGCGGCTTCGCGGAAGACCTCCGTGAAGACCTTCCGGTCGGCCTCCGACAGGCGGCTCCACAGCGGTCCTCCGACGATCGTGAGCAGCGCATCGGTGATGTGTCCGGTGAGGTTGATGTGCGACTGCACCTCGTAGAATTTCTTCGCCTCGATGGTGGGCAGCGGATTCTCCTGCGCCTCGACGGTCTTGTTCTGCAGCGCGAGGTACACCTCCGCAAACGCGATCGGGGTCGGATTCGCCCCGGTGGCGCGCGGGAAGAGCGTGTACAGCGGCGCGTCGGGAACGCGGATCTTGAGGCCCTTCATGTCGTCCGGCTTCGCCAGCGCCTTGTTCGCGGTCGCGTGCCGCTCGCCGTAGTACGTGATCGCGACCACCTTGTTGCCGCTCGCCGCCTTCTGGTAGCCGTCGGCCAGCTCGTCGAACACGCGGGAGGACGCGAACCGCTTCCAGTGATCGAAGTCGCGGAACATGTACGGCGCGCCGCCGATCGAGATCGGACCGTAGTTGCGCCCCGCGAAGAGCTGCCCGGTGTAGATGATGTCGACCGTGCCGAGCGTCAGCCCCTGGTTGATGTCGGTCTCCTTCCCGAGCGAGGACGCCGGGAACACCTCCATCGTGTAGCGGTTGCCGGTGCGCTTCGCGATCTCCCCGGCCGCCCACAGCGCCGCGGTGTGGTACGGCTCGGACACCTCGTACACGTGCGCGAACTTGAGCTTCGTCTGGGCGAGCGCGTCGCCGGGGGCGTGGATCCCCGTCATGCCGAGCGCGAACGCCGCGGCGTACAGCCACTGCTTCATGGTCTTCCTCCTTTGGGATGCGGCGTCTTCTCGGCGGGCGGGACACCCCCCGTTGCGCGTTGCTAGAATCCTACGCCGAATCTCGAGAACCGAAGAAGTCCGGACGGGCCTGCCCGCGCGGGCGCGAAAGGGGAACCAAGCTTGACGCGGGACCGCGCCGACCGGCGCAAGGGCGTGCTGCTCATGGTGGGCGCCGGACTGTGCTGGAGCCTGGGCGGCATCCTGGTGCGCAACGTGCACGCCGCCGACCCGTTCGAGATCATCGTCTGGCGGTCGCTCTTCATGGGCGTCTTCCTGGTCGGCACCATCGCCCTGATGAACCGCGGCCGCGTGGTGCGGAGCATCCGCGACATGGGCGGCGCCGGCGTGCTCTCCGGCGCCCTCCTCGCCTCGACGTTCTTCTTCTTCATCCTGTCGATCACCCGCACCACCGCCGCGAACACGTTCGTGCTGATGAGCACGGTGCCGTTCTTCGTCGCCGTGTTCGCCATGGCCTTCCTCGGCGAGCGGGTCCCGGCGCGCACCTGGCTCGCCATCGCCGTGGCGCTCGGCGGCATCGGCCTGATGTTCGCGGAAGGCGTCGGCGCCGGGCGCCTCAGCGGCAACCTCCTCGCCCTGGGCGTGCCGATCGCCGCCGGACTCAACGTGGTGCTGCTGCGGCGCCAGCGCAAGCGGGTCGACATGGTGCCCGCGGTGCTGCTCGCGGGGATCTTCTCCATCGCCGCGGCGCTGCCGTTCGCGCTCCCGCTCACCGCCACGGCGAGCGACCTCGGCGTGCTCGCCATCATGGGCTTCATCCAGCTCGGGCTCGGCTGCGTGCTGATGACCATGGCCACGCGCCATCTCGCCGCCGGCGAGATCGGGCTGCTCGCGCTGCTCGAGACCATCCTCGGACCCATCTGGGTGTGGATCGGCGTCGGCGAGCGCCCGAGCGATCTCGCGCTGCTCGGCGGGCTGATCGTCCTGACCGCCCTCGCCGCCGACAGCCTGCCGGCGTTGCGCGGCCTCGCCCCGGCCGCCGCCCGGCGCTAGCCTCGCAAGCGCCTCACGCCCGCAGCTTGAAGCGCTCGCAGGCCTCGACCAGGGCCGCGGTGATGCCGGGCTCCCACACCGAGTGACCGGCGTCGTCGATGATGCGGTAGTCCGCTTCCGGCCAGGCCCGGGCCAGTTCGTGCGCGGTCACGATGGGGCACACGACGTCGTACCGCCCCTGCACGATCGTGCACGGCAGGTGGCGGATGCGCCCCACGCCGTCGAGCAGTGCATTCGGCGGCAGGAAGATGTCGTTCACGAAGTAGTGCGCCTCGATGCGCGCGAGCCCGAGCGCGACGACGTCCGAGGCGAAGTGGTCCACCGTCTCGGGAGACGGCAGCAGCGTCGAGCACGACCCCTCGTAGATGCTCCACGCACGCGCCGCGGGCACGTGCACCGCCGGATCCGGATCGGCGAGCCGACGATGGAAGTTGCGCAGCAGGTCGCCGCGCTCGCTTTCGGGCAGGTGCCCGGCGAAGCGCTCCCACGGCTCCGGGAAGATGCTGCGCAGCCCGTAGAGGAACCACTCGATCTCGCTCGGTCGGCAGAGGAAGATCCCGCGCAGGACGAGGCCGAGGCAGCGTTCCGGATGCGCCTCCGCGTAGGCGAGCGCCAGGGTCGAGCCCCACGAGCCGCCGAACACCAGCCAGCGATCGACGCCGAGGCGCACGCGCAGGGTCTCGAGATCGGCAATGAGGTGCGGCGTGGTGTTGTCGCGCAGTTCGCCGAGCGGCGTGGAGCGGCCCGCGCCGCGCTGGTCATACACCACGATCCGGTACGCGGCGGGATCGAAGAAGCGCCGGTGCCGCGGCGAGCTGCCGCCCCCGGGGCCGCCGTGCAGGAACACCACCGGGATGCCCTGCGGATTGCCGGAGGTCTCCCAGTACATGGTGTGCAGCGCATCGAGCGGCAGCATGCCGCGGTCGTACGGCTCGATCGGGGGATGCAGCTCGCGGCGGAAGGCGTCCATGGCGGGTCAGATGGCGGTGTAACCGCCGTCCACGACGAGGTCCGCGCCGGTCATGAAGCTCGATGCATCGGCGGCGAGGAACAGCGCCGCGGAGGCGATCTCCTCGGGTTGGCCGAGTCGGCCGATGGGATGCAGCGGGACGGCCTTCACGCGCGCCGTCTCCATGTCGCCCCAGCGGTACGTCATGCGGCGCGTCTCCACGGCACCCGGCGAGAGCGTGTTCACCCGCACCTTCTGCGCCGCGTGATCCAGCGCGAGCACGCGCGCCAGCTGGATCAGCGCGCCCTTCGAGGCACAGTAGGGGGCCCGGCCCGGCGCGCCCACGCTGCCGAGCTGGGAGGCGACCAGGATGATCGAGCCGCCGCCGGCGGCGATCATCGGGGGCAGCACCGCCTTGCAGAGCACGACGGCGCCGGTGAGATTGACTGCCAGGATGCGGTTCCAGCGCTCGAGCGGCAGGTCGAGAATGTTCTCGCCCATGTCGAGCACCGCGGCGCCGCTGAAGAGCACCGTCGGGGCGCCGAGCTCGGCGACGACCTGCGCCACCGCCGCATTCACCGCCGTCGCGTCGGACACGTCGACGCGCAGCGGCAGCACCCGCCCTCCCGCCCGGCGCACGAGGGCGGTGGTCTCCTCCAGCGTGTCCTGCTCCACGTCCATGCAGGCCACCGCCGCGCCGGCGCGCGCGTACTCGAGGGCGGTCGCCCGGCCGATGCCGTGGCCCGCGCCGGTGACGATCGCGACCCGGCCGTCGATGCGATAGCGCGCGTCGCTCATGGCAGCAGGATCGTGGAGCCGGTGGTCTTGCGCGCCTCGAGATCGCGATGCGCCTGCACCGCGTCCTTCAGCGCGTAGCGCTGGTTGATCTCGATCTTCACCTTCCCGGAGGTCACGGCGTCGAAGAGATCGTTCGCGCTCGCCACGAGGTCCTCGCGCTTCGCGGTATAGGTGTTGAGCGTGGCGCGGGTGACGAACAGCGACCCCTTCGCCGCGAGGATGCCGAGATCGAAGGCCTGCACCGGGCCGGAGGCATTGCCGAAGCTCACCATCATGCCGAACGGCTGCAGGCAGTCGAGCGAGGCCATGAACGTGTCCTTGCCGACCGAGTCGTACACCACCGGGACGCCCTTGCCGCCGGTGACCTCCTTCACCTTGTCGACGAAGCTCGCCTCCTTGTAGAGCACCACGTGCTCGCAGCCGTGCGCCTTGGCGAGCGCCGCCTTCTCCGCCGACCCCGCGGTGCCGATGACGGTGACGCCGAGCGCCTTGAGCCACTGGCAGGCAATCAGGCCGACGCCGCCGGCGACCGCGTGCCACAGGACGGTCATGCCGGGCTGGACCTTGAACGTGCGCTTGATCAGGTACTGCACCGTCATGCCCTTGAGCATCATGGCCGCGGCCTGCTCGAAGGTGATCGCATCGGGCAGGTTCACCAGCCGTTCGGCGGCGATGTTGCGCGCCTCGGCATACGCGCCCGGCGGCGGGGAAGCATAGGCGACGCGATCGCCGACCTTCACGTTCGTCACGCCCGCACCCACCGCCTCGACGACCCCGGCCCCCTCCGAGCCGATGCCCGCCGGCATCGGCAGCTTGTACAGGCCGGTGCGGTGATAGACGTCGAGGAAGTTGAGGCCGATGGCATGGTGGCGCACGCGCGCCTCGCCCGGTCCCGGCGCCGGCAGCTCGATGTCCTCGAGTTGCATCGCCTCGGGGCCGCCGGGCGCATGAATGCGGATCGCTTTGGTCATGTTGTTCTCCTGGAGTTGGGCGGAAGGGTCGTGCCGCCGCGCGCGCCCGCGCCCGGCGGGGCAGATCTAGTAGAACAGCGCGAGCACCCCGGTGTAGCCGTACAGGCGGTCGTGGGAGATCTCGCCGTTGCAGGCGAAGCCGACCAGCGGCACGTCGCCCAGGGCATCGCGCACCATCTCCATCTCCCGCGACTTGCGTCCGAACATCTGCGCGCCGCGCCCGAGGCAGGCGTAGTACAGGCCGCCGCGCGGGCGCCCGCGTTCGGCGGTGATGCTCGCGAGCATGCGCTCGAGGTCCTCGCGCGCGCTCTGCGCGTCGCGCTTGCAGAACATCACCGACTGCCCGGTCTCGACGTACGCGCCGATGGCGAGCAGGTTGTTCTGCGGATCGACGCCCATCACGTTGCGTACGAGGTAGTCGCCGGTGTCGGACCCGGCGACCGGCAATGCGGCGTGCAGGTAAGCCGAAGCGCGGCGCAGGTCGCGCGCCGCGGCGTCGCCGATGTCTTCCTTGAACACCTCCAGCGCGGGACGGCCGTCCAGCGTCACGAGGATGTTGCGCTGCGCCTCGGTGACGACGTGGCGCGGTCCGACCGGGCTGCAGCCCTGCGTGAGCCGCGTCGCCACCTGGATGCGATCGGAGAACACCACGCCGGAGAGCCCGCCGCGCAGCACCTCGTCGGCGATCTGGTACGCCTCCCCGCGCGCGCTGGACAGGCCGCCGACGAGAAAGCCCGAGCCCACCTTCATCGACATGTCCTCGATCAGCTCGGGCATGTCGTCGGTGGACGGGTCCGCATGGACCACGGCGAAGTGCGCGGCGGCGGCGCCGCTCGGGGTGCGCGTGCCCGGCTGGGGGGCGCGTGCCTTGCCGGAGAAGACGCTGAACTCGCCCTCGGGAAAGTCGGCGAGCAGCATCGCCATCGCGGGTTCGTCCAGGTACTCGGCGCCGCTGGCGAGCACGCCGACGCCCACCGACCCGACCCAGTGGCGCACGCCGGTGGCCCGGCGCATGTGATCGAGGATTTCCGCCGGATCGCCTTCGAGGCGGTCGGAGAGGTACAGGAAGCCGAGCGTCGCCTCGCGGGCGTCCCCTGCCGCGTCGAGGCAGCGCCGCGCCGCCTCGCGCCAGTCGTCGGCGGCTGCGTGTCCGGCGCGGAACGTCATTTGGCGTCCGCGGGGCCGCCCTTGGACGGATCGCCGGCCTGGCCCTGCAGCAGGCTCCACCAGGCCTCGGCGGCCGAGGTTGCGGCGCTCGATGCCGCCGCCGTGGCCGCGGTCGCCGCCTCCGCGAACTGCTGCTGCGCGGCCCCCTGCGTCTCCTGCATGGTGCGGAACGCGGAGAGCGTGGCCTTCTGCACCTCCAGCCCCTGGATGCTCATGCGCAGCATCGAGAGGTTCATCGACAGCCAGTTCTCCACCGACTTCAGGTCGGCGATGCGCTTGTCGATCTCGCCGGCGTCCAGCATGGGGGGCATCATGCTCATGCCCGGCACCGGCGCGGCCGACCACATCTTGCGCAGCATCTCGAACGGGTCCTGCAGGGGAGGCGTCTGGGTCATGGCGTTCTCGCAGCCGCGGGATCGGCCGACAGTCGATCCCAGTTTAGTGGCCGCCCCCGAAAAACGCCAGCAGGTCGTCCCGCCGCGCCAGCGTATCCGCGCGCCCGAGGTCGATCAGCTCGCGCGTGAACGCGGGCTCGAACAGCAGGTAGCTCGCCAGGTTCGAGCCGTTGCGATTCATCGCGCCCACGGCGCGCAGCAGGAACCGGATCGTCGCCGGCAATCGCTGCACGTGCCGCGCGGCAATGCGTTCGATCGGCTGGGAGGGCGAGATCACCAGCACCTCGATGCGCCGGAGCGCAAGCCCCGCCTCCCGCGCGCGGTCCGGATCGATCAGCTCGAGCGTGCGGTTGATGCGCTGCAGGCGCTCGATGTCCACCTGCAGGCTGTCGAGGAAGATGGAGTTCAGCGCGTGGCCGGCGATCTGCGCGAGCGACGGGTACAGCGTCCCGCGCACGCGCTGCGGATCGGCCGACTGTCGGCCGGTGCCGATGATCAACACGCGATCGGCGCCGAGGTGCAGCGCCGGGCTGATCGGGGCGATCTGCCGCATCGAGCCGTCGCCGAAATACTCGCGGTGGTACTTCACCGCCGGGAAGATGAACGGCAGCGCGCTCGACGCCATCAGCAGGTCGAGGTCCATCGGGGTGGCCGCGCCGATGCGCTGCGACCGCTCCCACGCCACGACCCCGGGCCCCCCCTGGTAGAACGTCACGCTCTGCCCGGAGGTGTAGCCCGAGGCGGTCACCGCCACCGCGTAGAGCCGGCCGGCGTCGATGTGCGCCTGGATGCGTTCGAAGCGCAGCGTGCGCTCCAGCAGCGCCCGCAGGGGCGTGTTGTCGAGCAGCGATACCGGGTTGCCGCGATAGAACAGCGTGAGGGCGCCGAGCCAGCGTGCGCCGGAGCTCGCGATGCCCCAGGCGTCCGTGCGGTAGACGTCCTCGGCGCGCAGGCCGCTCCACCACTCGGTCATCGCGCGCACGCCGGCCGCATAGTCGTCGGCGCTCGTCGCCGCCGCGCACGCGTTGATCGCGCCGGCGGACGTGCCGCACAGGATCTCGAAGGGTGTCGGTCCGCCGCGCCCGAGGATCTCCGCGACGGCCTGGAGCACGCCGACCTGGTAGGCCGCGCGTGCCCCACCACCGGTGAGGACGAGACCGGTCCGGGCGCGCGCCACGCCGCCGTCAGCGCATCGAGGCGTTCGCGTCCACCGCGGTGAGCGCGGTCATGTTGACCAGCCGCCGGACCGTCGCCGAGGGGGTGACGATGTGCACCGGCCGGGCCGCCCCGAGCAGCACCGGGCCGACGGTGATGCCGTCGCCGGCCGCCGTCTTGAGCAGGTTGAAGGCGATGTTGGCGGCATCGAGCGTCGGCATGATGAGCAGGTTCGCCTCGCCCTTGAGGCGCGAGTTGGGGAAGGCGTTGGTGCGCACCGCCTCCGAGAGCGCCGCGTCGCCGTGCATCTCGCCCTCGACCTCGAGCTCGGGATCGGCGGCGGTGATCAGCGCGAGTGCGGCGCGCATCTTGCGCGCGGTCGGCGCGTCGCTGGTGCCGAACGACGAATGCGAAAGCAGCGCAACCTTCGGCTCCACGCCGAAGCGGCGGATCGCCTCGGCGGCGAGCAGCGTCATCTCCGCGACCTGCTCGGCGGTCGGATCGAGGTTCACGTAGGTGTCGCAGATGAACACGGTGCGCTTGGGCAGCATCAGCACGTTCATCGCATAGTAGTGATGCACCCCGGCACTGCGGCCGATCACCTGGTCGATGTAGTGCAGGTGCAGGCCGTGCGTGCCGAAGGTGCCGCAGATCATGCCGTCGGCCTCGCCGCGGTGGATCATCATCGCCCCGATGAGCGTGTTGCGCCGGCGCATCTCGATCTTCGCGTACTGCAGCGAGACGCCGCGCCGCTCGGTGAGCCGGTGATACTCGTGGTAGTAGTCGCGGTAGCGCTCGTCCCACTCGGGATTGACCAGTTCGAAGTCCACGCCGGGCTTCATGCGCAGCCCGTAGGCCTCGATGCGCCGTTCGATCACCGCGGGCCGGCCGATGAGCACCGGGCGGGCGAGCCGCTCGTCGAGCACCGCCTGCACGGCCCGCAGCACGCGCTCGTCCTCGCCCTCGGCGTAGACGATGCGGCGCGGGTTCGCCTTCGCGGCAGAGAACAGCGGCTTCATCAGCAGGCCGGAGGAGTACACGAACTGCTGCAGCGAGTCGCGGTAGGCCGAGAAGTCCTCGATCGGGCGCGTGGCGACGCCCGAGTCCATCGCCGCCTTGGCGACCGCCGGCGCGATCTCCACGATCAGCCGCGGATCGAACGGCCGCGGGATCAGGTACTCGGGCCCGAAGCGCAGGTTCGAGGTGCCATACGCCGCCGTCACCACCTCCGACTGCTCGGCCATGGCGAGATCGGCGATGGCGCGCACCGCCGCGAGCTTCATCGCCTCGTTGATCTGCGTGGCGCCGACGTCCAGCGCGCCGCGGAAGATGAACGGGAAGCACAGGACGTTGTTGACCTGGTTCGGATAGTCGGAGCGGCCGGTCGCGATCACCGCATCCGGGCGCGCCGCCTTCGCGACGTCGGGCAGGATCTCCGGATTGGGATTGGCGAGCGCGAGGATGAGCGGCTTCGCCGCCATGCGCTTCACCATCTCCGGCTTCAGCACGTTGCCCGCCGACAGCCCGAGGAAGACGTCGGCGCCGTCGATGATCTCGCCCAGCGTGCGCGCCTCGGTGCGGCGCGCGTAGCGCGCCTTGTTCTCGTCCATCTCCTCGACGCGCCCCTGGTACACCACGCCCTTGATGTCCGACACCCAGATGTGCTCGACGGGCAGGCCCATCGAGACCAGCAGGTCGAGGCACGACAGCGCGGCGGCTCCGGCACCGGAGACGACGAGCTTCACCTCGCGGATGTCCTTGCCGACCACGCGCAGGCCGTTGAGCAACGCGGCGCCGACGATGATCGCGGTGCCGTGCTGGTCGTCGTGGAACACCGGGATCTTCATCCGCTCGCGCAGCTTGCGCTCGATGTAGAAGCACTCCGGCGCCTTGATGTCCTCGAGGTTGATGCCGCCGAAGGTCGGCTCGAGTGCGGCGATGATCTCCACGAGCTTGTCCGGGTCGAGCTCGTTGACCTCGATGTCGAAGCAGTCGATGCCGGCGAACTTCTTGAAGAGCACGCCCTTGCCCTCCATCACCGGTTTCGCTGCGAGCGGACCGATGGCGCCGAGCCCGAGCACCGCCGTGCCGTTGGTGACGACGCCGACGAGGTTCCCGCGCGAGGTGAGGTTGCGCGCCTCGGCCGGGTCGCGCACGATCTCCTCGCAGGCGGCGGCCACGCCGGGCGAATACGCGAGCGCGAGGTCGCGCTGGTTGATCAGGCCCTTCGTCGCCGTGACCGCGAGCTTGCCGGGCCGGGGCAGCCGGTGATAGTCGAGGGCGGCCTTGCGGAAGGTCTCTTCCATTCTCATTCCACCTATGAAGCGGGATTCTTTTCCAGTCGAGCCAAGTATAGTGCTTCGCCACGCTTCGGCCCGGCCGCGTCGCCGCGGGAACCGGTCAACGCGCCGACCGCTCCAACCGTTCATGGACGAGACCATGCGCATCGCCCTCCTCCTTCTCGCGGCCGCGGCCCTCGGCGGTTGCGCCGCACCGGCGGCCCAGCGCGACCCCACCGGCAACCCGCGCCTGGAGCGCCTGTCGCCGGACGTGCTCGCGTCGCTCGGCCCCGCAGCGCCCGCGCGGCTGTCGCTCGAGGAAGTGGTCGGCATGTCGCGTGCCGGCACGCCGCCCGAAGCGATCATCGAGCGGCTGTTCCAGACCGGCTCGCGCTTCAATCTGAGCGACGCGGACCGCGCCTCGCTGCGCAGCCGCGGCGTCTCCGAGCAGGTCATCGCCTACATCGACAGCCACGAGCGCGAGGCGCAGCGCATCGACGCGGCCACGCGCCAGGCCGACGCCGAGGCCCAGGCGCGCCGGCAGCGGGACGCCTTCGTGCGCGCCCCCGCGTATCGCGATCCATACTGGTGGGGTCCGGGATGGGGCCCGCGGGTGCATCCATACGCGGGCTACGGCTGGGGCCCGTGGGGGTCCGGCTGGCGCGGCGGGGTGGGGATCGGCTTCTAGGCGCGCTCAGCGCTCGCGGGCGGCTTCGTGCACCGCGCGCTGCACCGGCGACAGCAGGTATTCGAGCACCGTGCGCGTACCGAGGTGGATCTCCGCGGTGACCTGCATCCCGGGCTGCAGGACGTGGCGGCGGCCGTCGGCTGACTCGAGATACGGCGTGTCGATGGCGACGAGCGTCCGGTAGCCCGCGCCTCCCGCCTCGCCCCCGCGCCGGTCGCCGCGCGCGTCGCCTGCGTCGCTCGCATCCGGACTCACGCGCCGCACGCGGCCTTCGAGCATTCCGTACTTCTGGAACGGATAGGCGGCGAGCTTCACCTGGGCGGGCTGGCGTTCGCGCACGAAGCCGACGTCGTCGTGGGTCACCCACACTTCGGCCTGCATGCCGCCGCCCACGGGGACGAGGGTCATCAGCACGGTGCCCGGCGACAGCACGCTGCCCACGGTGTGGGTCGCGAAGTCCTTGACGATGCCGTCCTGCGGCGCACGCAGCTCCATCAGTTCCTGCCGCACCGACTGCTTGCGGCGCTCCTGCTCCAGCCGCACGGCGAGCGCCTCGGCCTGTACGCGCTCGTCCTGCAGTTCGCGGCGGTAGTTGGACGTGATCTGCGCGATCCGGCGGTGGGCCTGCTCGATGGTCGCCGTGAGCGCGGCGATCGCGAACTGCTGCGCCTTCAGCTCCTGCTCCTTCTCGATGCGCTCGCGTTGCTTCTCGAGCGACATGAGCCGTCCCGAATAGCCCTCCCTGGTGAGCTTGTCGAACGCGGCCTCCTGCTCCCGGTAGATCGGCAGCACCTTCTCCAGCTTGGCTTCGACCTCCTTCGCCGCCGACCGCTCCTGCTCGGCCCGGACGAGGGTCGAGCGCTCGGTCTCCACCGCGTCCAGATAGGCCTGCCGGCGCGCCTTGAACTGCGCCTCGACCTGCGCGAAGAGCTCGCTGCGCTCTCCGGGCTTCGGGGTGAGCGCGACGCCGGCGAGCTCCGCGTCGACGCGCCGCAGCCGCAGCGCGGTGAGCGCGATCTCGTTGTCGAGCTGCCGGCGGTCGGCGTCCGAGGTGCGCATGTCCATGCGAGCGAGCACCTGCCCGGCCTTCACCGTGTCGCCTTCGCGCACCAGCAGCTCGCGCACCACCCCCGGCTCGGCCGGCTGCACGATCTGCAGGTAGCTCTCCGGCACCAGCCGCCCGGGCGCAACGGCGATGATGTCGAGGCGACCGAACGCCGACCATGCGAGGGCGACCGCCACCAGCGCGAGCAGGGTCCAGAGCACGTAGCGCGGCAACGGCGATGGAGGCGCCTGCTCCAGCCGCAGGATGCCGGGCGCGAAGTCCAGCGGATCGGCGCGGAGCGTGCGCACGCGCGTGAACGCCTCCATGCTCAGGCCTCCGACAGCCGCACCGGCCGGATGGGCGCCGGGGCTGCGGGCGTGCCGAGGCGCACGATCTCGTCGACCTGGAGGGCGCGCGGCAGGGCGTGGGCGATGAACAGCATGGTGACGCGGCCCTTGAGCTGGTTCACGGTGCGCGCGAACGCCTCGGCCGTCTCGTGGTCGAGGTTCGCGGTGGCCTCGTCGAAGATGAGGAAGCGCGGCCGCTTGAGCAGCGCCCGCGCGATGGCCAGGCGCTGGCGCTGCCCGCCCGAGAGGCCGGTGCCGTGCTCGCCGAGCCGGGTCTGGTAGCCGTCCGGCATCCGCTCGATGGCCTCGTGGATCTCCGCCATGCGGCAGGCCTGCACCACCTGCTGGAACGAGGCGTGCGGGTTGGCGAGGATCAGGTTCTCGTAGATGGTGCCGGAGAAGAGCACCGTCTCCTGCGGAACCACCCCGAAGTTCGCGCGCAGCTCGTTCGCAGCCATGTTGCGGATGTCCCGCCCGCCGAGCCGGATGGCGCCGTCGCTCGGCAGGTAGAACCCCTGCAGCAGCCGCGCGAGGGTGCTCTTGCCGCTGCCCGAGGGGCCCATCAGCGCGGTGCATGCGCCCGGCCGCAGCCGCAGGCTGAGGTTTTCGTACAGGTACGGCAGGTTCTCGGCGTAGCGGAAAGCGAGGCCTTCGATCTCGATGTCCGCGGCCTCGCCGCCGGCGCGCGCGGGGACGAGGGAATACGGCTCGGTAGGCGCGTCCAGCACGTCTCCGAGTCGCCTCACCGCGACCGCAGCCTGCTGGAACTCCTGCCACAGGCCGACGAGGCGCAGCATCGGCTGCGACACCCGGCCGGCGAACATCTGAAACGCGACCAGCATGCCGATGGTGAAGCCCGGGTTGTGCATCACGATCCACGCGCCGGCGACGAGGATGAGCAGCGTCATCAGCTGCTCGAGCGTCGTGGCGGCGACGTTGTAGGTGTTCGAGAGCTGCCGCGTGTCGAACCCGGCGGCGAGATAGTCGGCGACGTAGTCGCCGTAGCGCGCACGCAGCTGCGGCTCCATCTGCAGCGACTTCACCGTCTCCATGCCGGAGACGTACTCCGTCAGGAACGCCTGGTTGCGCGCCCCGAGCAGGAACTGCTTGTTCAGCCGCGCGCGGATGAGCGGCACCAGCGCGAGGCTCAACGCGACGATGACCGCGAGGATGCCGAGCGTGATGAGCGTGAGCGCCCACGAGTAGTACAGCATGATCGCGAGGAACACCGCGAGGAACGGCAGGTCCAGCACGAGCGTGACCGCGGCTCCGCTGACGAACTCGCGGATCGTCTCGACGCCGTGCAGCCGAGCGACGACGGTTCCGGTGGGCCGGTGCTCGAAATACCGCGGCGGCAGCGCCAGCAGGTGCTCGAACACGCGCGTCCCGAGGACGGCATCCACGCGGTTGCCGGTGTGCAGGACGAGGTACTGGCGGATCCAGCTCATCACCGCGCTGAAGGCCATCACCACGGCGAGTGCGGCGCCGATGACGATAAGCGTGTTCTCGGTGCGGTGGACCACCACCTTGTCGATCACGACCTGCGTGAACAGCGGCACGGCCAGGGCGAGGAGCTGGATCGCCGCCGAGGCGAGCAGCACGTCGCGCCAGATCCGGCGGTGCTTCAGCAGTTCGGGCACGAACCAGCGGAAACCGAACGCCGGCGGGCGTGCCGCGGCGGCGGCACCGTGGTCGGCCGGCGCCGCCGCCTGGGGAGCGAAGCGCACCACGGTTCCGGCGTAGGACGCGGCAAACGCATCGATGGGCTGGGATTGTGGATTCGGATTACCGGGCGCGACGAACGCCACCTCGTCGCCGGCGGCCCGCACCAGCAGCACGCAGCGCGCGGTCGAGGACGGAGCCTCCCCGGCGTCGTCGCGGATCAATGCGAGGCACGGCAGATGGCCCGGCTGGAGGGCAGCGGCCGCAAGGTCCGTTGCGCCCACCCGGAACCCGAGCGTCCCGGCCGCGTGCACGAGCGTCTCGAGGCTGTAGGGCGGCGGGAATGCGCGCAGCACCAGGTCGCCGTCGAATGGCACGCGGTGGAGCTGGCACATCGCCGCCAGGGCCCAGACCACGTGCTCGCGTTCCAGCGCGATCTCGCGCATGCGTAACGATGGCCTTTACGGCCGTTGCAGGGATCGGCTGAGTCTAGCGGCGTCCGCCTGTGCAAACATGGATTTACGCACGCCTCGGCGCGGGATTCCGCGGGTTAGAATGGACCGCATGCCGATCGAGAGCACTAGTGCACAACCGCGCGACCACGCGCGCGTCGACCGCGTCCGCCTCGCGACGCGCATGGGCGAGATCCAGCCCTTCCGGGTCATGGAAGTCGGGCGGCGCGCCGCCGAGCTCGAGTCCGCCGGGCGGCGCGTCGTGCACATGGAGATCGGCCAGCCCGACTTCGCCGCGCCGCCGCCGGTCATCGAGGCCGCGATCGCCGCCCTGCAGCGGGAGCCGATGGGCTACACCGATGCCCTCGGCATTCCCGCCCTGCGCGCGGCCATCTCGCGCTTCTACGCCGAGCGATTCGGGGTCGACGTCCCCGCGGCACGCATCATGGTGACCGCCGGGGCGTCGGGGGCCTTCCTGCTGGCGATGGGCGCGTTGATCGAACCCGGCGACGAGGTCTTGCTGCCCGATCCCAGCTACCCCTGCAACCGCCACTTCGTTCGGCTGTTCGAGGGCAGCGCGCGCATGATTCCGGTGGGTGCAGACACCGCCTACCAGCTCACCGCGGAGCACGTCCGTGCGAACTGGGGCCCGCGCACGCGCGGCGTGATGATCGCCTCGCCCTCCAATCCGACCGGCACGACGATCACCCGGGAGACGCTCGTCGCGATCGCCGCCGTCGCGCGCGAACGCGGCGGCTGGGTGCTGGTGGACGAGATCTACCAGGGCCTGGTGTACGGGACGCCGGAGTGGACGGCCCTTGCGCTCGACGAGACGCTGTTCGTCGTGAACAGCTTCTCCAAGTATTTCAACATGACCGGCTGGCGGCTCGGTTGGCTGGTCGCGCCGCCCGAGGCGGTGGCAGTCATGGAACGGCTCGCGCAGAACGCCTTTATCTGCGTGTCCGCGCCGGCGCAGTACGCGGCGCTCGCGGCGTTCCACCCGCGCACGCTCGACATCCTGGAGGAACGCCGCCGCGAGTTCGAACGTCGCCGCGATTTCCTGGTGCCGGCGCTGCGCGAGATCGGCTTCGGCGTGCCGGTCACGCCGAACGGCGCGTTCTACGTATACGCGGACTGCACCCGCTTCGGGAACGATCCGGTCGCGCTCACGATGCGCGTCCTCGAGGAAGCAGGCGTGGCGTTCACGCCGGGCGTGGACTTCGGCACTCACCGCGCCGAACGGCACGTGCGCTTCGCCTACACGCGGGCGATGCGCGATCTGGAGGACGGCGTGGAGCGGCTCGCACGCGCGCTCCGGTGAGGCACGGCGTCAGGCCGGCGTCGCGTTGCGGCGCACCGGCGGCTGCACCCGCTGCAGCCACTGCTTCTCGCTCATGACCCGCTGCGCATAGGCCGTGCTGGCGTCGTCGAGCGCGCCGGCGTACATCTGCAGCCCGGCCTCGACGCTGCCCATCCGCTGGATGTATTCCTTGAGGATCGTCGCGCCCACGCGGATGTTCGTGCGCGGATCGAGCACGGCATCGTGGCCGCCGTGGTGGGCGAGCTTGTCGAGGTGGAAACGCGGCACCACCTGCATGAGGCCGCGCGCGCCGTAGTCGCTCTCGGCGATGGGATTGAAGCGCGACTCCACGGAGATCACGGCGAGGATCAGCAGCGGATCCACGCCGATCGCCCGCCCCGTCGCGAAGGCTTCGTGCACCAGCGGCTCGGCTGCATCGGCGGCGACGCGGTACTTCTTCGCCACCTGCATCGCCAGCGCCCGATAGAGCGGATCGGGCTCGGCGGTCGAGACCGGCGGCGCCGTCTCTGTCTGGGCCGCCTGCGACGCCTCGTCGACGCTCGTGGCCGCCTGCAGCAGCGTCGAGCCGTCGAGCGCCACGAATGCGATCGCCGCCAGTCCCACGGCCGCGAGTCCGTTGTGCAGGGTCGCGATGAGCGCGCGCCAGCCGCGGCGGGCAAACGCCCGCAGTTCGGACAGTTTCATGCTCCATCACCTCCACGCCAGGGCCCGTGCGACTGCCGCGATCGGGCCACAGTTGAACCGGGGCCCGCCGCCGCGGCGGACCCGTTCGAACCTGCTTAGAGCGGTGACCACCGGACCGGCTGGGCGCGCGCGTCCGTGCACCTACTGATGCTCTCCGAGGAAGCTTCGACGCTGCCTTGGCCGAAGCGTCTTCCGCAAAGATCCTGCCGACTTGAACGAGCAGATTGAATTAATGAAAGGCGATTGTAATGAAATACTTAGGTCCAGTCAACCACCGTGGAAACGACGTCCGTTCTGGCGCCTAAGGGCCTGTCTCCACTGCGCTTTGTTGCAGCGCGTCATCAAAAATTCCGGGGCAAAAGATGCCCGGCTCTCCGCTCAAGCGACGGTAGAATGCGCCGTCGTCATCGGTCGGAACAGCCGGGGACAGACACACCAACCGAATGTCTGCGGTCGGCCCATGCCGCAACATGAGCCGGCCGCAGAACATTCGACACCCGCTAGGGACGGGAACCGGTCGGAAACGGCCAGGCCGCCGCCGGGTTCAACGCGGTCTTCACGCCAGGCGTCGCCGCCGTCGACGGAGCGGCCGGAGCCGCTGCCACCGGGGCCGGTGCTGCCTTGGCCACGGGCGCCTTGACTACCGGCGCCTTCGCGGCCGCTTTCCGCGCCACCTTCGCAGGTGCTTTCTTCTTTGCCGCAGGCTTCTTCGCCTTGGTCACCTTCTTTGAAGGCTTTTTCTTGGCTGAAGCCTTTCTTGAGGGCTTTGAGGCCTTCTTCTTTGACGGCTTTTTCTTGGCTGAGGCTTTCTTCTTGGCCGGTTTCTTGGCCGCTTTCTTCTTCGCAGCCTTTTTCTTCGCAGCCTTCTTCGCGGGCTTCTTCGCGGCGGTCTTCTTCGCAGCTTTCTTCTTCGTTGCCATAGCTAGACTCCTTCCGTAGTTGAAAGA
>CAZKHE010000016.1:0-54355 GCA_964552535.1 uncultured Enterobacteriaceae bacterium | reverse complement strand
AGCAGCGCGTTGATGGCCGGCGCGTCGAGGATCGCGAGCGGCATCGGCGAGGGCACGATGCGGCGCCAGCCGCGGCCCGAGTCCTCGTCGAAATCCCAGCCGGTCTCGGCGGCGATGCGCCTGGCGTCGGCCTCGCTGAAGAACTTGCCGACCGGCTTGGTGGGATGGGTGAACGCGGGATCGCGCGGGTCGACCTCGACTTCGGTGACCACCGACGACACGCCGAGCGACATGCCGTGGCGATGCAGCACGTTGGCGAGGCTCTGCTGCAGCATGTAGCCCATGCCGCCCTGCGAGTGCGAGACGCAGACGTCCATCGGCATGGGCGAGAGCTCCTGCGAGGTGCGCGCCATGCGGAAGAGGATGTTCCCCACCACCGGGCCGTTGCCGTGCGTGATGACGGCGCGGTAGCCCTCGCGGAAGACCGGCACCAGACCCTCGCAGGCCGCGGCCATGATGTCGAGCTGCTCCTGCGCGGTGCCGCGGATGTTGGGCGGATAGACCGCATTGCCGCCGAACGCGACGACGATGAGCCGCGGATCGAAGCGCTCGCCCACGGTGTTCAGCGCCGGACGACGCGCGCGGCGGAGAGCGCGGCCGCCGCCGAGCCGGGCGCGAGGAGCGCCCCGGCCTCGGCGAGCTTCGCGCGCTGCTGCGAGAGCGGCTGCGGATCGTCCTCGGTGCCGCAGGCGAACGCGATCACCACGAGCTCGCGGCCCTGCTGCGCGGCATGGGCGCGTGCTTCGCGGATGGCCGGTGCGAGCGCGCCGGCCGGGTCGGCATGGGCCCCGTAGCCGAGCACCACGTCGAGGACCAGCGCGGCCACCGCCGGGTCGCGCGCCTCGGCGAGGATCCGCTCGATGCGCATCGCCGGATCGATCATCGGGTGCGGGCGGCCCACGGTGAACTCGTCGGCGCCGAGGTCGATCGCACTGTGGCCCTTCGCGCGCTCGCCGGCGGGCAGCGCGTGCGCCGGGTCGAGCGGCGCGTTGGACCACGTCTCGAGTCCCGCGTCGCGCCACACGAGCTGCGCCTCGGTGCAGTAGGTGCCGCCGGAGAAAAGACCGCGCACCAGTGTCTGGGTGCCGGCGAGCTTCGCGATCGCGGCGTCGAGCCCCGGGACCGGCTCGGGCTCCGTGCGCCCCGGCGTCTCGCCATTCGCGAGCGCGACGGCGGCGCCGGCCGCCTCGTCGAGCGTCGCCACGCCGTGGATGTTGCCCGCGCTCGCCACGGTGGCACCGAGGAACAGCACCACGACCGGCTTGCCCGCGTCGCGTGCGCGTGCGAGCGCCTTGTCGAGCACCTGGGGCTGTGGCGGCTTGGACACGATGACGATGACGCGCGTCGCGTCGTCGCGGGCGAGCAGGTCCAGTCCCGCGAGCAGCGTCGTGCCGCCCACCGCGTCATAGACGTCGCGGCTGCCGGTGCCGATGGCATGCGACACGCCGCCGCCGAGCGCGTGGATGCGCGTGGTGACCTGCTGCAGCCCGGTTCCGGAGGCGCCGACGAGGCCGATCGGCCCGCGGCGCACCGCATTGGCGAAGCCGAGCGGCACGCCGCCGAGGATCGCGGTCCCGCAGTCCGGGCCCATCACGAGCAGGCCTTTGCTCGCGGCCAGTGCCTTCACCGCGCGCTCCTCCTCCAGCGGCACGTTGTCGCTGAACAGGAAGACGTGCAGCCCGCGCCGCAGCGCCTTGAGCGCCTCGGCGCCCGCGTACGGGCCCGGCACGGAGATCTGCGCGAGGTTGATCTGCGCCTGGCGCTCGAGCGCCATCGCGAGGGAGCGCGGCGCGAGCTCCGCCACGCCGGCGGCGGCGCCGGTCGGCCGCTCGCCTTCGAGCAGCGCGGCGATGCGCGTCATCGCCGCATCGAGCGCGCCCTCGTCGGCGCCTTCGAGGACGATCATGAGATCGGCGGGTTGTGCCGCGCCGAGCGAGTCGGCGAGCAGCCCGGCCTGCGCGAGGATGTCCTTGTTCGCCGGCGTGCCCATCACGAGCGATGCCCGGCCGATGACACCATCGGCGAGCACCTGCTGCGAGATGCGCATCAGCGCAACGGAGTCCTTGTAGAAGTTCTTCCTGAGGGAGGCGCGAATGGGCACGGCGGAGGGTCCCGCGCGGGGACGCGAGCAGCGAAAGCGCCCAAGGATACGCGAAGCGCAAGCGGCCCGTCATGCCGCGCCGCGGTTCCAGCGCCGCGCCGTGCACGGGACGTACGCCGGCCGCTGCCGCGTCGCGGCGGCGGTGACGCGCCGCGAGCATGCAGCGCGTCACCGGGCACGAACCCTAGCCCTGCTGGCGCTTGCCCGGAACGCCGCCGGGAGTGGGATCGATCGTCGGACCGCTGCCGGTGCGCAGCTCGCGATCGGTGGGGGTGGCGCCTGGCTGCTGGCCGCCGGTGACGGTGCCGGATTGCTGCCGACCCGCCTCGCCGGTGTTCTTCGCGGCCATCTGCTCGACCTCGACCTTGGTCTCGCGCACGGTGTCGCGCACCTTCTCGGTCCGCGTGCCGACCTGCTTGCCGACCTCGACCTCCTCGACCACGCGCGAGGTCTTCTGCACCACCGGCTCCTCGGAGCGTTCCGTGACCTCGATGGTCCCTTCCTTCATGCCGCGCATCTCGGCATCGGTGGCCGCCCGGTCCACCTTGTGCCGCTCGACGTGCGCATGCTCCTCGCGCAGCGTCACCTGCTCCTCGACCGGCCGCTCGACCACGCGCGTCACGACGCGCACGCCGCCGCGCATCACCTCGCGCTTGCCGATGCGCACGTCCTCGCGTACCACCGGGATGCGCTCGTGCTCGGTGTTGAGCTGGCGCTCGCGATCGAGGTCGGCGCCGGTGAGCCGGGGCCGCGTGGCGTCGAAGCTCGTCCAGCC
This sequence comes from uncultured Enterobacteriaceae bacterium, assembly GCA_964552535.1. Lineage (GTDB taxonomy): Bacteria > Pseudomonadota > Gammaproteobacteria > Burkholderiales > SG8-39 > CAZKHE01. The sequence goes on along the minus strand of CAZKHE010000016.1, from coordinate 51,479 downwards.
CTCGGCACGCCAGCGCTCGGCGCGCTGGTCGACGTCCACGGCGTTGTGCTGCTGCATCACGCGCTCCACGCTCTCCGCCTGCGTCTCGTCGCGCGCGTCCACCGCGAGGACGCAGCTGCCGCGGCGCACGGCCTCGGACGTGCTGTGCACGTACTCGTCGTCCTCGTCGGTGAAGAGCGACTTGAGCCACGCGAAGAAGCCGCGATCGTGCTCGTGATCGCCGCTCGTGGTGGTGGTGCTGGTGGACATGGTGCCCTCGTCCGGCCCCATGCGGATGTCGCCCGCCGGAATGCCGTCCGCGACCAGGCGCTCGCGCACCCGGTTCGCATCGTCCATGGAATCGAAAACCCCGATGACCTTCACTGCCATGACTTGTCCCTCACGATGACCGCCGGTTGATTGAAACGACTTCCCTGTCCATCCGCTAGCGCACGTCCGCCGGACCGACGTCCACGCGTTCGACGATCACGCGTTCCTCGGCGAGCGGCACGTCCTGCACCACGCGCGATTCCTCGCGCAGGCGCGTCACGCGCAGCTCCTCCTTCAGCACCAGGCGGCGCTCGACGACGAGCACCTCCTCGAGCACCGGCACCACGAGCACGCCGTCCTCCTCGCGCACCGCCGGCGGCGCGTCGCGATCGACCTCGCGGTCGACGGGCACGCGCTCGATGACGACGTGCTCCTGCACCAGCGGTGCATCGACCTGCACGTTGCGCGTCGCGATCTCCTTGCGGATGCGCACGCGGCCGGTCTCGACCGTGCGGCGCCCGATCTCCAGCGCCTCCTGCACGGCGGGGATGCGTAGCGTTTCGTCGTCGGGCGTCACGGGTCTGGGAGGAAGGTTCTGAACAGGCTCCGGGGAAGTTCAGCAACTATCGTTCCGAGCGCCGCGCACGCGCGCAGGCGGCGCGCGGCCGCATGGGGGCGGTAATGCTTGCGGAGGCACGCAAGCGCTACAACGGCGCCGCGCGGGAAGCGGCCGTCAGGTCATCAGTCGCGCGAAGAGCTCGCGCCGCGAATGGATGCCGAGACGCTGATAGCCGCGATTGCGGTAGGTGATCACGCTGGTGGGCTTGATGCCGAGTTCCGCCGCGGCGCCGTCCACGGTGAGGCCCTCGGCGAGGAGCGCGAGCACCTGCACCTCGCGCTCGGTGAGCGCCGGCTGCGCCGCCCGCAGCCGCTCGGCGGCCGATGCGCTGCCGCCGACGAGCCGGTGATGGCGCAGCGCGACCTCCGCGAGCAGCGGCGCGAGGCCGTGGAACGCGGCGGTATCGCCCGCCGTGAAGCGGCCCCGCTCCCGGTCCCGGTAGAAGTTGACCCCGAGCCACGCGCGGGGACCGCTGGGCGCGAGGACGCACAGCCGGTCGCCGATGCGGTTCGCGGCGTAGCAGACGTGGCGATACTCCGGATCGCGGATCTCGTCCGCCCCCATCTGGTGCACCACCACCGCGGCCGCGGCGCGCGATGCGCGCGAGACGATGGAGCGATTGCCGTCCTCGCGCCAGAAGCGGCGGACGTATGCATCCCCCGCGGGAACCGTGCAGCGGCTGCCGTCGGCGCTCGCGCCCGACACCATCACGGGCGCCGCGTCCGCCGGATACGCGAACACCGTGCAGTGGTGGACGGGAACGCGGTCGCGCACGGAGTCGAGCAGGCCGCGCGCGAGGGCCGGCGGCGAAGGATCGCCGACGGCGGCGATGAGCCGCGCGGCGCGCGCGCAGTCGATGGTCGCCGACGCGGCGGCGCCGCGCGGCAGGATCCAGTGCTGCATGGCTCCTCCTCGGTGGGGCGTCGGCGCGTCGCTTGCGACGCGCGCCGTGCGCCGCCGGGGAGTGTAGCTCAGCGCGGCGCCCTCACTGCGCCAGCAGCTTCCACTTGCCGTCGCGGATCTCGACGAGCACCTGGCCGCGCTGGTCGCCGCCGCTGTGGTCGGTCGGCGACAGGTTGAACACCGCCTGCGCGCCGACGAGCTCCCGCGTCTGCTCCATCGCGTCGCGCAGGGCGCGGCGGAACTCCGGCGTGCCGGGCTGGCCGGATTTCAGCGCGATCGGGATGGCGCGCTCGAGGATCAGCCAGGCGTCCCACACCGTCGCGCCGAACAGCGTGCGGCTGCCCGGTCCGTGCTTCGCCTCGTACTTGCGCACGTACTCCATCGCGACCTTCTTGATCGGGTTCGCGTCGGCGAGCTGCTCGGCCACCAGCACCGGCGACACCGAGAAGACCGCGCCCTCGAGCTCCTTGCCGCCGACCCGCAGGAAGTCGTTGTTGGCGACGCCCTGGTTCAGGTAGATGATGCCCTTGTAGCCGCGCCGCCGGAGCTCGATCACCGGGGTTGCCGCCGGCGTGCCGGACGCGGCGATGAGCACGGCGTCGGGATTGAGCGAAAGCACCTTCAGCACCTGCGGCGTGACGCTGGTGTCGGTGGGATTGAACTTCTCGTGCGCGACGGTCTGCACCTTGCGCAGCTCGCCGACCTTGCGCATCTCGGAGGTGAACGATTCGCCGAACGCGTTGGCGAACGCGATGTAGGCGATCGTCCTCACCTTGTTGTTGGTGGCGTGCTCGAAGACCCGCGCCGCCATCAGCGGCTCGTTGGGCGCGAGCTTGAAAGAGAAGCGCTTGTGCCCCTCCACGGGATGGGCGATCACCCCGGAGCCGGCGAGGCTGATCATCGGCGTCTCGGCCGGCCCGATCACCTCCAGCATGGCGAGCGAGGTCGGCGTGACGGTGGGACCGATGATCACGTCCACCTTGTCCTCGGTGACGAGCTTGCGGGCGTTGCGCACCGCCGCCGTGGTGTCGGTCGCGTCGTCGAGCACGACGTAGCGCACCTTGCGCCCGGCCACCGTGGTCGGCAGCAGCTCGATGGTGTTGCGCTCCGGAATGCCGAGCGAGGCGCCCGGTCCGGTGAGCGACAGCACCGAGCCGATCACGATGTCCTGCGCCGCGGCGAGCGGCGCGGCGGCGAGCAGCACGGCCGCGGCGAGTGCACGAATGATGGCCTGCATGGTGTTCCCCCTCCTGGTCAACGTTGGATCCGGGCCGCCTCCACGGCGCGCGCGATCCGCGCCGGGTCGTCCACCTCGTGCATCAGCAGGAGCACCAGCCGCGCAAGGAACCGCTCGGCCCCCGCCTCGCCGGCGTCGGTGAGCGCGCGGCAGACATCGGTGTATGCGGCGTCGAGCTGCTCGTCGGTCACGTCCGGCTCCCCGCGGCGCGCGCGCCGAGCGCGACCGACGCGCGCGGGGCCTCGCACAGCGCCCGTTGCACCGCCGCCTCGATCTCCTGCGCCGCGCCGTCCCGCCAGCGCGCGCACAGGTGCCCGTCGGGCCGCACCAGGTACACCGCGCCTTGCGCCGCGCCGTACAGCGCGGCGGCGCTGCCCGGGGCGTCCACCGCGACCGGGAACGCGGCGCCTGGCGCACGCCGGGAGGCGACGATGCGCGCATCGAAGGGCACGCGTCCCGCGGTCAGCCGCTGCAGGGCGGCGGCGAGCTCCGGCGCCACCGCGCCGTCCGCGGCGAACACCAGCGCGGTGAAGCCCCGGCCGAGGAGCTCGGTCAGATGCCCCGTACGCCCGTCGGGCAGTACCACCGGGCACTCGGGCAGCACCGCGCCGCAATGCGGTCCGGCCGCGAACGCCGCGTCGCGCTGCGGATGGCTGTTGAGCGCGGACTCTCGGAACGCGATCGCGCTGGTCTGGCGCGGGTTGATGAGCGGGCGCACCCACGCGTGGCGCTCGGCGAGCGAGAGCACCGCCTCGCGCATCAGGGCGAAACCGTGCGACGGGGGCGCCATGAACTCCGTGCTCTTCGTGGCGTAGCGCAGGTTCTCGTGGGTGGCATGCACGCGCTCGTCGGAGTAGCTGTCGAGCAGCGCCTCGCCGGCCAGGCCGCGCTCGACGAACGCGAGCTTCCAGGCGAGGTTGTGGGCGTCGTCGACGCCCGAGTTCATGCCGCGCACGCCGAAGATCGGCACCAGGTGCGCGGCGTCGCCGGCGAAGAGCACGCGCCCGTGCCGATAGCGCTCGAGCGTCAGCGCGTTCGCCTTGTACATGCTGATCCACACCGGCTCCCAGTCGTCGCGCTCGCCGATCATCGCGAGGTGGCTTGCGACGCGCGGCAGCACGTTCTCCGGCTTGACCGCCTCGTCCGGATCCTCGTCGTCACGGAGCTGGTAGTCGATGCGCCAGATGTCGTCGGGCTGCTTGTGCATGAGCAGCGTCGAGCCGGGATTGGAAGGCGGATCGAACCACGCGCGCCGCTCGGTCGGGTAGTCGCTGCGCAGCCGGATGTCCACGATCACGTAGCGGCCCTCGTACTGCGTGCCCGTCAGCTTCAGCCCAAGGGCCTGGCGCACGGCGCTGCGTGCGCCGTCGCAGGCAACGACCCAGCCGGCCTCCAGGCGATACGCCCCCGCCGGCGTCTCCACCTCCAGCGTCACGCCGTCCGCGTGCGGCCGGACGCCGGCGACCTTCGACTGCCAGCGCAACTCGATGAGATCGGCCCGCCGTGCGCAGGCATCGACGAGATACTGCTCCGCGTAGCACTGCTGCAGGTTGATCATTGGCGGAAAGCGCTGGTTGCCGTCGTGCGGCATCGCCAGGCGGAACACTTCGGTATCACGGTAGAACGAGCGTCCGCCGGTCCATGCCAGGCCCTTGGCGAGCATCGGCGCCGCGCAGTCGAGCGCGGCGAAGATCTCCAGGCTGCGCCGCGAGATGCACGCCGCACGGCTGCCGACGCACACCGTGTCGTCGGCTTCAAGCACCACGCTCTGCACGCCGTGGCGGGCGAGCCCCAGCGCGAGCGTGAGGCCGATGGGTCCGCCGCCGACGATCGCGACGCGGTGGCGCCGGAGATCTCGCCCGTCGTCGAGTGCGGGCAGCACCGCGGGATGGTGCCGATAGTCGAAGTAGGTCGCCGTCACGGGTGCAAGTCTCGCTTTTCGTCTGCACCGCTGTCTGTCCTCCGCGAAGAGGACGCGCGGTAACTGCCGGACGAGGATCGTAAGGGTGCCCAACGCCACGCCAAGCTGCTAGAGTCGATATGTGCGCCGCAACATGGCAGGTGGCGACGGCAGTGAAGGAGGCCTGAGCCGATGATGAAGCCGCAGAGCTACACCAACCGAACGTACGCCGAGATCCAGGTCGGCGAGAGCGTGACGGTCGCGCGCAGGCTGGCGCAGACCGACCTCGAGGCCCTCGCGCTGGTCTCGGGCCAGGTCGATCCCTTCCACATCGCCGACGGCGAGGAGCCGCCCACCGGGCTGGTGGTGCGGTCCGTGGGCGCGGAGGCGCTGGTGTCCAGCCTGCTCAACCGGCGGCTGCCGGGACCGGGCACCGTGATCCTGTCGCAGGACCTGCGCTTCACCGGCACGGTCACCCTCGGCGACGAGCTGATCGCGACCGTGACCGCGCGCGAGAAGCGCGACGAGGGCCACGTCATCCTGTTCGACTGCCGGGTGAAGCTGGGCTCGCACGACGTGGTGAACGGCACGGTCGTGGTCCAGGCCCCGACCATGCACATCAGCTACAGCGACGTGGCGACGCCGGAGCTGATCCTGCGCCACAACGACGCGTTCACGAAGCTGCTGCGCCGCTGCCAGAACGTCGCGCCGGTCACCTGTGCGGTAGTGCATCCCTGCGACCGCGATTCGCTCCTGGGGCCGCTGGAGGCGGCCAAGCGCGGGCTGATCGTGCCGATCCTGGTCGGGCCGGCGGTGAAGATCGCCGCGGTCGCGGACGCCGAAGGCGTGGATCTCGCCCCCTATCGCGTCGTCGATGCCGAGCACAGCCACGCCGCCGCCACGCGCGCCGTCGAGATGGCGCGCTCGGGCGAGGTCGAATCGCTGATGAAGGGCAGCCTGCACACCGACGAGCTGATGGCGGCGGTGGTGCCCTCGGCCACGGGCCTGCGCACGTCTCGGCGCATCAGCCACGTGTTCCTGATGGACGTGCCCGCCTATCCCCGGCCGCTGCTCGTCACCGACGCGGCGATCAACATCTACCCGGACCTCGACGTGAAGGTGGACATCGTCCAGAACGCCATCGACCTCGCGCACGTGCTGGGCGTCGAGGACCCGAAGGTCGCGATCCTTTCCGCGGTGGAGACCATCAACCCCAAGATCCAGTCCACGCTCGATGCCGCGGCGCTGTGCAAGATGGCCGACCGCGGGCAGATCACGGGCGGCACGCTGGACGGGCCGCTGGCGTTCGACAACGCCGTGAGCGAGGAAGCGGCCAAGACGAAGAAGATCGTCTCGCCGGTGGCGGGCAGGGCCGACATCCTGCTGGTGCCCGACCTCGAATCGGGCAACATGGTGGCCAAGCAGCTGCAGTACCTCGCCGGCGCGGACAGCGCGGGCATCGTGCTCGGCACCCGCGTGCCCATCGTCCTCACCAGCCGCGCCGACAGCGTCCGCACGCGGCTTGCGTCCGCGGCCGTCATGGCGCTGGTGGCGAACGCCCGGCGCGCGAGAATGCTGCCTTCGACCAAGGCTTGAGCGGGAGCTCGCAGTGAGCGATGTGATCGTCGTCGTCAACGCCGGCTCGTCCAGCATCAAGTTCTCCGCCTTCGGCCTCGCCGGCGGCGGGATGGAACCCGGGGTGCGCGGGCAGATCGAGGGGATCTACACCGCGCCGAAGTTCACCGCGAAGGCGCCCGCCGGCGACGTGCTGTCGCAGAAGTCGTGGGGCCAGGGCACGCGCCTCGGCCACGACGGGGCACTCGAGCACGTCATGGCGTTCCTGCGCGAGGCGCTGCAAGGGGACCGCCTCGTGGGCGTGGGCCACCGTGTGGTGCACGGCGGCATGCAGTTCAGCGCCCCGACCCGCATCGATGCGGCCACGCTCGACGCGCTTCGGAAGTTCGTGCCGCTCGCGCCGCTGCACCAGCCGCACAATCTGGCGCCGATCGGCGTGCTGCTGGAACGCACCCCCGACCTGCCGCAGGTCGCCTGCTTCGATACCGCCTTCCACCGCGGCAATCCGGATCTCGCGCAGCGCTTCGCCATTCCCGCGGAACTGCACGACGCGGGCGTGCGCCGATACGGCTTCCACGGGCTCTCCTACGAGTACATCGCGCAGACCCTGCCGACCGTGGACCCGAAGGCCGCAGCCGGCAAGGTCGTCGTGCTGCACCTGGGCAACGGCTCGAGCATGTGCGCCATCGATGCCGGCCGCAGCATCGCGAGCACGATGGGCTTCACCGCGGTCGACGGTCTCCCGATGGGGACGCGCTGCGGGGCCATCGACCCGGGTGTGCTGCTCTACCTGATGGACGAGCGCGGCATGGATGCGCGCGCCATCGAGAAGCTCGTCTACCAGCAGTCGGGCCTCCTCGGCGTGTCGGGCATCTCCAGCGACATGCGCGTGCTGCTCGATTCAGCCGAGCCGCGGGCCGCGCTCGCGGTGGATCTGTACCTCTATCGCATCCGCCGCGAGCTCGGGTCGCTCGCCGCCGCGCTCGGCGGCCTGGACGCCATCGTGTTCACCGCCGGCATCGGCGAGAACGCCGCGGCGATCCGCGCGCGCGTGTGCCGCGACGCCGCGTGGCTGGGCGTCGAGCTGGACGAAGCGGCCAACGGGGCCGGCGGTCCGCGCCTTTCGACGCCGGGATCGCGCGTGTCCGCCTGGTCGCTGCCGACCAACGAGGAAATGATGATCGCGCGCCACACCCGGCGCGTGCTGGAAGCAGGATAGCGATGGCCGTCGACGTTCCGCGTCGACGGCGGCGTGAACATCATGGCCTGATCGAGGCGCGGACGGACAGCCGCGCCCGGCCCTCGACCATCGGCCCGGCCCGTCTCAGTTTCCGAACAGCCGCGGGTTGTCCTCGGCCTCGATGCTCGTGCCCTGGCGCCGGAACCGCGCGGAGAAGAGGAAGGCGCGGCTGTCGGCCTTCGCGCCCGCCTCCGCGCGACGGGCGGCCTCCTGGTAGGGCAGCGGATTCCGGGTGCGGTCGATCGTCAGCCGTCCGGTCGCCCCGTCCATCGACACCCGGTACCGCGCGAGGTTGAAGAGCAGGTATCCGGCGTAGAGATTGTCGTGGTCGTGGTACTGCCCCTCGCCGCTGCGAAAGTCGCGCGACAGCACCGAGGGGAACCGGTTGGGCAGGTCCTTGAAGGCCACCGGCCCGCCTCCCCCGGGCTCCACGTAAGGGGACCGCGGATACTTCCGGTACAGGACGGCGTCCAGCGCATAGCCGCGCGCATGCCACGCGCGCACGAGCTTCATCGCCATCTCGGTCGGGATGTTCGCATTCATCGCCGCGGCGACGCGGCCCGGCAGGCGCGCCCCGCCGTCCACCTCGAGGTCCTGATAGCCGGCGCCGTACCGGAACGCCGACCCGATGGTCTTCGCGCAGTTGAGTCGCAGATAGTCGTAGCGGATCTCTTCGTCGTGGTACTCGGTCTCCTTGGCGCGCGCGCGGAAGTCCTCGTTGAGGCGGGCGAAGAACGCGGCGAGCGCCTGCCGCTCCTGGACGGGCACGCCGTAGACGCGCACGCCGATGACCGAGCGCTTGTACACCTCGCCGAAGTCGAGGCCGAACTCGGCCCGCGGACCGAGCGACGACGCCGTGCCGTACAGATACTCGAGCTTCGGCACGCGCAGCATCAGCTCGTCGGTGTAATGGCTGCCCTCGTGCGCGGGATCGCGGTCGGCGTAGAAGTTGGCCGAATACACCAGGTCGTCGCCGGGAATCTCGTCGCGCAGCGCTAGCGCGAGATGGCCCGCCGAGCCGCCCCGCGACGTCCCGTAGCTGATCAGCAGCTCCATGTCGTACGGGTCCTGCCGCAGCGTGCGCGCCACTTCCGCGAGATCGGGCGGCAGGGGTCCGCCCGGCACGCCGAAGTCCGCCGCCGGCGCCGCCGCGACCCATGCGAGGGCGACGGCGCACAGCAGCCGCTTCACCGCTTCTCCGCCAGCAGCCGCGCGCGCGCCGCGGCGAGCTCCTTCCGCTGCGCCGCGTCGATGGTCGGATACGAGAGGTCCATGCGCTCGAGCCGCTCGACGATCGCCGCCGCGACCACCAGGCGCGTGAACCACTTGTTGTCCGCGGGGACCACGTACCACGGCGCGTGCTCGGTCGCGGTCGCGCGGATCGCGTCCTCGTAGGCCGCCATGTAGGCGTCCCAGAACGCCCGCTCGTCCACGTCCGCGGCGGCGAACTTCCAGTTCTTCTCCGGGCGGTCCAGCCGCTCCATGAAGCGCTTCTTCTGCTCCTCGCGCGAGACGTGCAGGAAGAACTTGAGCACCGGCACGCCATTGCGGCAGAGGTAGTCCTCGTAGGCCGCGATGTCGGCCAGCCGCTCCTTCCAGATCCGCCTGGTCACGAGCTCGCGCGGCAGCTTCTGCCGGGCGAGGATGCCCTCGTGCACCCGCACCACCAGCACCTCCTCGTAGTAGGAGCGGTTGAAGATGCCGATGCGTCCGCGCTCCGGCACGTTGCGCATGTAGCGCCACAGGAAGTCGTGGTCGAGCTCCTCGGAGGACGGCTGCTTGAAGGAGTACACCTGGACGCCCTGCGGATTCACGCCGGACATGACGTGGCGGATGGTGCTGTCCTTGCCGGCCGCGTCCATGGCCTGGAAGACCAGCAGCAGCGCCCACCGGTCCTGCGCGTAGAGCTTGTCCTGCTCCTCCGCCAGCCACTCGACGCCCTTGGCGAGCAGCTCCTTCGCCTCGTCCTTGTCCTCGTCGTCGAGCTTGTGCGTATCGCCCGGATCGATGTCCTTGAGCCGGAACTTGCGGCCGTCGGTGATCCGATAGCGGCCGACGAACCTGTCGATCCGCTTGAGCATGGCCTTGTCCGTCATCGTCGCTCCCCGGTGGTCCACGATTGCGGCTTGGGCGTCGTCTGGTCGGCCAGATCCACCCAGCCGCCCCCCATCGCCTTGTACACGTTCACGAGCTCGGTGTAGCGCTCGGCGTTGGCGCGCACCGCGTTGAGCTCGGCGGTGAAGAGCTCGTTCTCGGCATACAGGACCTCGAGGAAGCTCGTCAGGCCGTTGTCGAACTTGAGGCGGGAGAGGCGCGCGTACTCGCGGAGCGCCGCCGCCCGCGCCGCCTGCGCTTCGGCCTCCTCGCGCTTCTTCTGCGTGCCCACCAGCGCGTCGTTGGTCTCGCGAAAGGCCTGCAGGATGGTGCGCTGGTAGAAGAGCACCGCCTCGCGCTGCGCCGCCTCCGCGGTCTGCACCTGGCCCTCGATCGCGCCGAAGGTGAAGATCGGCCCGGAGAGCCCGGCGCCGAGCGACCAGGCACGCGCCGCACTGGAGAGGAAATCGCCGCTCGCGGCGCTCACCAGGCCCAGCGCACCGGTGAGCGAGATGGTCGGGTAGTAGAGCGCGCGCGCCGCGCCGATGTTGGCGTTCGCGGCCACCAGGTTCTGCTCCGCCTGCACGATGTCCGGGCGACGCTCGAGCAGCGTGGCGGGGAGGTCGCCGGGGATGAGCGGCACGGCGAGCTGGTCGATGGGCTTCCCGCGCGCGATCGGTCCCGGCGTGCGGCCGAGCAGGATGGACAGCAGGTTCTCCTGCGCCGCGATCTCGCGCTCGATGGCGGGAATCGCGGCCCGCGCCTGCTGGTACTGCGACTGCGTCTGCGCGAGCTCGGTCTGGGAGATCACGCCGCCCTGGAAGCGCAGCTCGAAGAGCTTCACCGTGTCCTCGAAGTTCTTCGCCGTGGCACGCGCGATCTCGAGCTGGCGATCGAGCGCGCGCAGCCCGATGTAGCTCGTCGCGACGCTGGACACCACGGACAGCACGACGCCGCGCCGGCCCTGCTCGCTCGCATAGGCCTGCGCCTGCGCGGCCTCGGTGAGGCGGCGCACCCGGCCGAACAGATCGAGCTGCCACGAGGCGGAGAGCGAGGCCTGGTACAGCGTGGCGTACGGATCCCCGCCTGGCGGGATCGCCGGCAATCCGACCACGCTCGAGCGGCTGCGCGTGACGTCGGCGCCGTAGCCGATCTGCGGATAGAACTGCGCGCGCGTGGCGATCAGCGCGCCGATGAACTGATCGACGCGCGCGGCGGCGACGGCGATGTCCTGGTTCTCGCGCAGCGCCTCGTCGATGAGGTCGTTCAGCACCGGATCGCCGAACTGCTGCCACCACCGCGTGTTCGCGACCTCGGCGGCCTTCGGATAGTCGATGCGCCAGGCGGCGGCGGTCGGCGTCTCCGGCTTGCGGTAGTCGGGGCCGACGGTCATGCAGCCGCCGAGCGCGGCGGCGAGGGTCATCGCGAGGATGGAGCGCATCGTCACGCCTCCTCGCGCGGCGCATGCGGGGCTGCCGCCGGTGCCGGGCCGCCGTGGGCGGGGGGCGCTTCGCCGCGCCTCTTCCCGGCGAAACGCTGGCTCATCCCTTCCAGCATCCAGAAGAAGAGCGGCGCGAAGAAGATGCCGACGAGCGTCGAAGCGAGAATGCCGCCGATGACCCCGGTGCCGATCGCGCGGAGGCTGTTGGCGCCCGGTCCCGACGCCAGCGCGAGCGGCACGCAGCCCAGGCCGAAGGCGAGCGAGGTCATCACGATGGCGCGCAGCCGCAGTCCGGCGGCCTCGATGGCGGCCTGCTTCGCCGCCATGCCCTGGTGCACCTTCTCCATGGCGAACTCGCAGATCAGGATCGCGTTCTTCGCCGAGAGCCCGACGAGCGTCACCAGGCCCACCTGGAAGTACACGTCGTTGTCCAGCCCCCGCACCCACGTGAGCAGCAGCGCGCCGAGGATCGCGATCGGCACGGTGAGCACGACGGCGATCGGCACGCTCCACTTCTCGAACTGCGCGGCGAGCAGCAGGAACACGATGATCAGGCCGCCGACGAAGGCGATGGCCGAGGTGCTGCCCGACTGCTTCTCCTGCAGCGCCTGTCCGGCCCACGCATGGGAGAAGTCGGCCGGCAGCACCTCGCGCGCCACCGCTTCCATCGCGGCCAGCGCCTGGCCCGAGCTGTAGCCAGGCGCGGGGTTGCCGGTGATCTTGACCGCGGGGAACCCGTTGAAGCGCTCCAGCAGCTTCGGGGCGGCCACGTAGCGCGTGGTGATGAGCGCGGAGAGCGGCACCATCTTGCCGTCCCGCGAGCGCACGAAGACCTTGTCGAAGTCGCGCGGGTCCATGCGGTAGGTCGGGTCGGCCTGCAGCACCACCCACCACACGCGGCTGAACTGCGAGAACTGCCCCGCGACCGACGAGCCGAAGAACGCCTGCATGGTCTGGAAGGCGTCCTGCACCGACACGCCGAGCACCTCGGCGCGGTTGCGGTCCAGGTCCACGAAGAGCTGCTGCGTATTCGGACGGAACGTCGAGGTGACACCGGCGAGCTCGGGGCGTTGGCGCGCAGCGGCGAGGAAGGCCTGTACGGCGGCCGAAGTGGAGCGCACGTCGCCGGTGCCGCGGTTCTGGATGTAGAACTCGAACCCGCCGGTGGTGCCGAGGCCCGGGATGGACGGCGGGTTCACCGCGAAGACGAACCCCTCCTTGATCTGCGCGAACTGCGCGTTCAGGCGCGGCAGCACCGCGAAGGTCAGCTTGGACGGGTCGGTGCGCTCCTCGAACGGCCGCATGGACGGGAACAGCACCGCGGCGTTGTTGCGGAAGGTGCCGTCCACGAGGCTGTAGCCGTTGACCGTCGCGGTGTCCTGCACCGCGCTCTCCTTCGCGAGGATCTGCTCCACCTGGCGCGTGATGCCGGCGACGTACTCCTGGCTCGCCGCGTCCGGCGCCTCCACGACGATGAAGAAGTAGCCCTGGTCCTCGTCGGGCACGAAGCTCGAGGGGACGATGCGGAACAGGAACAGGATGCCCGCGATCACCGCCGCGAAGGCGAGCAGCGCGATCGGCCAGCCCTGGATGGTGCGCGCGACGACGCCGACGTAGCCGTTGGTGAGGCGGGTGAACCCCGCCTCGAACCAGCGGAAGAACCCGCGCTTCTCGCCGTGATGCGCCTTGATCAGGATCGCCGCGAGCGCCGGCGACAGCGTGAGCGCCATGATCCCGGAGATCACGACCGAGATCGCAATGGTGACCGCGAACTGCTGGTACAGCGTGCCCGTCACGCCGCCGAGGAACGCCACCGGCAGGAACACCGCCACCAGCACCAGCACGATGGAGATCAGCGCGCCCGCGATCTCGGTCATGGCCTTCTTGGACGCCTCCAGCGCCGACAGGCCCTTCTTCGTCATGTTCACCTCGACGTTCTCGACCACGACGATCGCGTCGTCCACCACCAGGCCGATCGCGAGGATCATGCCGAACAGGGTGAGCATGTTGATCGAGAAGCCGAGCAGGTGCATGCCGATGAACGTGCCGATGATCGACACCGGCACGGCGAGGATCGGGATGATGGTGGCGCGCAGGCTCTGCAGGAACAGGAACACCACGAGCACCACCAGCACGACCGCCTCGAAGAAGGTGTGGATCACCTTGTCGATGGAATTGAGCGTGAAGAGGCTGGTGTCCAGGGTGATCTTGTAGTCGAGCCCGGTGGGGAACTGCTTCTTCAGCTCCTCCATGCGCGCGCGCACCGCGTTCGCCGTCTCCACGGCGTTGGCGCCCGGCTGCTGGAAGATGCCGATGGTGGTGGCGGTCCTGCCGTTCATGCGGCTCGCGATCGAGTAGTCGCGCTTGGCGAGCTCCACGCGGCCGATGTCGCGCACGCGCACGATGGCGGTGCCTTCCTTCGCGGTGCGGACGATGATGTTCTCGAACTCCTCCGGCTTGGTGAGCAGGCCCTGCGCGGTCACCACGAAGGTCTGCTGCACGCCGGTCGGCGTGGGCTGCGCGCCGATCTGGCCGATGCCGAAGGTCTGGTTCTGGCTCTGGATCGCCGCCGCCACCTCCTGCACTGAGATGCCCATCTGCGCCATGCGGTCCGGCCGCAGCCATACGCGCATGGCGATGTCCGGCAGCCCGAACACGGACGCGCGGTTCGCGCCCGGCACGCGCTTCAGCTCCTCGAGCACGTAGAGGTTGGTGTAGTTGTCGATGTAGGTGGAGTCGTAGCGGTCGTCGGGCGAGAACACCGAGAGGACCATCATCAGGCTGGAGGACTTCTTCTCCACCGTGACGCCCTGCTGCGACACCACCTGCGGAATCAGCGGCAGGGCCTGGCTGACGCGGTTCTGCACGTTGACCTGGTTGATGTCCGGATTGCTGCCCGGCGTGAACACCACGCTGATCGAGACGTTGCCCGACGAGGAGCTCACCGAGTTGTAGTACAGCAGGTTGTCGATGCCGTTGATCTGCGCCTCGATGGGCGCGGCGACGGTGTTGGCGATGACCTCGGCGGTGGCCCCGGGATAGCGCGCCTCGACGGTCACCTGCGGCGGGGCGAGCTCGGGATACTGCTCGATCGGCGACACCAGCATCGCCACCAGCCCGCCGAGCGTGATGAGGATGGAGATGACCGCCGAGAGGATCGGCCGGTCGATGAAGAAGTGGGTGAACATGGCGGCGGCCTAGCGCTTGGCCGCGTGCTCGGCGCGCCACTTGGCGCTCGCCACGCGCACTTCCTCGACGGCCTTGTTCTGGTCGATGGCGGCGAGCTGCGCGGCGGCGGGAATGGTGAGGACCACACCCTTGCGCAGGCGGTGGTGGTCCGGCTCGAAGGCGTCCGGGTTGGCGCGGTAGATGCCGACCAGCGTCTGCTCCAGCGACGCGCCCTGCGGCTTCGCGCGCTGGGCGATGCCGAGCAGCGTCTCGCCGAACTGCACGGGGCCATACTGCCCGGGCCCGATCGGACCGCCGGCGGACGCCACCGCGGGCAGCTCGGCCTTGGGCACGGACGCCGGCGCCGCGTCGACGGGCGGCTTGTACACGGGGACGCTGGTCGCCTCCTCCTGGGTCCTGGTCGCGGCGACCTTCACCGGCTGGCCCGGCGCGACGCGCAGCACGCCGTCGATCACGACCTTGTCGCCGGCGCGCAGGCCGCTGGCGATCACGATGTCCTTCTCGTTCACGTAGTCCCCGACCACCACCGGCCGCACTTCGGCTGCGCCCTGCGCGTTCACGACGAAGACGAGATGGCCGTTCGGGCCCTGCTGCACGGCGAGCTGCGGGACGATGACCGCGTTCGGCCGCGTCGAGCCGCGCACCTCCGCGGTCACGAACATGCCGGGGCGCAGCTCCTTCTGCGTATTCGGCAGCACGGCGCGCACCAGGAACGACCCGGTGTCCTGGCTGAACGACGGATCGGCGAAGTTGATGCGCCCGCGTTGCGGATAGCGGCGCCCGTCGGGCATGACGAGGTCGACCACGAACTCGTTGTTCGCCGGCCGCACCAGCGTGCCCTTCTCGTACATCTCGCGCCAGTTCGCCGCCTGGTTCTGCGACACGCTGAAGTTGACCCAGATGGGGTCGAGCGCCGCCACATAGGTCAGCTTGGCCTCGGTCGACATCGAGTTGATGTACGCACCCTGCCGCTGCAGCGCACGGCTGGCGAGGCCGCTCACCGGGGACCGGATGGTCGTGTAGCCCAGGTTGAGCTCCGCCTCCTTGAGCTTCGCCTGTGCGGAGAAGACCGCCGCCTTGGAGGAATCGAACTCCCCCTGGGCGCGATCGAGGTCCGCCTGCGACAGCGCGTTCTGCTGCGCCAGCGGCTTGATGCGGTTGAGGTTCGCCTGGGCGGTGGTGAAGCGCGCCTGCTGCGCCTGCAGCTCGCCGCGCGCCGCCTCGACCTGCGCCTCGAACGGCTTCTGGTCGAGTTGGAAGAGCACTTGCCCTTCCTTGACGAAATCGCCTTCCTGGTAGGCGATGCGATCGAGGAATCCCGACACGCGCGCGACGATGTCGACCTGCCTGGAGCTCTCGGTCTGCGCGACGAACGTGGAAACGTAGGGAATGGTCTGTGGCGCGACGGTCATCACCACCACCTCCGGCGCCGGCCGCGGCGGCGGCGGCGCCGCCTCCCTGGAACAGGCCGCGGCCAGTACTGCGACGGACGTGACGAGGGAGAGCCGGTGCAGCGAACGACGCATCTGAAACATCCCCGCGGTTGTGTGCCTGCGCAGCAGTGGCCGCGCAGGGGGCCGGCGGCCGTGCAGACAAGGGTTCTTGGTTCGCGGCATCTTAGCGAATCCGACCCGATCCGTGCCGCGAAACGGTCGGAATGGGCCATGTTGCAGCCCTTTCGAGGCGCCGTCCATCGTGCCGTCGGCCGACTCCGGGACGTCAGAAGTAGAGCCAGCGCACCGAGACCTGTACGCGGGCGTTGGCCGCGCCCTGCCCGTCGACGCGCGTCGCCTCGCCCCACATGACCTCTGCGCCGACGACCAGCGTCGGCGTCAGCCGGTGGACGAGGTTCACCGAGGCGTAGACGATGCGCTCCAGTTCTTCGGGGCGCCGCCGCGCACCGTCGGCGTCGATCCAGAGCATGCTCGCCCCGGCCACCGTCATCCAGTCCGGCGTCCACTTGCGCTGGTAATAGAGCGTCGCCCCCGAGGTGCGCAGCGTCTCCACGCCGCCGCCGGATGAAAGCCCGAGGTTGGTCGCGCTCAATGGATCGTTGAAGTACCGGCCGATGCCCCTGCCCGTCACCGCCTGCCAGAGGATGGTGTCGTCCTGGAACGCGCGAATGGAGCCCGACAGCGATACGCCGTGGCCGTTCACGCGGCGTTCGCCGCGCCCGACCGGGCTCGTGGCGGTGACGTCGATGCTGCGCGACAGCCCGGAAACCTGGACGTGCCCGCGGTCCCCCTCGTAGCGGATGCGGGCGGCGAGGTCGGGACGGCGCGGGTCCGTCCTCACGTCGAGCAGCGCCCCGCCCCCGACAGGTCCGCCTGGGGATCCTCGACCGCGGCCTGCAGCGACCACCCTGGCGCGAAGGGCCAGGAGGCGCGCGCGAGCAGCTGGCGCACGAACGTCACGCCCCCCGGACCGTTGTAGTCGAGGGTCGTCGGCAGGGCGCTTTCGTCCATGAACGTCGAGTACGTCTTGCCGAGGACGAGGCGATCGTCGAAGCGCACGAACAGCTGGTTGAGCGTCGGCCCGGTGGTGCCGTCGAGCGGGAAGAGATTGGCTTCGACACGGGTCCACACGGGGCCGGCCGCCGTCGGCGTGCGCGACAGCCAGTTGAGCTGCGACTGCCGGATCGACAGGCGCTGCGCGCCCTCCGCGGCGCCGAAGGGCGTCGCCGAGACGAGGAACGTGTCCTGCTCCTCGCCCTCCTGCGCCCGCCGCCCGGCGATGCCGTCGAGCTGGAGATAGCCGCCGACGAGGTACTGCGTGTCCGTCCCGGGAAGCGTCCGTACGGCGGCCCTCATGCGCGCCTCGAGCGCCGCCTCGAGCACCGATCCCTTGCTCGCTGCGGCGCTCGCGATGCCTTCATCGGCCGCAGCGGTCGCTGCCGACAGAGCGAGTACCGCGGCGGCGGCCCGGCTCATCCGCCCGGCACGGTGCCTGCGGCCCCTGGCACCATGCCGGCGGCGCTGGAGCGTTCGGAGGATATCCGGCCACGCCTCCGCTCAGGGCGCGCCGAGATGCGCGCGAATGCGCGCACGGACCTGGTCGGCGATCTCCATCGTCTCCTGCGGCCCGAGCACCTCGAAGCCGGTACCCTGCACCTTGAGCGCCAGCATGAGGAGGCCGCGCAGCTTGGTGAACTGTGCGGCATTCTGCTTTCCGCAAACGCTCGCGTCGTTGTGGATGATCCGTTCGACGACGTTGGGCTGGTCGAGCGTGATGCCGCACAGCTTCGCGCTGCGCACGATCTCCACGCCGAGCTCGTCGAATTGATGACCGATCCAGTCCCTCGCGATGCCCATGGTCCCTCCCGTTCAGTTCGCCGCGGCAGATGGCGCCGCGAGCCCGTCGTCGAAACCGCCGCCCAGTGCGAGATGCAGGTTGACCCGCTGCACCAGCCGTTCGCTCTGCACGCGCAGCAGCGCGACCCGCGACGCATACAGGGCGAGCTGCTGCTGCTGCACCGCGCGCAGGTCGCCCGACCCGACGCGCCAGCGCAGGTTGGCGAGCTCTAGCGCGCGCGCGTTGTCGGCGATCGCCTGCTGCAGAATGCGCTCGCGCTCGGCGAGCGTCGCCTCCGCCGACAGCGCGTTCTCCACCTCGCCGAAGGCCCGGGCGCCGACCCGGCCGTATTCCGCGACCGCCTGTCGCTGCTCCGCGGTGCGAAGGTCCATCTGCGACTGCAGCTGCCCGCCGAGGAACAACGGCGCGAGCAGCGACGCGCCGGCGCTCCACACCGGATTGTCCTGCTCCTTGAGCACGAAGAGGTCGCTCGACACGCTCGTCACCGCGGCGGTCAGCGAAATGCGCGGTAGACGGGCGGCCTTCGCCTCCTCCGTGCGGTAGAACGCCGCGGCGACCCGGCGCTCCGCGGCGACCACGTCGGGCCGGCGCTCGAGCAGCGCCGCGGGCAGACCCACGGGCACGGGACCGGGCAGCTCCGCGAGTTGCGCGGGCACCTCGGCGGTGGCCGCGGGATAGCGGCCAGCCAGCGCCTCGAGGGCACGCAATGCCTGCCGGTAGGCGAGATCGAGGCTTGCCACGCTGTCGCGATAGGTCGCGAGGTTCGCCTTCGCGAGCGACACCTCGTACTCGTCGCCGTTCCCGACGCGCAGGCGATCGTTCGCAAATCCGAGCTGACGCTCGGAGGCGGCGACCATGCCCTGGGCGACCGCACTCTGCAGGCGCGCCTCGGTGGCGAGAAACCAGCTCTTGGCCACCAGGGCCGCGATCGACTGGCGCGCATACGCGGTATCGAGCGCGGCCGCGTCGTACTGCAGCCGCGCCGCCGCACGACCGGTGCGCACGCGGCCCCAGAGGTCGAGCTCCCAGTTGAGGAAGACCCCCACGCCCTGCAGGCCGGTGGAGTCGCCGCTCATCTTGCCGCCGCCGCGGGCGAGCAGGTTGACCTGCGGGTACAGCGTGGCGCCGGAGAGCCGGACGTACGCCGCCGCCTGCTCGACCCGCGCGGCCGCGACCTGCAGGTCCGGGTTGTAGGCGAGCGCCTCGGCGACGAGCGCCTCCAGACGCGGATCGGCGAACCCGGCGAGCCACCGGTCGGCGACCGCCCCGGCCGCGCCGCCTCCCGAGGCCCACGCCTGGGGGGCTTCAGGCTCGGCAGCGCCTGCGCCCGCAGGTCATTGGCGGCGGGCGGCTCCCGGAGCGCGCAGCCCGCCGTGAGCAATCCCACGAGCATCGGGAGTAGCAGGCGGCGCGGGCGCATCGCGCTAGTGCAGCTTGAGCACGAGATAATTGATGTAGGAACCGACGCGCAGGATCACCTTCCGGATGATGTGCGCGAAGTGGCCGTTGTCGGTGTAGATGGCCGCCTGGCCCGCCGCACCCGCCGCGAGGAAGACCTGGCGGTCGCGCGCGGCGACGTCGAACTTCACCGCGTAGCGGCCCGGCGGCGATGCCACGAAGCCGGTGAGCGGGATGGTGCCGCTTGCGGGGATCTGGCCCATGCCGTGCGCCCAGACGACGGAGTCCACCGTGCCCTTGATGATGCGCCCCGGAAGGGTCTGAAGCGTGAACTCGACCTCGTTGCCCGGCTCGACGAGCTGCAGCTCGTTCTGGCTGTACAGGGCGACCACCTGCCCGTCCGCTTCGACGAGCGTCATGACCGCGTTCAGCGGCAGCCCGGCGACGAACGCCCCGGGACGCAGCTGCAGGTTCACCACGTAGCAGTCGCAGGGCGACCGGGTCGTGGTCTGCTCGAGGTTCCAGCGCGCGTTCTCAAGCTGCGCGCGGATCTGCGCGACCTGCGCGTACTCGCCCTTAGAGCGCGCGCCCAGCTTCTGCTGGATCTGGCGCTCGGAGGCGCGCGCCTGGCCTTCGGCGGCGCGCGCCTGGACCTCGGTGCTCCGCGCGGCGGCGAGCTGGCCATCGAGCTCCTGCACGTCGGCGAGCGCACGCTCGAGGTCGAAGCGGTTGCCGGCGCCGCTCGACGACAGCTCCCGGTATTGCTCCACCCGCTTGCGAGCGAGCTCCAGCCGGGCGCTCACCTCGCGGGTGCGGCTCTGGGCCTGCTCGATCGCGCCGCGCGTTTCGGCGATCTTCGCCTTCGCCCCCTGGACCGACTCCTCCAGCTCGCGCTGCGACCCCTGCGCGTTCGCGAGCTGGGCTTCCAGCGTGTTCACCTCGAGCTGGTACGGCGTGGGATCGATGCGGAACAGGACGTCGCCCTTCTTCACCAGCCGGTTGCCCTCCTCCACCGGCACCTCGATCACGCGGCCGCGAACCTGCGAGACGATCGGGATGGTGTACTTGTACACGCGCACGTCGCCCGACGAGGGCGCGACGACGTTGAGGTACAGG
Organism: uncultured Enterobacteriaceae bacterium; assembly: GCA_964552535.1. Classification (GTDB taxonomy): domain Bacteria; phylum Pseudomonadota; class Gammaproteobacteria; order Burkholderiales; family SG8-39; genus CAZKHE01. The sequence goes on along the minus strand of CAZKHE010000016.1, from coordinate 31,206 downwards.
ATCAGCGCCGTGAGGCCCACGATGGGGATGACGACGACGGTGACCTGGCTGACGATGTTCCACGGCAGCCATTTCAGCTTGATGAAGATCAGCCAGACGATCGCCGAGTAGATCCCGAGCAGCAGGATTTCCATTACGCCTGCACCTTCGCCTGCCGCACGTCGGGCCCGGCGACCGCGGCGGGCGGCGGCCGGTCGAGCGACTCCCGGAGCGCCCGCAGCGCCGGCGAGAGGGCGCCGGCCTGGGCCATCGCGTCGAGCTCGTCGCGCAGGTGGCCGATCTCCGCCGGCGAGAGCTGCCCGGCGTGGAACTTCGCCGCCATCTCGTGGAAGTAATCGCTGTGCTTGTCGGTGCCGTAGGCCACGCGGTAGCCGACGGGCTTGGTGTACGCCCAAAGCCAGGCGAGGGGCCACAGGAGGCCGCCGAACACCAGCGACAGGAGGCACAGCGTCTGGATCCCGTCGCGCTGCGGATGGTGGCGCTTGTGGGCGATCTTCTCCGGCATCACGTGCACGATCCAGAAGACCGCGATGAGCACGATCGGCACGACGATCAGGACCACGATGCTCATGATGTCCGCGACCTTGTCGAGCGTCTCGCCCTGGAAGATGGAGGCGTGCGACGCCGCCGGCGAGAGGGCGCCGACCATCGCGGAAGCGCGCGCCCACCCTGCTCGTGTTCCCGGAACCGGACGCTGGATCAGCACGACCTGTCCTCCCTCTCTGGTGGATCTGCTGATCCTATTCTTGTCGTTGCCGCCTGTCGTTGCCGCGCGGCGGCCCCGTGATGCTGCGCGCCGCGCACGCAGCCCATCCAACCAAGTTCGGATGGCAGACCCGACAGCTCGTCGTTGACGCCGGCCGCGCCGGTGCTGCGCGACCTGCGCGCATGCTGTCAAATACAGCGCCGAAAGCGCGCCGTCAATAGCGCTTCCGCCGCGCCTGGCGCGGTTCACTCCCGCTCAAAACGGCCGGCCCAGATACATGTAGAACGCGCCGCGTCCGCCCTCGGCCTGCCCGTAGGCGAGGTAGAACGGGCCGGCGAAGGTGTCCGCGCCGAAGTACACCGACCCGGCGTAGATCAGGTCCGAAAGGCTGGCCTTCTGGCTGCGCGCCCAGTTGTTGCCCGCCTCGATGGAGAACCCCGCGACGATGTTGCCGCCGAGGATGGCCGGCAGCCGCGCGATGCGGTAGCTGTAGAGCAGCCGGCCGAGGACGAGTTCGTCGCCGTACAGCTGGTCGGTCTGCAGCCCCGACAGCCGGAAGAGCCCGCCCAGGAACAGGTTCGAGAACGTCTGCGCGTCGCCGCCGTAGAGGCGCCCGGCCTCGAGCGCGACGGAGAAGTTGTGCGGACCGACGTGGAAGGCCTTCATTGCATCGAGCGTCACGCGCTCGGAGTTCTGCGGCGAGCCGGCCCACTCGCGCGCCGCAAGGCCCTTCACCTCCACCAGCGTCCCGGAGGTGGGGAAGAAGAAGTTGTCGAGCTGGTCGTACACGGCGCGGAACGTGATGCCGCCGGCGGGCACCTCGAACGAGGGGAACAGGCCGGGCAGCGCGATGAGCGGCTTCGCGCTGGAATCGGCGTAGCGCAGGCCCACGCTCACGTCGCCCCACTTGGAGATCTGGCTGCCCACGTCCGTGCCGACATAGTCGGCGCCGATGTCGTACTGCGCCGCGCGCTCGCCGCGGATGAAGAAATCCTGCGTGGTCCGCTGCGTCCCGGCGTAGGGGCGCACGTACAGCGAGCCGGAATAGTTGAGCGGCTGGTAGAGCTCGCCGTACAGCCGCCGCGTGCGTCCGAGCGAGACGTCGCCGCGCACTTCGCCGCCCAGATCGTTGATCCACGTGCGGGTGTAGCGCGCCAGCAGGTTGTAGTAGGCGCTGCCCTGGAAGTCGGACGAGAGGTTGAGGCCGAACTTCATGAAGTTGGGGCCCCAGGACTTCTCGATGAAGCGCATGCGCAGGCCCGTGCCGCGCTCGTCGGTGACCGCGATCGCGTCGATGCCGTTGAAGTCGCCGCGCGAGTTGACGCGCTCGATGTCGTCGACGAGCGTCTGCGCGTCGAGCGGCGCGCCGGGCTTGGTGTTCATCATCCCCAGCACCACCTCCGGATTCACGCGCGCAAGGCCCTCGGTGTCGATGAAGGCCGGTGCCGCGAGCGGCTTGCGCTCGCGCGCGCGGTGCTGCAGCCAGCGCTCGTACTCCGCGGGCGACACCGAGTAGCGCGCGAGCTCGGCCGCCGCCGCGCGCGCGGCCTTCTCGCCGACGGCGATCGCGTCGGCCGCCCGGTTGAAGCTCGCCGAGCCGATGTCCCCGAGGTCCGGCACGATCTTCACGTCGCGCTCGGTGAGGCTGGCGAGCGACTCGTCCGCGTTGCGGCGGATCGAGATGTTGACCATCTGGTCGAGCACCGCGGGCAGCGAGGTGAGCTCGGTGCGCGCGCGATTGAGCGCGCCCACGTCAATGGCGATGACGACCTCCGCGCCCATCTTGCGCGCGATGTCGACGGGCACGTTGCGCACCAGGCCTCCGTCCACCATGATGCGGCCGTCCATGTCCACCGGGTCGAAGGCGCCGGGCACCGACATGCTCGCGCGCATCGCCTGGCGCAGGTAGCCGCGCTCGAACACCACCATCTCGCCGGTCTCCAGGTCGGTGGCGACCGCCCGGAACGGCGTGGGCAGCTGGTCGAACTCCTGCCGCCCGGGGGTGGTCGCGGTGAGGTCGGCGAGCAGGATGGCGAGCTTCTGGCCGTAGATCGCGCCGGCGGGAAGCTGCAGCGCGCCGTTGCGCACCCCGAACTCGGGGCGGAACAGGGGGGTACGCGCGTCGTCCTTGCGCCGCTGCGTGATGTTCTCGCGCCGGACCTGATCGTCGAGCACCGCATCCCAGTCGATCTTCAGGACCTTCGCCTCCATCTCCGCCGCGCCGACGCCCGACGCGAAGGTGCCGCCGACGATGGAGCCCATCGACGTCCCGGTGACGTAATCCACCGGGATGCGCAGCTCGTGCATGACCTTCAGCACGCCGATGTGCGCCATGCCGCGCGCGCCGCCGCCGCCGAGGACGAGCCCGATCTTCGGCCGCGGCGGGTCCGCCCGCTCGTTGGGCTGTGCGCCGGCCGACGGGGTCGCGAGCGGCGCGAACGTGAACACGATGGAGGCCGCGACTACGGCGGCCATGCGCACGAAATGCATGATGTCCCCTGCGGCGGCTGGCGCCGCGCTTCGTTCGAAGCGCGCAGTATCAGGCCGGCGCAGCGCCGGGACAAAGCGGCACGACGCGCAGCCCGCGCGCGGGACCTCATGGTCGAACCGACGTCCGTCGGTTCTCGTCCCAGGCGTGCCGGCGCCGCTATCATTCGCTCGTCGGCGCGCCGGAACGCGCGCCCAGCATACGGGAGAGACGGGAATGACGAGAACGCTGGCGAGCGCAAGCGAGATCCGCAGGCTCATCCAGGCGCGCCTGTACGCGAGCGACGCGCAGGGCGGCGCCTGCCGCGAGTGCCATGCCAACCAGGTGCAGAAGCATGCGCCGGACGCCGACGGCTGCAACTGGTCGCTGCACTCGTTCAACGGGCCGGCGGGCTGCGCGGACGTCGTGAACGGGATCGTCGCGGACCTGCAGAAGGCCTACAACCTCGAGTAGCGCAGCCGCGTCGCGCAGCCGGTGCGCGGCGGCCGGCGCCGCCTTACAGGAAGCGGTCGAGAATCCGGCGGCTGGTCGCGTCGAGCGCCTTGGGGTCGCGGATGAGGTAGTGGATGCCGTGGCTGTCGGCGATGAGGAGCGTCCCGCCGCCAAGGCGGCGGATGAACTCCTCCCCGTCGAGGACGAAGCGCGTCGGGCCGCGGTCGGTCTCGACGCTGAACGTGCTGGGCGTGACGTAGCTCGACACCGAGTCGATGCGCCGGATCTCCGGCATGAATTCGCGCGTCGCGAGTTCCTCCTCGACCAGCGTGCGCACGGCCTCGGGCAGGTCCGCGAGCCGGTCGATCCACGCGAGCTGCCGTCCTTCCGCGCTCACGATCGCGATGCCTTCGGCGGGCGACTGGATCGGGAACGCCCGCACCGGCGCGACCGGCTCGAACGCGTCGCCCGCGGCATTCGTGAACACCAGCCGCCCGAACGCGTTGCGGTGCAGCCGCTCCCCAGGCCTCATGCGTCCTCCCGGCGCGCGGGCACCGCGAACTCCGGAATGACCGGCTCCTCGTCCACGTTGCGCGCCTGCGCCTGGTAGAGCTTCCAGTACGCGCCTTCGTGCGCCATCAGTGCCTCGTGGTTGCCGACCTCGACGATCCGGCCGCGGTCCATCACGACGAGGCGGTCGGCCTTGCGCAGCGTCGACAGGCGGTGCGCGATCGCGATCGTCGTCCGGCCCTCCACGAGATTGTCGAGCGCCTTCTGGATCTCCTGCTCGGTCTTGGTGTCCACCGAGGAGGTGGCCTCGTCGAGGATCAGGATCCTCGGGTCGATGAGCAGCGCGCGCGCGATGGAGATGCGCTGGCGCTCCCCGCCGGACAGCGCCTGGCCGCGCTCGCCCACCAGCGAATCGTAGCCGTGGGGCAGGCGCAGGATGAACTCGTGCGCGTGGGCCGCGCGCGCCGCCGCGATGATCTCCGCGCGCGTGGCCTCGGGCTTGCCGTAGGCGATGTTCTCCGCGATGGTGCCGAAGAAGAGGAACGGCTCCTGCAGCACGAGCCCGATGCTGCGCCGGTAGTCCGCCACGGCGAGATTGCGGATGTCCTCGCCGTCGAGCAGGATCGCGCCCTGCGAGACGTCGTAGAAGCGGCAGATGAGGTTGACGAGCGTGCTCTTGCCCGAGCCGGAGTGGCCGACGAGCCCGATCATCTCGCCGGGGCGGATCTCGAGATCGACGCCGCGGATGATCGCGCGATTGCCGTAGCGGAAGCCGACGTTGCGCAGCGCGATGCGGCCCTCGACCCGCTCGAGGCGGGCCGGACGCTCGGGTTCCGGCACGCTCGACACGTGATCGAGGATGTCGAAGATGCGCTTGGCGCCCGCCGCCGCCTTCTGGGTGAAGGAGACGATGCGGCTCATCGAGTCGAGGCGCGTGTAGAAGCGGCCGATGTACGCGAGGAACGCGGTGAGCACGCCGACCGTGATGTTCCGCTGCGAGACCTGCCAGATGCCGAACGCCCACACGACGAGCAGGCCGATCTCGGTGAGGAAGGTGACCGTCGGCGAGAACAGCGACCACACCTTGTTGACGCGGTCGTTCAGCTCGAGGTTGCGCCGGTTCGCCTCCACGAAGCGCGCCGCCTCGCGCTTCTCCTGCGCGAACGCCTTCACCACGCGGATGCCGGGAATGGTGTCGGCGAGCACGTTGGTCACCTCGCCCCAGATGCGGTCGACCTTCTCGAAGCCGTGGCGCAGGCGGTCGCGCACGACGTGGATCATCCACGCGATGATCGGCAGGGGCAGCAGGGTGACGAGCGCGAGCCACGGGTCGATGGACACGAGGATCGCCGCCGTCATGGCGATCATGAGCACGTCGGTGCCGAAGTCGAGCAGGTGCAGCGAGAGGAACAGGTTGATGCGGTCGGTCTCCGAGCCGATCCGCGCCATCAGGTCGCCGGTGCGCTTGCCGCCGAAGTACTCGAGCGAGAGGCGCAGCAGGTGGTCGTACGTGGTAGTCCGCAGGTCCGCGCCGATGCGCTCGCTCACGCGCGCGAGGACGTAGGTCCGCGCCCAGCCGAGTCCCCAGGCGGCGAGCGCCGCGAGCACCAGCCCGCCGAGGTAGAGCGTCACGAGGCCGCGGTCGATGGGCACGCCGTTCTGGAACGGGATCAGCACGTTGTCCATCAGCGGCATGGTCATGTACGGCGGCACCAGCGTGAACGCGGTCGCGGCGAACGTGAGCACGAATCCGAGGGTGAGCTGCGCGCGGTAGGGCCGCGCGAAGCGCCACAGCCGCAGCAGCGTCCAGGTCGAAGGCGCCTTCTCCTCGTCCTCGCTGCAGAAGACGCAGTCCTCCTTGCCCGGCAGCAGCGGCGCCCCGCAACGCGCGCATGCGTCCTCGGGCTCGTGCTCGACGTGCAGTCCGCGCAGCGCGTCGCGCCGCTGACCGAAGCGCTGCAGGAGCTGCAGCGCGAGCGGGTGCCGGCCGAGCGTGTAGCGCCAGGCCGCGATCAGGCCGGAGTCGTCGCAGAGCTCCAGCGTGCCGACGCCGGCGTGGTCGCGCTGTTCCATCGCCAGGTCGGCGCGCAGGAGCCAGGTCCGCCATTCCGCTTCCCCGGGCCCCCTTGCCAGGAGCCGCCGCGGGGTGAGCACGACCATGCCGGACCCGTACCGAAGCCGGGGATCGAGGTCCACCTCGAGCCATGCGAGCGGGTGCTCACCCTCATCCAGGCGGTCGGCGACTTCGGCCTGCCAGCCGTCCGGGAGCAACAGCGCCCGCGGGCCCGGCGGAGCGTCGGGTGCGTTCATCGAGATCGGCTTTCGGTGCCGCTTCTTGTGAGGCGGATCATTGATTTAATGGCAGTTTCGGGCTTGGTTGGCCCGGCGCGGCCGGGGCGTCCCTGGCGCCACCGGCGGGAACGCTAGGTTACACCGACGCCGCTCCCCGCCGAGCGTCGCCGCCGGGCGACGATATTTCTGACGGTCGTGCACGCCATCCGGTAAACGCTTTCCCCGCGGCGCGCGTTTACTCCGCCACGCAGGCACCAAACCCCATCCGATCAACCCTGCGGCAGACAGGCGGATTCCCTTGTCCAAGACCATCGAGATTCTCGGGACCACGGTCCTCCGCGGCCCGAACATGTGGACGTACAACCCCGCCGTCGAGGCGCTCGTCGACATCGGCGACCTCGAGGACTGCCCGTCCGACACGGTGCCGGGCCTGTACGAGCGGCTCTCCTCCTGGCTGCCCGGCCTGATCGAGCACCGTTGCAGCTACGACGAGCGCGGCGGCTTCCTGCGGCGGCTGAAGGAAGGGACCTGGCCGGTCCACATCATGGAGCACGTGGCGATCGAGCTGCAGTCGCTCGCCGGCGGCCACATCGGCTTCGGCCGCGCGCGCGAGACCTCCCGGCGCAGCCTCTACAAGCTCGTGGTCGGCCTGTGGCACGAGGAGATCACGCGGGCGGCGATCTTCCTTGCGCGCGACCTGGTCCTCGCCGCCTACGAGGATCGCCCCTACGACGTCGCCGCCGCGGTCGAGACGCTGCGCGACCTCGCCGACGACTACGCGCTCGGCCCGTCCACGCAGAGCATCGCGCGCGCCGCCTACGACCGTGAGATCCCGACGCTGCGGCTCAACGACGGCAACCTCGTGCAGCTCGGCTACGGCGCCAACCAGCGCCGCATCTGGACCGCCGAAACCGATCTCACCAGCGCCATCGCCGAGGGGATCTCCCGCGACAAGGACCTCACCAAGCAGCTGCTGCGCGCGTGCGGGGTGCGCGTGCCGGAAGGACGCCTGGTCGACGATGCGGACGACGCGTGGGCCGCCGCCGAGGACCTGGGCGCACCGGTGGTGGTGAAGCCCTACGACGGCAACCATGGTCGCGGGGTGTTCGTCGACCTCACCACGCGCGAGGACGTGACCGCCGCGTACGCGGTGGCGCTGCAGGAAGGCAGCGGCGTGATCGTGGAGGAATACATCCCCGGCGACGAACACCGCCTGCTGGTCGTCGGCGGCCGCATGGTCGCCGCGGCGCGCGGTGAAGTGGCCACGATCGTGGGCGACGGCCGCAGCACGGTGGCCGAGCTCATCGAATCGCAGCTCAACAGCGATCCTCGCCGCGGCAACACCGAGCAGCACGTCTTCAACCTGATCCGCATCGACTCCGGCGCCCGCATCGAGCTCGCGCGCCAGGGCTTCACCGCCGAGTCGGTGCCGCCCGAGGGCCGCCGCGTGATCGTGCAGCGCATGGGCAACGCCGCGCACGAGTGCACCGACGCCGTGCATCCCTCCGTCGCCGCAGCCGTGTCGCTCGCTGCGCGGGTGGTCGGCCTCGACATCGCCGGCATCGACCTGGTCACGTCGGACATCTCCCGCCCCCTTGCCGAAACCGGCGGCGCCATCGTGGAAGTCAATGCCGGGCCGGGGTTGCAGATGCACATCAAGCCGGCCTCCGGCGAGCCGCGGCCCGTGGGCCGCGCCATCGTCGACCACCTGTTTCCGGAGGGCACGGACGGCCGCATCCCGGTGGTGGGCATCACCGGCGCCGCCGGCAATCGGCTGCTCGCCCGGCTGGTCGCCCACCTGCTGCAGCTTTCCGGACGCCGCACCGGCCTTGCCTCCACCGAGGGCCTCTACTTCGACCGCCGCCAGGTGCGGCGCGGCGACTGCACGAGCTGGGAGTGCGGCACGCAGCTCCTCATGAACAAGCTCGTCGATGCGGCCGTGTTCGAGCACGGCACGGAGCGCCTCGCCAACGAAGGCACCGCCTACGATTACTGCCAGATCGGGATCGTCACCGACGTGGCGGATACGCCCCTGATGCCGGAGCGCTGGCTGGACGACGCCGACCTCATGTTCAAGGTGATGCGCACCCAGGTGGATCTCGTGCTGCCGCACGGCGCCGCGGTGCTGAACGCGCACGACGCCGTCGCGCTCGAGATGGCCCCGCTCAGCAAGGGCGCGGTGATGCTCTACGGCACCGAGGCGTCGCTGCCGGCGATCGCCGCGCACCGCGCGTCCGGCGGCCGGGTGGTGTTCCTGCGCGACGGGCGCATCGTGATGGCGGCCGCCGAGGGCGAGACGGTGCTGTTCCAGCGCAACCGCGGCGCCGCCCCTGCCCAGCTCGGCGCGGCCCTGCCCTTCGCGGTCGTGCTGCCGGCGGTCGCCGCCGCATGGGCGCTCGGCCTCGCGCCCGACCTGATCGAGACCGCGCTCGCGACGTTCGAGGCCGAAGCCCCGGCCGCCGCGATCGCCTGACCGCCCCTCGTACCACTCCAAGCGTTCCCCAAGAGAAAGTACACTCCATGGCCGCGATCTTCCGGCTTGCGCCGCAACCGACCAGAATAACGATGGAAGTGAGCCGCATCCGCGCGCTGCGCGGGCCCAACGTGTGGAGCCGCCACACCGCCATCGAGGCAGTCGTGTCCTGCCGCGAGGGCGACTGCTCGATCGACGTCATCCCCGGCTTCGAGACCCGGCTGCGGGCGCGCTTTCCCGACGTCGGCGCGCTGCGCCCCATCGGCCATCGCGGCCCGATCTCCACCGCGCACGCGCTCCAGTTCTCCGCGCTCGGCCTGCAGGCGCTGGCCGGCTGCCCGGTGACGTTCAGCCGCACCGAGCCCACCGGCGAGCCCGGGCTGTTCTTCGTCGTGGTGGAGTACTCCGAGGAAGCGGTGGGGCGCATGGCGTTCGATTTCGCGCGCGAGCTCTGCCAGGCGACCCTGGACGACCAGCCGTTCGATCTGCAAGCCGCGCTCTCGAAGCTGCGCGAACTCGACGAGGACATCCGGCTCGGCCCGAGCACCGGCTCCATCGTGCAGGCGGCGCTCGCACGCGGCATTCCGTACCGCCGCCTCACCGAGGGCAGCCTCGTGCAGTTCGGGTGGGGCGTGAAGCAGCGGCGCATCCAGGCGGCCGAAGTGGACCGCACCAGCGCGATCGCCGAGTCCATCGCGCAGGACAAGGATCTCACCAAGCGCCTGCTCGCCGCCGCCGGCGTGCCGGTGCCCGCAGGCCGCCCGGTCAAGGACCTCGACGACGCCTGGGCGGCGATGCAGGAGATCGGCGCCGCGGTGGTGGTGAAGCCGCGGGACGGCAGCCAGGGCCGCGGGGTGGCGGTGAACATCGAGACGCGCGAGCAGCTCGAGCTCGCCTATCCGGTGGCACGCGAGATCAGCCGCGACGTGATCGTCGAGCGCTTCGTGCCGGGCCACGACTTCCGCATGCTGGTGGTCGGCGACCAGCTGGTCGCCGCGGCACGCCGCGATCCGCCCTACGTCATCGGCGACGGCGTGCACACCGTGCGCGAGCTGGTCGACCGCGTGAACCAGGACCCGCGCCGCGGCGAAGGCCACGCGACCTCGCTCACGAGAATCCGCATCGACGACATCGCCCGCGAACGCCTCGCGCGCCAGAATCTGACGCCCGAATCCGTGCCGCCCAAGGGCGAGCGCGTGGTCCTGCGCAACAACGCCAATCTCTCCACGGGCGGCACCGCCACCGACGTCACGGACGACGTGCATCCGGACCTCGCGGCACGCGTGGTGGACGCGGCGCGCGTCGTGGGCCTCGACGTCGCCGGCGTGGACGTGGTGTGCGAGACGATGCAGCGCCCGCTCGAGGAGCAGGGCGGCAGCATCGTCGAGGTCAACGCCGCGCCCGGGCTGCGCATGCACCTCAATCCCTCTTACGGCCGCGGCCGCGCGGTGGGCGAGGCGGTGATCGGCTCGATGTTCGCCCCCGGCGAGAACGGCCGCATCCCGGTCGTCGCCGTGACCGGCACCAACGGCAAGACGACCACCGTGCGGCTGGTCGCACACCTGCTCGGCACGAGCGGCAAGCGCGTCGGCATGACCAACTCCGACGGCGTGTACGTGGGCGCCGACCGCATCGACACCGGCGACTGCAGCGGGCCGAAGAGCGCCCGCAACGTGCTCGGACATCCCGACGTGGAAGCGGCGGTGCTCGAGACCGCGCGCGGCGGCATCCTGCGCGAAGGCCTCGGCTTCGACCGCTGCAGCGTCGCCGTGGTGACCAACATCGGCACGGGCGACCACCTCGGCCTCAACTACATCCACACTCCCGACGGCATCGCCAACGTGAAGAAGGTGATCGTCGAGAACGTCGCGCCCGACGGCGTCGCCGTGCTGAACGCCGCCGATCCTTACGTTGCCGCGATGGCCGACGTGTGCCGCGGCTCGGTCACCTACTTCGCCCTGCAGCGCCATCACCCGGTGATGGCGAAGCATCGGGCGCTCGGCCGCCGCGTGGTGTACGTCGAGGACGACGCGATCGTGGCCGCGCAGGGCGGCACCGAGGTGCGGATCGGCCTCGCCGGCATTCCGCTGACGCGCGGCGGCACGCTCGGCTTCCAGGTCGAGAACGTGCTCGCGGCGGTCGGTGCGGCGTGGGCCCTGGGCCTCGACTGGGACGTCGTGCGCCGCGGCCTCGCCACCTTCGTGAGCAACGCGAGCACCGCACCGGGACGCTTCAACGTCTACGGCTACAACGGCGCCACCGTCATCGCCGACTACGGCCACAACCCGGATGCGATCCGCGCGCTCGTCGGCGCCATCGAGACCATTCCGGCCGGACGCCGTTCCGTGGTGATCAGCGCGGCGGGCGACCGCCGCGACGAGGACATCCGCGAGCAGACCGAGATCCTCGGCGCGTCGTTCGACGACGTGCTGCTCTACGAGGACGCATGCCAGCGCGGCCGCGCCGACGGCGAAGTGCTCGCGCTGCTGCGCGCAGGGCTGGACGGCGCGAAGCGCGCCGCGCGCATCGACGAGATCCGCGGCGAGTTCATCGCCATCGACACCGCGCTGGAGCGCCTCGCACCCGGCGACCTCTGCCTCGTGCTGGTGGACCAGGTGGAAGCGGCGCTCGCGCACATCGCGGGCCGGGGGGCGGTCGCCCAGTAGCGCGCCGCCTTCCGAGGGCCCCGGACGCGGGCGCCCCGCGCGCCCGCCGGCGTCAGCCCTGCGCGAGCTCCGCCTTGCGCGCGGCGAGTTGTTCGCCCAGCCCCTTCAGGTCGGCCTTCGACTTCTTGACCTGGGGAAAGAGCTCGCGCTCCTCCTCGCGCACGTGGTGGCGCACGTACTCGCCCAGCACGGTCACCATCGCCTCGAACAGCGGTGTATCGGGGCCGGCGCCGCGGATCTTCCCGATGAGCTCCTTCGCCGACTGGTGCTCCACCGCGGCCTCGTCGAGCAGGTCCTGCGCCTTGAGGGCCTCGCGCATCGCCGGATAGAAGATCTCCTCCTCGATGCGCGCGTGGCGCTCGAGCTCCATGCAGATCGACTCGGCGAGCTTCTGCTTCATGTCCGGCTTGCGCGACTTCTCGAAGCGCTCGAACATCTCCTGCACCGTCGCGTGGTCCTGCTTGAGCAGTGCCAGCGCATCCATGCTGCGCGGGGTGCGCTTCGCCGCGCGCTTTCGCGCCGGCGCCTTGCGTTTGCCTTGTGCCATGCTTCGTCTCCTGGTGTGGGCGGGCGTCAGACCTGCGGCGGGTCGGTCTGACGCTCGAAGTGCCGGTGCTTGGCGACCGCCGCGACGAACGCCTGCAGCGCCGCGTCGGCATCGGCGCCGTCGTGCATGACCAGCCCCGGGTCCGCTCCGCCCGACGGCAACTCATCCGGGATGCCGGCCTCGGCCAGCAGCGCGTTGCCCTGCCCGAGCACGAGCATCGGCTTCGCATGCCGGTAGTGGTCCTTCACGAACTCCACCGCGTGCCCCTCGTTGCACAGCAGCATCGCGCCCGGCCCGTCGGGCAGCACGAGCGCGTCCCAGAGCACCGACGGCGCGGTCTCGAGCGTCGCGTCGACCTCCACCGCCTCCTCGTCGGCCCCGTCGACGGCGCCCAGGCGCACACCGACGAAGCGCGGCACGGCCCCCGCCTGGAGCAGGCCCTCGTGCAGGGTGCGCAGCGTGCCGAGCGCCACGTCCTCGGTCACCAGGATCGCGATGCGCCGCGTGCGGATCGAGCCGTCCCCGGGGCGCGCGAAGAGCGACAGCGCGGGCGAGGCGGTGACCTCCGGTGCAGCGGGCTTGGGTGCCGCGGCGGGCAGCGGCTCGGGCATGTCCATGCCGAGGCCCGCGGCCACCTGCTGGGCCAGCTCGGACGCGACGTTGGCGAGCTGCGCGACCACGCGCTCGCGTACCGCCGGCGTCTGCACGCGGGTGAGTTCGAAGCGGAACGCGCGCACGATATGCGCCTGCTCGATCGGCGACTGGCTGCGCCAGAAGAGCTCGGCCTGCGCGTAATGCTCGGCGAACCGTTCGGGCTTCCCGCGCACCTTGTCGCCCTGGATCGGTTCGGGGAAGGACGTGAAGCCGCGCATGCCCGCCTGGAACGGACAGCCGCCGGCGAGCGAGTTGGGTTCGTAATTGACGCGCCCGCGATTGATCGCCTGCCGGTGGAACCCGTCGCGCTGGTTGTTGTGCACCTGCGCGCGGGAGGCGTTGATCGGAATCTCGTGGAAGTTGGGTCCGCCGAGCCGCAGGAGCTGCGTATCGAGATAGGAGAAGTGCCGGCCCTGCAGGAGCGGATCGTTGCTGGTGTCGATGCCGGGCACCAGGTTGGCGGTGCAGAAGGCGACCTGCTCGGTCTCCGCGAAGAAATTGTCTGGGTTGCGGTCGAGCACCATCCGTCCCACCGGCTTGAGCGGCACCAGCTCCTCGGGAACGATCTTGGTCGGATCGAGGATGTCGAAGCTCCAGCCCTCGGCCTGTTCCTCCGTGAAGAGCTGCACCGCGAGCTCGTACTCGGGATACTCGCCGGCCTCGATCGCTTCCCAGAGATCGCGGCGGTGGAAGTCCGGGTCGGCGCCGCTGAGCTTCACGGCCTCGTCCCAGTCGAGCGAGTGGGTGCCGAGCACCGGCGACCAGTGGAACTTCACGAAGGTCGAGCGGCCTTCGGCGTTCAGGAGGCGGAAGGTGTGGACGCCGAAGCCCTGCATCATCCGGTAGCTGCGCGGAATGGCGCGGTCCGACATCTGCCACATCAGCATGTGCGTGGACTCGGGCATGAGCGACACGAAGTCCCAGAAGGTGTCGTGCGCGCTCGAGGCCTGCGGCATCTGGTGGTGCGGCTCGGGCTTCACCGAGTGCACGACGTCGGGAAACTTGATCGCATCCTGGATGAAGAACACCGGGATGTTGTTGCCCACGAGATCCCAGTTGCCCTCGTCGGTGTAGAACTTGACCGCGAACCCGCGTACGTCGCGCACCGTGTCCGCCGAGCCGCGCTCCCCCGCGACGGTCGAGAAACGCGCGAACACGGGCGTGCGCTTGCCGGCCTCGGCGAAGAGCGATGCGCGCGTGTACTGCGTCAGCGGCGCGTAGCACTCGAAGTAGCCGTGCGCGCCCGAGCCGCGCGCGTGCACCACGCGCTCGGGAATGCGCTCGTGGTCGAAATGGGTGAGCTTCTCGCGGAAGATGAAGTCCTCGAGCAGCGTCGGCCCGCGCAGCCCTACCTTCAGCGCGCTCTGGTTGTCGGCGATCTCCACGCCCTGGTTGGTGGTGAGCGCGCGCTCGCTCGAGTCGGTCCGGACCAGGTCGAGCGGACCGTTGTTCGGGTTGGTGCCGAGATTGGGCTGTCCGCGACCGACCTTCTCCGACGCGGTGGTCTCGGTCGCGGTGCTCGCCGTGACGTCGGGACTCGCGGGCGCGGCGGTCGCGCCCTCCGGCGGATTGCGCGACGCCTCCCCGTACTCCGCGGGCTTGTTGGGGTTGTGCGGCATCTCGGCGGCGAGCGCATCGGTGCCGGCGAACTTGACGACGAGGCGGTCCGCGAGGGCGCCGCTTCCCGACGCGCGCGCCGGCCCGCTCATGGTCGCCCGCGCCGCCGAGCGTGCGGACTGCTTCGCCGCGCTCCGCTTCGCGGCGCCGGCCGGCGTGCGGCTTCCTGCGGCCTGCTTCGCAGGCGTCTTTCGCGTTGCCATGGAGACTCCTTGTTGTACGGGCTTGCGCGCTGGAGCAACGAGGGTGCCAGGCGCGCATGGCGTCGCACTTGCTTTGCACCCCTCCCGGGAGATCATGACCACCACGCGCGCAACGCTCGTCCACCTCCTCACCGAGGCGGCCGAAGTCGAACACAATCTTCTGTGCTCCTACCTCTACGCGGCGTTCAGTCTGAAGCGCGGCGCAGGGGCTGGCGCGAACGCGGCCGAGCGGGATGCCGCCGCCCGGTGGCGCGGCGCCATCATGGGTGTGGCCGTCGAGGAGATGGGGCATCTCGCCATGGTCAACAACCTCCTCGTCGCGATCGGCGGGGCGGCGCACTTCGACCGGCCCAACCTGCCGGTGCCGCCCGGCTACCACCCCGCATGCTTCGTCGCGCGGCTGACGCCATTCGATCGCGAGACGCTGCAGCACTTCGTCTTCCTCGAGCGCCCGGCGGGGAAGGAACTACCGGACGGCTCCGGATTTGCAACGTGCGAGGCGCTGCCCCGCGACCTGCTTCCGCCCGCCCTCTGTCCGCACACGCCGGACTACGCGACGATCGGCGAGCTGTACGCCGAGATCCGCGCCGCGCTCGCGGGCTTCGAGGCGGCGCACGGCCGCCCGCTGTTCGTCGACGTGGACGGGCGCGGACAGCTCGGCCCGGAGATCGTCGACCTGCCCGGCCTCGAGATCGTCACCGGCCCGGATGCGGCGCTGCGCATGCTCGATGCCATCGTCGAGCAGGGCGAGGGTGCCCCGCACGAGCGGGCGGATTCTCACTACGCGCGCTTCCTGACCATCCGCGACGAGTGGGACGGGCTGCTCGCACGCAATCCCGACTTCGCACCCGCCTGGCCGGCGGCGTCCGACCCGGTCATGCGCCGCCCCTTTCCGGAGAACGCCGCGCGTGTCTGGGTCACCGAGCAGCCCGCCGCGGCGCTGCTCGATCTCGGCAACGCCGTCTACGCGCTCGCGCTCGCGCTGCTCGCGCAGGCTTACGCGGCCGGCATGACGACCGGCGAGCGCCGCGCCTGCGTGTCGGCCTCGATCGCGCTCATGCACGCGCTCGCCGCGATCGGCAGCCGCCTGCCGGAGTTGCCCGCGCGCCCCGACGACCCCACGATCCGGGCGGGCCTCACGTTCGCCGTGCCGCGCAACCTGCGGCCACGGGACCCGCGCCTCGCGCACGCCCTGCTCGTCGAGCGCATGGAGGAACTGATCGGCGCGTCCGAGCTGCGCCCGGCCCGCGAGGCGATGCTGGAGGCGCACGCAGCACTGACGATGCCGCGACCGAAATGATCCGCGCGGCGAACTCGCCGCGAGCTTTCCGCTAGGACCGGGTGAGGGGCTGGTGGATCCGGCAGTGGCGGCGCTCAGGACAGCGATCGGCGCGGCGGCGCCTCGTCGAGGGAGAGGCTGAGCAGCGCGGCAGCGAGCGTCTCCTTCGACGCGGACAGCTCGCGTGCCATCTTCGCGACTGCGTCCAGCCGTTGGCGGACGGCATCGTCATGCAGCGCGGTCTCGCGGCACATCGCTTCGAGGCGGTCGAGCAGCGCCATGTCCGCCATGAGCAACTTCATCAGCACGTCGCGCGGCAGCCGCGCCGCGCGGCGAGACCGCGGCCGCGATCGCGACGCGCGCTGCGCCTGCCCGCGCGCCGATCGGCGTTCCTGTAGTTGCATCGTCGCACTCCGTCTCACGAGAGCCACCAGCCCACCGAGGCCAGGGCGGCGCCGAGCCCGGCGGAGATCATCCACAAGACGATCCGCGCGATCGGGGGACGGGTCACGCGCGGCGGCATCGATGCGGCACTCCTCGGGTCGGCGCGCTCCCATCAGCAAGACGGATGCCTGCAGCAACCGCCGGCTACACGCCGATGACGAGTTCCCGCATCACCCCGCGCACGTCCATCTCGTAATCGAGATCCACCACCGGGGGGCGGGCGAAGTGCCACGTGAGCCCGCCTCGCGTGGCGCCGCGCTTCACCAGTTCCTCGGCAAGGAAGGGATGCACGTCGTGCACGGTGTAGAGATGGGTTGCGGTCGCGTGACGCCAGTCGAACCCGAGCGCCCCCATCCGCCGCTCCATCTCGCCGAGCACCCAGCGCGCCTTCTCGCGCAGTCCCGCGGACGAAACGTCGCCACGGCGGATGATGTGGTCCTTGTAGTTGCCGCGCCCCTCGGGCGCCTCGCCGCTGCCGGCGACCACGAACGTGGCCGCCGCGGCTGCGGGCACGGTGTACGAGAACGCGTAGAACGACGGCTCGTCCGGCGGCGCGATCTCGGGACACACGTTGCTGCGCGCCACCGGGTTCACCCCGTCGCGATAGATCCCCCACTTCTCGAGCGTGCCGACGTACACGCGGTTGAACGCCTCGAATCCCGCCTCGGTGAACGGCGCGGGAGAGCGCAGCTCGCAGGCGCAGAAGGATTGCAGCGGGCGACCGGCCGCGGCGAGGTGTGCCTCGATGGCCGCGAAGCCGCGCGCGAGCGCCACCGGCTCGGCAAAGCGCGCACGCACGATCTCGAAGCCGGGATCGGCGGCGACGCCGGCCGAGTACTGGAAAACGCCTTCGACGTAGCGGTAGCCGCCGGCGGGGAACGATACGACCTTCGACATGCGCACTCCTTCGTGCTGCGACCGGGATGCCGCGATGGTCGCAACCGGCGGGCCGGTGCGTCAATCGGTGACGCCGGCGGGGCACCGGTAAAATGGCGGCGGTCCGTACCCCCCCGTTCACGCACGACGATGCCGAGCAAGACCCTCACCCCGGCGCTGGCTCTCGACGCCGCACCGACCTTCGACACTGCCACCGCGGCCGCCCGGCGCCGCGCCGTCGCCGCCTGGCTGTTCACCTGCGCCGCGCTGGTCTTCGCGATGGTGGTGGTCGGCGGCGTCACGCGCCTCACCAACTCGGGCCTCTCGATCGTCGAGTGGCAGCCCATCGTGGGCACGGTGCCGCCGCTGAACGACGCGCAGTGGCTCGACACGTTCGAGCGCTACCGGCAGTCGCCGGAATATCGGCTCGTCAATCGCGGCATGAGCCTCGACGAGTTCAAGGGCATCTTCTGGTGGGAGTACGTCCACCGCCTGCTCGGGCGCTTCATCGGCCTCGTGTTCGCCGTCCCCCTCGCCTGGTTCGTGCTCCGGGGCTACGTGAATCGCGCGCTCGCCTGGAAGCTCGCCGGCATCTTCGTGCTCGGCGGGCTGCAGGGCGCGATGGGCTGGTACATGGTGAAGTCGGGGCTGGTGGACGATCCGCGTGTCTCGCAGTTCCGGCTCACCGCGCACCTGTCACTGGCCTTCCTGATCTTCACCGCGCTGTTCTGGACCGCGCTGTCGCTGCTCGACCGCTCGGCCACGCCGCCGGGCGCCCGCGCTGCGCGGCGGCTGGCGTGGGCCGTGACAGCGCTCATCGCCTACATGGTGGCGACCGGCGGGTTCGTTGCCGGCATCCGCGCGGGCAAGGCGTACAACACCTTCCCGCTCATGAACGGCCACTTCGTGCCGCCCGAGATCTTCATGCTCGACCCCTGGTGGAAGAACTTCTTCTACAACATGGCCACGGTGCAGTTCGATCACCGCCTGGGCGCGTGGGCCCTGATGGCCCTGGTGCCCTGGGTGTGGTGGAAGGTCCGCGCGGTCGAGGATGTGCGCGCGCGACTGGCCGCGCATCTCCTGCTCGGCATGCTCGCGGTGCAGGTGACCCTCGGCGTGCTCACCGTGCTGAACGCCGTGCCGGTGGCGCTCGGCGCCTCGCATCAGGGCGGCGCGGTGGTGCTGCTCGCCTGCGCGCTCGCGCTGAACCACGCGCTGCGGGAACGCCGCCCCGCCCCTAGTGCGCCGGACGCGCCGAGCATTTGACCGGCATCACGTTCCACCGCTCCGCCGGGATCTTCAACGTGATCGGCACGCACCGCGCGCCGGGGCGGTGCTCGACGCGCTGCGCGGCCGCGTGATCGCGATCAGCGTTGCCGGGCACGCAGCCGACTGCCGCATCACGCTCACGCGCCGGGGCTTCTCGCCCCGCACTCGGCGCTCGCGCACGGACCTCGCGCTCGAGACCGGACCGTACGGGCTCTACCTGCTCGCGCGCGGCCTCGTCGGGGCGGATGAACCGATCCACGCCGGCCGGCTGGAGATCGCGGGCGACGCCACCATGCGCGGCGCCTTCCTGCAGGTCCTCGCCGGCCTCGACTGGAGCGCGCTCGCGGAGGGCTCGCGCAAGTTCCTCGAAGGACTCGCCACGCTGCACATGCGGTGTGGCGGCACTGACCCGGCGCGCGGAGCCGGCCATGAAAAAAGGCCCGCGATCACTCGCAGGCCCTTGAAATCCTTGGTGGAGATGAGGGGGATCGAACCCCTGACCTTCGCATTGCGAACGCGACGCTCTCCCAGCTGAGCTACATCCCCACGCGGAACCGGTGATTCTACCTGCCCCTGCGACGGGGAACAACCCATCCACTCGGCCGGGCTCCGAGGGCGAATCTGTGGCGGATGCCGCTGTCGTCCGTCATGCGGCACGGCTATGATGGCCGGCCATCTGCCAGCGTCCTCCGACGCCGGGCGCCATCGAGAAGAGGGGAAAACCATGCAGATCACGCCGCCGTTCGGGTTTCAGGACATCGTCCCGCTCCACAAGACGCAGGGGGTGAAGCTGCCCGACGGCAACACCCTGCCCGCCTTCGTCCAGACCACGAACGCCATGCCGATCAGCTACGCCGAGTTCGCGCCGGCGTGCCACGACTACCCGCTGGTGTTCGTCTCGAGCGATCAGGGCAAGACCTTCGCCGCGGTGGCCGTGCTCGGCCTCGCCAACGGCGAGAACCTGTTCGTCTCCGGGGGCCAGTGGCAGCCGAACGTGTACGTGCCGGCGTATGTGCGCCGCTATCCGTTCTGCATGGCCCGGGTGAACCTCGACAACCAGGAGCAGGCGAACCGTCTGATCTGCATCGAGAAGGCGTACGTCGCCGAGGACGGCGAAAAGCTGTTCGACGAGAAGGGCGAGGCCACGGCGCGCTGGAAGGGCATCGAGCAGCTCCTGCGCGAGTACGAGGCGGACCTCGAGCGCACGCGCGAGATGTGCGCGATCCTCGCCGACTACCAGCTGTTCGAGCCGTTCACCATGCAGGCGACCCCGACCGGGGGAACGCCGATGAATCTGTCGGGCATGTACCGCGTACAAGAGTCCAAGCTCGAGCACCTGAACGCGGCGCAGCACAAGAATCTGTACAAGAAGGGCATGGTGGGCCGGATCTATGCGCACCTGCTGTCGCTCGCCAACTTCGGCCGGCTGCTGAACCGCCGGGCGCAGATGCCGAAGGCGGCGTAGCCGTCCGTCACCCCGCCTGCGGTGCCCAACCGCAGGCGGCGTCGGTTCTCGAGCTGCGATCGCGATCGAACTCCGCCGGGCGGACCTGCGTCCAACCGGCGGACGAGATCGCCCGATTGTTGCTCACCTTAGGAGACCGACATGCGTCATCGCCTCGCTGCCGTGGCTATCGCCGCGGCCTCCGTCCTTGCCGCCCCCGCGTTCGCCCAGGTCGCGACCGCGCCCGCCGTCGGCACGGGCGAATCCTGGACCTACCGGGAAATCAACGACTACAACCGGCTGCCGATCCGCGAGGTGACGCGCCAGGTCGCCGGCGGGGCGCCCGACCTCCGCGTCGTTTCCCGCACCGGCAGCGTCGAGTCCACGAGCGGGTTCGCGCGTCCCGGCGTGCTCGCCAGCGGCGTGCTGAACGACCGTGCGCAGGGCACGCTCACCCCGGCGCTCGACCTCATGCCGTTCCCGCTCGAGCCCGGGCAGCGGTGGTCGCAGACGGTGCAGCGCCGCGACCCGGTCACCGGCGAGGTCCGCAACGTGCGCGTGGACGGCCGCGTCGTCGGCTGGGAGACGGTGCGCGTTCCGGCGGGCGAGTTCAAGGCGCTGCGCGTCGAGCGACGCATGTGGCTGGGCGACTGGGACCAGTTCCGCGGCGAGACCTGGCGCGCCGAGACCGAGTGGTACGCCCCCGACGTGAACGCGCCGGTGAAGCTGACGGTCTTCGAGGAGTATCCGCCGCACCGCTATTCGCTCATGAGCTTCATGCCGGGCGATCGGGTCACCTACGAGCTGACGTCGTGGAAGCGCATCTGAAGCTCGCGCACGGCCTCGCGCTCGGCGCCCTGCTCGCCGCGCCGGCCGCGTGGGCGGCGCAGTCGTTCACCTATAGCGCCATCGACCCGTACGGGCGGCGCGTGCAGGTCGGCACCGTGGTGGTCGAGCGCAACGGGACGCCGCGCGTCGCCGCGGTCAAGGGCGTCGATCCGGCGCGCGCCCAGGCGCTGCTCGCCACCGACGTGCGCATGCGCCCGGAGAAGCTGGTGGAAGGCGAACGCTGGCACGACCGCGCGACGCGCGTGGACCCGGCCACCGGAGAGCGCCGGGAAGTGCGGCTCGCCGGGCGCGTGGTGGACACCGAAACCATCACGACCCGCGCGGGCACCTTCGACACCGTGGTCATCGAGCGGCGCCTGCTGCTCGGCGACGCGGGGCGCTATCGCACCGAGACGCGGCGCACCGAGCGCGAGTGGTTCTCGCCCAAGCTCAACGCACCGGTGCGCAAGGAGGTGTGGGAGGAGTTCTCCGACCCGACGATCCCGCGCCCGCTGCAGAACATCGTCAACAAGAACCGCGAGCTCTACGAGCTGGTCTCGACCGGGCCGGCGACATCGGGAGCGGGCCCGGGCTCCTGATCCCCGGCGGCGGCGGGCGCCTCGCTCGCCGCCGCGTTCCCGGCCCCCTGCGGGCTCGCGGCCGCCGCGGCCGCCGCCTTCTTCGATCGCTCCGGCTTGGTCGCGCCCTTCTCGGCGCGCGTCAGCCGGTCGCGCACGGCCGCCCAGGACTCCGTGGCGGGGGGCGCCTCGACCACGATGAGGTCGGGATGCGCGGCGTCGAGCTCCCGCAGGTTTGCGTAGAGCGACTGCGCGTACTGCGCAGGCACGGCCGGCACGACGCGCAGCAGCGCCGGCGCAAGGCGCGGCACCGTGACCTCGAGGGCGAGCACCGCGATGCGCCGCCCGCGATTGGTGACGAGCAGGTCGATGATCTCGGTGCGCTTGGCGAGCTTCAGCGCCGCGCGCGGCGCGTAGTGCGCCTCGAGCGTACCCGACGCACGGGGCGCCTCCGCGTCGGGCGGGAGGGGCGCCGCGCCGAGGACGCGGGCGATGTCCTCCGGCCGGATGTGCCCGGGGCGCAGCAGCACCGGCTGGCTGCGTGTGAGATCCACGATCGTCGACTCGATGCCCACTTCCGCTGCGCCGCCTTCCAGGATCAGCGCCGCCTCCGCGCCGAGGTCCTCGCGCACGTGCTCGGCGCGCGTCGGGCTGATGCGTCCGAACTTGTTCGCCGACGGCGCCGCGATGCCGCCCCCGAACTGCTGCAGGAGCTCGCGCGCGACCGGATGGCTGGGGACGCGGAGACCCACGGTGTCCTGCCCGCCCGTCACGGCGTCGAGCACGTGCGGCGCGCGGTGCAGGATGAGCGTGAGGGGCCCGGGCCAGAAGGCCTGCGCCAGACGCCGCGCGGCATCCGGCACCTCGCGCGCCCAGTCGAACGCGGCTGGCACGGAGGCGAAGTGCACGATTACCGGGTGCTCGGCCGGCCGGCCCTTGACCTTGAAGATCTTCGCGACCGCTTCCGCGTTGGACGCGTCGGCGCCGAGGCCGTACACGGTCTCGGTGGGAAAGGCGACGAGGCCGCCGGCGCGCAGGATGCGCACGGCTTCGGCGATCTCGGCGAGGGGGTCGTATCCGCAGGTGCTCATGGTCAGAATCCGAGATCGCGCCGGATCGCGCGCGCGGTCTCCAGCGCGGTCTCCACGTGGTCCGCCAGCACGGTGTAGTGGCCCATCTTGCGGCCGCGCCGCGCTTCCCGCTTGCCGTACAGATGCAGCTTCGCCGCGGGGTGGCGCAGGACCGTGGTCCAGTCCGGTCCGCCCTCGCGCCCGGCGGTCTCCCACACGTCACCGAGCAGGTTCACCATCACCGCGGGGCCGTGCAGCGCGGTCGAGCCGAGCGGCAGGCCGGCGAGAATGCGCGCCTGCTGCTCGAATTGCGAGGTGATACACGCATCGATGCTGTAGTGGCCGCTGTTGTGCGGCCGCGGCGCGATCTCGTTCACCAGCAGCCGCTCGCCCTTCAGCACGAAGAACTCGACGCACAGTACGCCGACGTAGTCGAGGCCGGCAGCGATGCGCTCGGCCGCCGCGCACGCCTGCTCGGCGAGCCCGCGCGAGATGCGCGCCGGCACGATGCTGGTGTCGAGGATGCCGTGGGCGTGGGCGTTCTCCGCCACCGGGAAGTGCACCGCGTCGTCGGCGCCGCGGCGCGCCACCACGACGGAGATCTCGCGCTCCAGCGGCAGCATCGCCTCCAGCACGCACGGGATGCCGCCAAACTGCCTGAACGCCGCAAGCGCTTCCGCGCGGGAGGCGACGCGCGCCTGGCCCTTGCCGTCGTAGCCGAGCCGCGCGACCTTCAGGATGCCGGGGAAGAGCGCCTCCGGCGCACGCTCGATGTCCGCAGGCGAGTCGACGTCGGCATACGGTGCGGTATCGACGCCGCAGCTGCGCACGAAGGCCTTCTCGCGCTGGCGGTCCTGGGCGATGGCCACCGCTTCGGCGCGCGGCGACACCCGCGTGCGCGTCGCCAGGAACTCCAGCGCCTTCGCCGGCACGTTCTCGAACTCGGTGGTGACGCCGCCGCAGAGGTCCGCGAGCGTGGCGAGCGCGGCTTCGTCGAGGTAGTCGGCCTGGAGGTGGCGATCGGCCACCGAGCCGGCGGGCGAATCGGCGCCCGGGTCGAGCACGGCGACGCGATAGCCCATGCTCTGCGCCGCCATGGTGAACATGCGGCCGAGCTGACCGCCGCCGAGCAGGCCGAGCCAGGCGCCCGGCGGCACCCAGTCGCTCGTCGCGGCGCTCATCTTGGTGCTTTGAGCGTCACCTTCATCGCGCGCGCGGCGGCGGTCTGCTTGGCGCGGAACTGCGCGAGCCGGCGCGTGAGGTTGACGTCGCCGGGCGCGAGCATCGCCGCGGCGAACAGCGCGGCGTTCGCCGCGCCGGCCTCGCCGATGGCGAAGGTCGCGACGGGGATGCCCTTCGGCATCTGCACGATGGAGAGCAGCGAATCCTCGCCGCGCAGGTATTTCGACGGCACCGGCACGCCGAGGACCGGCACAGTGGTCTTCGCGGCGAGCATCCCGGGCAGGTGCGCGGCGCCGCCCGCGCCGGCGATGATGGCGCGCAGGCCGCGCGGGCCGGCGTCCTCGGCGTACTCGAACATGTCGTCCGGCGTGCGGTGCGCCGAGAGCACGCGCGCCTCGTAGCCGATGGCGAGTTCCTCGAGGGTCTGTGCGGCGTGCTGCATGATCTCCCAGTCGGAGCTGGAGCCCATGACGACGCCGACGAGGGTCTTTCTGGCTGCGGCCAAGTTCAGTCTTTCAAATCGATGCCGGCGAGCCGGCTCAGGGCCTCGCGATACTTCTCGGAGGTGCGGCGAAGGATGTCCGGCGGCAGTTTCGGCCCCGGGGCCTTCTTGTTCCAGTCGAGGGTCTCGAGGTAGTCGCGCACGAACTGCTTGTCGAAAGACGGGGGGCTGATGCCGGGCCGGTACTGGTCGGCGGGCCAGAAGCGCGACGAATCGGCGGTCAGCGCCTCGTCGATCCACACCAGGCGTCCGCCCGCGTCGGTGCCGAACTCGAACTTGGTGTCGGCGATGATGATGCCGCGCTCGCCGGCGTATGCGGCCGCCTCGCGGTAGATCGCCAGGCTCGCGTCCTGCACCTGCGACGCCAGCGCCGGGCCGATCTTCGCCTCGACTTCCGCGAGGCTGATGTTCTCGTCGTGCGCGCCGGCCTCGGCCTTCGTCGCCGGCGTGAAGATGGGCTCCGGCAAGCGGTCGGCCTGGCGCAGCCCGGCGGGCAGGCGGATGCCGCAGACCGCGCCGCTCGACTGGTAGTCCTTCCAGCCGGAGCCGATGAGATAGCCGCGCACCACCGCCTCGATCGGCAGGGGATGGAGCCGGCGCACCACCATCGCGCGGCCGCGCACCTGCGCCCGCTCGGCGTCGGTGGCCACCACGCTTTCCGGATCGATGTCGGTCACGTGGCTCGGCACAATGTGCGCGAGCTTCCGGAACCAGAACCTCGACATCGCGGTGAGGACGTGACCCTTGAACGGGATCGGGTCGGGCAGGATCACGTCGAACGCGGACAACCGGTCGGTGGACACGAGCAGCAGGTGCGACGCGTCCACCGCGTAGATGTCGCGCACCTTCCCCCGGCCGACGAGCGTCAGCGAGGGAAGGTCGGACTCGAACAGCGGGGTGGGCAAGATGGCTGGGGTGACGTGCGTCGGGCCGCGCTCAGGCGGCCTTGCCGTACTCGGCTTCCGCCTTGGCGCTGTACTGGCCCTGCGCCGCGAGGCCGTTCATGCGCGAGCGATGCGCCAGCGCGGCCTGCGCCGACTTCACGTTCGCGGGCTGGCCCTTCCACGCCTTGAGCGACGGCTGCTGCAGCGCGCGGCCGTAGGAGAAGGTGAGCGCCCACGGGCCGCCGCCGAGCTTGTTCATGGCGTCGAGGTGCTCGGTGGCCAGCTCGTCCGACTGGCCGCCGGACAGGAAGGCGATGCCGGGCACCGCGGCCGGCACGGTCCGCTTCAGCACCTTGAGCGTGCGCTCGGCGACTTCCTGCACGCCCGCCTGCTGCTTGCACTCCGCGCCGGAGATCACCATGGACGGCTTGAGGACCATCTCCTCGAGGCGCACACGCTGGTTGTAGAGCGAGTCGAACACCGCGTTCAGCGTCCACTCGGTCACTTCCTCGCAGCGCTCGATGGTGTGGTCGCCGTCCATCAGCACCTCGGGCTCGACGATGGGCACCAGGCCCGTGGCCTGGCAGATCGCCGCGTAGCGCGCGAGCGCGTGGGCATTCGCCCAGATGCACGAGGCCGACGGGATGCCGTTGCCGATGGTGATGACCGCGCGCCACTTGGCGAACTTCGCGCCCATCTTCACGTATTCCTGGCAGCGCTTGGTGAGGTTGTCCAGGCCCTCGGTGATCTTCTCGCCCGGGCACAGCGCCATGTCCTTCGCGCCCGCATCGACCTTGATCCCCGGCAGGATGCCGTTCCGGTTCAGGAGATCGACGAACGCGGTGCCGTCCAGGCCCTTCTGGCGCAGCGTCTCGTCGTACAGGATCACGCCGGAGATGTAGTTGCCCAGCTTCGGGGTGTTGAAGAGCATGTCGCGATAGGCGCGGCGATTCTCCTCGACGTTCTCGAGGCTGATGCCCTTGAAGCGCTTCTCGATGGTGCCGGTGGATTCGTCGGCGGCAAGGATGCCCTTGCCCTTGGCCACCATGGCATGCGCGACTTTGACGAGGTCGGTCATGGATTCGCTCCTGTAGGCTTGCGTGAGGGGATGCGCGGCGCGCGCGAAGGGCGACGCCGGGGAAAAGGCGGGCATTTTAACTCGCCGGGGCCGGTTTAGACATCCCTCGCACCGGCGCCGAGCTGCGGGACGAGTGCGCAAGCGCTTGGGCCGAAAGGCAAAGTCGGCCCGGAAAAGCGTCGGCAGTAGAGCTGGTGTCGCTCCCGGCAGATCGCCAGCACCTCGCCCGCATCCCGCCTCCACACCCGCGGGTACGAGGGGGCACGCCCCCTCGTAGCTCCCCCAAGTCGGATGGGTCAGGCGTCAGCAGTAGAGCTGGTGCCGCTCCCGGCAGATCGCCAGCACCTCGTCCGCATCCCGCCTCCACAACCGCGGGTACGAGGGGGGACGCCCCCTCGTAGCTCCCCCAAGTCGGATGGGTCAGGCGTCAGCAGTAGAGCTGGTGCCGCTCCCGGCAGATCGCCAGCACCTCGTCCGCATCCCGCCTCCACCAGTTCTGCGCCGAGAAGATCTCCACCTCGTGGAAGCCCCGGTACCCCACCGCCTCGACCCACGAGCGGATCAGCGGGATGTCGATCACGCCGTCGCCCATCATGCCGCGGTCCGTGAGCAGGTCGCGCGTGGGCACCAGCCAGTCGCAGATGTGGAAGGCGAGGATGCGCTTCTCGCCGGCGCGCTCGATCTCGCGCTTGAGGGCCGGGTCCCACCACACGTGGTACACGTCCACGGCGATGCCGAGGCCCTCGCCGAGCTCGTCGCAGAGGTCGTTGGCGTGCGCCATGGTGTTCACGCAGGCGCGGTCGGCCGCGTACATCGGGTGCAGGGGCTCGATGGCGAGCGGCACGCCGACGCTGCGCGCGTGGTCCAGCACTTCGCCGATGCCGTCGCGCACCATCTCGCGCGCGCCGGCGAGATCCTTCGATCCGGGTGCCAAGCCGCCGACGACGAGCACCAGGCACTGCGCCTCGAGCGTCGCGGCGTCGTCGATCGCGCGCCGGTTGTCGTCCAGCGCCGCCTGGCGGCCCTTGCGGTCGGCCGCGGGGAACATGCCGCCGCGGCAGAGGCCGGTGACGACCAGGCCGTTGTCGCGGATCATCTTCGCCGCCTGCTTGGCGCCGAGCTCGGCGAGCTTGTCGCGCCACGGCGCGATGCCGCGGATGTGGTGGCGCGCGCAGCCTTCGATCATCTGCCGCAGCGTCCACTGCTCGCGCACCGTGGCGGTGTTGAGGGAGAGCAGGCCCTCGTCCGGCGGACCGATCTTCATCGCAGCGCGAACCCGAAGAACGCGCACAGCGCGCGAATCTGCCCCTCGTGCATGTCGCGGCCGCGCACCACGCGCGCGCCGCGGCGCTCGGCCTCGGCGATGAACGGCGGCGTGTCGGGCTTGGTGGTGACGTCGCCCACGATGGTGCCCGGCCGCAGCGCGGAGAGGTCCCACGGCAGGGGATCGTCGGGCTTCATGCCGAGCGGCGTGGCATTCACGAGCAGGTCGTCGCGCGCGAGGTCCGGCGGCGCGGCCTCGGCCTCGAGTTGCGGAAACGCGCGGCGCAGCGCGGCAACGAGCCGCTCGGCCCTGGGGGCATCGAGGTCGTGCACGGCCATGCTCGCGGCGCCCGCTCGCGCGAGTGCCACGCCGATCGCGGCACCGGCCCCGCCCGCACCGAGCAGCGCGACGCGGCGGCCCTGCGCGGAGAGCCCCTGGGCCTCGAGCCCGCCGACGAAGCCGATGCCGTCGAACATGTCGGCCTGCCACCAGCCGTCCGTGCAGCGCAAGGCGTTCACCGCGCCGACGAGCCGCCCGGTCTCGAGCACCTCGTCGGCGAACCCGAGCATCGCCTCCTTGTGCGGCATGGTGACGACGATGCCGGCGAGGTTCTTCCAGCGCTTCAGGCCCTCGATCGCGGCGCGCAGGTCGGCGGGTGCCACCTCCATCGGGATCATCGCCGCGTCGATGCCGTGGGCATCGAACACGCGAGCGAAGGTCTCCGGCGAGCGGACCTTGGCGATCGGGTCGCCGACGATGACGAGAATGCGGGTGGTGCCGGAGATCACGGTTAGGCGGGCAACCCCTGGGTCGTCAGCAGCGCACGCATCCGCGCGCAGGCGAGCTCGGGGTCGCGCAGCAGCCCCGCCTGGTCGGCGAGGCGGAAGATGTCGGCAAGGTGCAGCACGTTGCGCGCGCTCTGCTGTCCGCCGACCATCACGAAGTGATCCTGGTGGCCGTTCAGCCACGCGAGGAACACCACGCCGGTCTTGTAGAAGCGCGTCGGCGCGCGGAAGATGTGCCGCGACAGCGGCACGGTGGGCGCGAGGATCTCGTGGAACTTCGCGTGGTCGCCCGTGCCGAGCGCGGCAAGGGCGGCGGACGCCGCCGGCGCGATGGCGTCGAAGATGCCGAGCAGCGCGTCGGAGTAGCCCTGGGTGTCGCCCTCGATCAGCTCCGCGTAGTTGAAGTCGTCGCCCGTGTACATGCGCACGCCGCGCGGCAGGCGCCGGCGCATGTCGATCTCCTTCTGCTTGTCCAGAAGCGAGACCTTCACCCCATCGACCTTGCCGGCGTTGGCGCGGATCGCCTCGATCGCGACGTCCATCGCCTTGTGGTGATCGGCGTGCCCCCAGTACCCGGCGAGCGCGGGATCGAACATCTCGCCGAGCCAGTGGATGATCACCGGCTCCCGGGCCTGGCGCAGCAGCCGGTCGTACACGCGCAGGTAGTCGTCGGGCGATTTCGCCGCGACCACCAGCGCGCGGCTCGCCATGAGGATGATGCGGCCGCCGAGCTTCTCGATGGCCTCGAACTGGTGCTCGTAGGCGGCGATCACGTCGTCCAGCGTGACCGAGGGCGACGGCGCGAGGTGGTCCGTGCCGGCGCCGCTGGCGAGGAAGGCCTTCGGGAAGTCGCGCGCGGCGTCGATGGACCGCCGGATCAGCTCGAGCGAGGTCGGCCAGTCGAGGCCCATGCCGCGCTGCGCGGTGTCCATCGCCTCCGCCACGCCGAGCCCGAGCTTCCAGAGCGAGCGGCGGTACGCAATGGTCGCGTCCCAGTCCACCGCGGCCTCGACCCACGGATCCGCGCCCGCGAGCGGGTCGGCCACGACGTGCGCCGCGGAGAAGGCGATGCGGTTGAAGGCGCCCTGCTGCACGACCGGGAAGTCGCGCGGCGCGGACAGCGCGTAGGAGACCATGCGCCGGTCGGTGGCGGGGAGGTGGATGGAGAGCGAAATCGGTGCGTTCATGTCGGTCACCCGGAAAAGGGTTGTGTCACGCCGCCAGCGGGGGCACGTCCACCCACCGCCGCTCGGCCCAGCTCTGCAGCCCGCACTCCACGAGTTGCACGCCCTTGGCGCCTTCGAGCAGATCCCACCGGAACGGCGCGTCCTCGCACACGTGGCGGATGAAGAGCTCCCACTCCGCCTTGAACGCGTTGTCGTACGCGACGTTGTCGGGCACTTCCTGCCAGGTCGAGAAGAAGTCGATGGTCTGCGGGATGTCGGGATTCCACACCGGCTTGGGCGTGTTCACCCGCGCCTGCGTCCAGCACTTCTGCAGCCCTGCCACCGCGGAGCCGTGCGTGCCGTCCACCTGGAACGTCACCAGGTCGTCGCGGCGGACGCGCACCGCCCACGAGCTGTTCATCTGCACGATCACGCCGTTCGCGAGCTGGAAGGTCGCGTAGGCGGCGTCGTCCGCGGTCGCCGCGTACCGCTTGCCCGCCTCGTCCACGCGCTCGGGAACGTGCGTGGCGCCGAGGCAGCTCACGCTCCGGACCTCGCCGAAAAGGTTGTCGAGCACGTAGCGCCAGTGGCAGAGCATGTCGAGAATGATGCCGCCGCCGTCTTCCTTGCGATAGTTCCACGACGGCCGCTGCGCCGGCTGCCAGTCGCCTTCGAAGACCCAGTAGCCGAACTCGCCGCGCACCGACAGGATGCGGCCGAAGAACCCCGAGTCGATGAGCAGCTTCAGCTTCAGCAGCCCGGG
This sequence comes from uncultured Enterobacteriaceae bacterium, assembly GCA_964552535.1. Classification (GTDB taxonomy): domain Bacteria; phylum Pseudomonadota; class Gammaproteobacteria; order Burkholderiales; family SG8-39; genus CAZKHE01. Next base: position 1,206 of record CAZKHE010000016.1, on the reverse strand, counting down.
GAGCCACAGCTTGTCCTGCACCACGCCGTGCTTGACGCCCGCGCGCTTGGCGGCCCGATACAGGTCCATCGCCTCGGCGAGATTGGTCGCCACCGGCTTCTCGCAATAGACGTGCTTGCCCGCGCCGATCGCGCGCTTCAGCAGGGCCGGACGCAGCTGGGTGGAGGCCGCGTCGAAGAACACCGCGTCGTCGGCGTTGCGCAGCGCGCCGTCGAGGTCGGTGGTCCAGCGGTCGATGCCGTGGTCCCGCGCGAGGCGCGAGACCTTGTCGGCGTTGCGACCGACGAGGATCGGGTCGGGCATGACGCGCGATCCGTCGGCGAGCGGCACGCCGCCCTGCTCGCGAATCGCGACGATCGAGCGCACGAGGTGCTGGTTGGTGCCCATCCGCCCCGTCACGCCGTTCATGATGATGCCGAGCCGCTTTCCGCTCATGTCCGCGCGCCTTCAAACCGGGCCACGCGGCGTGACGGGGCGGGCATCGCGCCAGCGATGCCGCGCCCACGCGTTTTCCAGCGGGTGCCGTTCATGATGATGCCGAGCCGCTTTGCGCTCATCGCCTGCTCCTGCCGTTACCAGTCCGGATGCGCCGCCTTCAGGCGCACCGCGAGGTGGGGGTCGTACATCGGCGCCGAGCCCATCATCACCGCCGCCGCGCCGGCATCGAAGAAGCGCGCGGCATCCTCCGCCGTGGCGACGCCGCCCACGCCCACGATTTCCAGATCCAGCCCCTGCCTGTCGCGGATCGCCACCGCGTCACGGACCGACGCCACGCACAGCTCGTGGATGCCGCGCCCGAGGATGCCCGCCACCTTGCGCCCGGCCCCGAACGCAGCGCGCCCGTTTCGATCGAGCACGGTGCGCGGCACGCCGTTGACCATCACGACGCCCGACGCGCTCCCGTTCACCGCCTTCAGCAGCGCCGCAAGCGCCTTCGTCTCCGGCAGGTAGCCGATCTTCAGCAGCACGGGCACGCGTCCCGCCGCCTGGCGCATCGCCTTCGCCACTTTCCCCGACAGCCGCGCATCGTGGAAGATTTCGCCCTCCGCGGTGCACACGTTCGGGCACGAGAGATTCGCCTCGACCACGTGCGCGCCGGCTTCGCGCGCCATCGCGGTGAGGTTGGCGAAGTCGGCCACGAGCTCGCGCTCGCCCCCGCCCGCGGCCGGCGTGGCGACCACCGACACGATCAGCACCTGGCGCGGC
>CAZKHE010000015.1:0-56293 GCA_964552535.1 uncultured Enterobacteriaceae bacterium | reverse complement strand
AGCACGCCTACCAGCGCACCCGCTCGCAGCTCTTCGAGCGGCGCCACGAGCTCGCACCGTTGCTCGCCCGGCACGGGGTGGGACTCCGGGTGGACGTCCTCACCGACCGCGACCGCACGCTGGTCAGCGCGGCGCATCACCGCAACCGCATGAAGCTCCTGCCGCTCTCGCACGCGACCGACGCACTGGCCGAGTGCCTCGACGACCTCGAGCGCTGGGTGCGGGCCCGCGAAGCGGCCGCGGCCGCCTGACGCCCGCCCGCGGTGCTATCCTGCGCGCGGCCATGAACCTGCCCCGCGAGCCGATGGATCGCAAGCCCAAGCGCCGCACGCGCGAGCGCATCGTCGAGACCAGCCTGCGGCTCTTCAACGAGTTCGGGGAGCCGAACGTCACCACGACGGTGATCGCAGACGAGATGAACATCTCGCCCGGCAACCTCTACTACCACTTCCGCAACAAGGACGAGATCACCAACACGATCTTCGCCGAGTTCGAGCGGGAGCTGGACGCGCTGTTCGCGACGCCGCTGAAGCGCACCCCGAACGTCGAGGACATCTGGTTCTTCCTGCACCTCCTGTTCGAGGCGATCTGGAAGTACCGCTTCCTGTACCGCGACCTGAACGACCTGCTCTCGCGCAACCGCACCGTCGAGGTCCACTTCAAGCAGCTGCTCGGGCGCAAGGTGAAGGCGGCGACGGCGCTGTGCCAGGGGCTGGTGGATGCCGGCGAGATGCACGCGCTGCCCGGCGAACTGAAGAGCCTCGCCACCAACATGGTCGTCGTGGCCACCTATTGGCTGTCGTTCGAGTACGTGCGCAATCCGCGCAACCCGCAGGAGACCGAGCTGCTCGCGCGCGGCGCGTACCAGGTGATGGCGCTGGCCGCGCCGTTCCTCACCGGGGACTCGCGCCGGCTGTTCGAGAAGCTCGCGGCCGAATACATTCAGGCTTGAGGAGGAGGAGGGCGATGGCCAAGTGGGCGAAGTTTCCGCACGCCGACAAGGCGTACGTGTACGAGGGTGCCGCGCTGAAGAAGGCGTGGGACCGGCTGCACCGGGGCGACTGCGAACCGTTCCCCAAGGACGAGGCGTCGCAGCAGGCGTGGCGCCTGTACCACGCCGGCGAGTTCGAGCAGGCGGTGGCGGCGGGACTTGCGGCGGAGACCGCCTCGGGCGCCAACTGCGCCAACAAGGCGCAGGCGATCTACGCCACCTATCTCGAGAAGTCCGACGCGAAGCGCCAGAAGCTCTTCGAGGAGGCCATGGACCGCGCCGAGGCCGCCATGGAGAGCCACCCCAAGGACGCCAACGCGCATTACTTCTACGCGCTCGCCGCGGGCCGCTACAGCCAGAGCATCTCGATCGCGGCCGCGCTCAAGAAGGGCCTGGGCGGCAAGGTGAAGGCGGCGCTCGAGCAGGCCATCAAGCTGCAGCCGAAGCACGCCGACGCCCACATCGCGTTCGGCACCTGGCATGCCGAGATCATCGGCAAGGTCGGCGCGATGGTGGGCGGGCTGACCTACGGCGCGAAGAAGGACGCCGCGCTGGAGCACTTCCAGAAGGCGGTGAAGCTGAATCCCGATTCGGCCATCGCGAAGGTCGAGTACGCGAACGGCCTGGTGACGCTCTTCGGCAAGGAGAAGATGAAGGAGGCCGAGAAGCTCTACGCGGAGGCGGTGAAGGTCAAGCCGGCCGATGCGATGGAGCGGCTGGACGTGGAGATGGCGAAGTCGGAGATGGCGTAGCGCGCCGCCGCGACGCGGCCCTGCGGCCGCGCGCCGCCGCCGCGATCTCCTGCTCCACCAGCTCCGGATCGCGGATCTCGTCCCACGGTTCCATCAGCACCGCGAGCACCAGGCGCTCGAGTTCGGCGGCGAAGCCCGCCACCATCCGCTCCGGATCGGGCACCCGGCCGGCGTCGGTGATCAGCCCGAACTGCACGCCGCCGGCGTAGGAGAGGATCGACACGCCGAGGCCGATGTCGCCGCTCTGCGGCACCCAGAACATCAGGTCGGCGATGCGGCGGCCCGCGAGGTACAGCGGCTGCTGCGGCCCGGGTACGTTCGTCATCACCGCGCTCGCCTTGTTGGCGAGGAGGTCGAGCCCCTGCTTCTGCACGGCGTGCGGCGCGACGCCCGCGAGCGCGAGGATGCCGTACGCCACCAGCGGCTGGTACGAGCTCTTGAGCGCTTCCATGCGGTCGTGCACCTGCTGCAGCCGCATCAGCGGGTTCACCGTGCCCACCGGCAGGAGCAGCGTGACCAGTCCGAAGCGGTTGCCGAGTTTCTCGATGGCTCCGGGCGGGCGCAGGTTCACCGGCACCATGGCGCGGATCTCGACGCCCGCGACCGGCTCGCCGCGCTCCAGCAGATAGCGCCGGATCGCGCCGGCGGCGCAGGAGAGCAGCACGTCGTTCACCGAGCAGCCGAGCGCGTGGCCGACCGCCTTCACGTCGTCGAGCGGCACCGGCGCGGCCCATGCGACGCGCTTCGCGGTGGTCCCCGTGCCCTTGAGGAGCGTGCGCGAATCGTCCTGCATGGTGGCGAGGTAGGCCGCTTCGGCGGCCACTTGCGCGGCGACCCCGGCGTAGTGCACGACCTTGTCGGGGTTGCGCAGCAGATCGAGATACTTCTGGCCCACGCTGCCCGACAGGCGGATCGCCTGCTGCACGGCATCGCCGAGCGGCTCCAGCCACGCGCCCAGCCCTTCCGGCTCCCGGCGGCGGGCGCGCCGCGGCGGGTCGGGCGCTGCGTCGGGCGGCGCTGCGTCGGCCGATGCGTCGGTCATCTGCAGCATCACGCCGACCAGGGCGATCCCGTCGGCGTAGCAGTGATGGATGCGGATGACCAGCGCCGCGCCGCCGTTGTAGCCCTCGACGAGGTGGAACTGCCAGCGCGGGTGGCGGGGGTCCAGCGGCCTGGCGGCGAGGCGGCCCACCAACGCCTGCAGGGCGGCCGGTCCACCCTTGCGCGTGAGCTTCGAGACGCGCAGGTGGCGTTCGATGCGGAAGCGGCGGTCGGTCTGCCAGTACCAGCCCGTGGCGTCCTGCACCGGCCGCTGCCGGAAGCGGGGAAAGCGCGCGAGCATGCGCGTTTCGATCGTGTCGCGAAGGCGCGCCGCGTCGACCGGGCCGTCGAGCAGCAGCACGCCCACGATCATCATGAGGTTGCTGGGGCGGTCCATCCGCAGCCAGGCGGTGTCCACCGTGGACATGCGTTCGCGATCGGCCATCGTTGTTCTCTAGTCGGCGAGCGGGCCGGTGCCGGGCAGCCGGGCCGTTGATCCTCGGAGCGAAGCAGGCGCTATCATAGCCCCAGGAAAGCCTGAGGCCGTTCCCACGGCGGCCTGCCACAGCGAGGAGACGATGAGCGACCTGAGCAAGAAGTTCGAAGAGGCGGCGGCCGCGGTGAAGAAGCTCAAGGAGGATCCGGGCAACGACGTGAAGCTGCAGCTCTACGCGCTGTACAAGCAGGGCGCCGAGGGCGATGTCCAGGGCAAGCGGCCGGGCTTCACCGACATGATCGGGCGCGCCAAGTACGACGCGTGGGCCAAGGTGAAGGGCACCTCCCAGGACGAGGCGATGAAGCAGTACATCGCCCTGGTGAAGAAGCTTTCCGCCTAGCGAGGCGGTGATCGATCCGCAGGACGAACCGGCGCTGCCCTCGACATAGGGCGGGGCGAGGGGACTGTTGCCCCCACCCCTCCACCCATGCCCGGGCGTCGCTCGGCGGCGACGGTCACTTCTTCGCCGTCGCCTTCTTCGCGGCCGGCTTCTTCGCCGGTTCCTTCGCGGGTTCCTTGTCCGCCTTGTGGCTCTTCGCCGGGACGCCCGACTTGCCGAACAGCTTGTCGAGGTTCTCCTCGACCTCGGCCTCGATGCGCGCCTTCAGGAAGCCGAGCAGCAGGCCGAGCTTCGCGTCGATCCGCACGTCCTCGCCGCTGACGTGCAGCGTCCCGGCCACCCCGGAGCGGGAGAAGTGCAGGACGTGCCCCTGCCATTCGTAGGCGAGGTCGAAATCCTTCTCGAGCTGGCGCGCGACCTTTTCCGCCGCCTTGCGCGCCTCGGCGATGGGCAGGTTGTGCCGCCGCCGGATGCTGATTTCGCTCATGTCTCGCCTCCCCCTCTGTTGGCCTGCCCGGTGACCGCCGCATTGTAGAAGCGGCGCCGGTGCTCCTCCAAGCGGATAGTGTCCTGAACAAAACCCGGTGCTATGATCCTCGCGCACGGAGGACAAGCGATGTTCCTGGAGAACCGTCTCGAACGGATGGTCGGTCGCTTGAAGGAGGAGGACGCACGGGACATCCCGCTGCGCCTGAAGCTCTGGAACGGAAGGAGCTTCGACCTCGGTTCGCGTCCGAACGTCACGATCGTCATACCGAAGCCGTCGGCGCTGCGCTATCTCGTCGCGCCGGACCTGATGAAGCTCGGCGAGGCCTACGTCGAAGGCCACATCGACGTCGAGGGGACGCTCGCCGACATCTTCACCGCGGGCGAGCGGTTCGCGCGGCGCGCGGCGCCCGCATCACGCCTCGCCGGCATCAAGCAGGTGGTCTCGCACAGCCGCAAGCGCGACCGCAAGGCGATCGAGTACCACTACGACGTCTCGAACGACTTCTATCGCCTGTTCCTCGACCGGAACATGGTCTACTCGTGCGCGTACTTCCGCAGCGAGGCCGACTCGCTGGAGCTCGCGCAGGAGCAGAAGCTCGACCACATCCTCAACAAGCTCGACGTCCGCCCGGGTGAACGGCTGCTCGACATCGGCTGCGGCTGGGGCGCGCTCATCTTCCGCGCCGCGGAGAAGTACGGCGCGAGGGCGGTCGGCGTGACGCTGTCGCAGAACCAGTACGACCACGTCCGGCGCGAGATCGAGCGGCGCGGGCTCGGCGGGCGCGTGGAGGTCCGGCTGCAGGACTATCGCGACGTTCCCGAGGACGGCGGGTACGACAAGATCGCGAGCGTCGGGATGTTCGAGCACGTCGGTCTCCGCAATCTGCGGATGTACTTCGAGAAGATCCACCGGCTCCTGCGGGACGGCGGCGTGGTGCTCAACCACGGCATCACCTCCGTCGATCCGGACAGCCGCTCCGTGGGCCTCGGCGCGGGCGAGTTCATCGACCGCTACGTGTTTCCGCACGGCGAGCTGCCGCACGTCTCGCTGGTGCTGAAGGAACTGTCGGCGGCGGCGCTGGACGCCGTGGACGTGGAGTCGCTGCGCCGCCACTACGCGAAGACGTGCGACTACTGGGCACGCGGCCTGGAACGCAACAAGCGCCGCGCGATCGAGCTCGCGGGCGAGAAGCGCTATCGGATCTGGTCGATCTACCTGCAGGGCTGCGCCTACGGCTTCGCCCACGGCTGGATGACCATCTACCAGGTGCTGGCGGTGAAGGCGGGCGGACCGGCGATGAACCCGCTGCGGCTCACGCGCGAGTACATGTACCCCGAGCGGCGCTGACCTGCTACGCTGAGCCCTCGTGACACGGAGGGTGAGGCGCCGCGGTGAAGCTCGATTCCTATCCGATCGATGCCCTGATGGACGTCGCGGCGCGGCCGCCGCTCGTCTTCGTGCGCGGGGAAGGCGCATGGCTCTGGGATCACGAGGGGCGCCGCTACCTCGACTTCGTGCAGGGCTGGGCCGTGAACTGCCTGGGTCACTCGCCCCGGGAGGTGCGCGCGGCGCTGGAGACGCAGTCGCGCCTGCTGGTGAATCCGAGCCCGGCGTTCTGGAACGAGCCCAGCCTGAGACTCGCTTCCCTGATCGTCCAGCACAGCTGCTTCGACCGCGTGTTCTTCGCGAGCTCGGGCGCCGAGGCGAACGAGGGGGCGATCAAGCTCGCGCGCCGCTACGGCACGAAGCGCAAGGGCGGGGCATTCGAGATCGTCACCTTCCAGGACGCCTTCCACGGGCGCACGCTGGCGACCATGTCGGCATCGAAGAAACCGGGCTGGGACACCCTGTTCGCACCCCAGGTGCCCGGCTTTCCCACGGCGCGCCTCAACGACCTCGAGTCGGTGATGCAGGCCGTGGGACCGCAGACGGTTGCCGTGATGCTCGAGCCGATCCAGGGGGAGGGCGGCGTGATCCCCGCGGAGCCCCGCTTCCTTCGCGACCTGCGCGCGTTCACGCGCGAGCGCGGGCTGCTGCTGATCGTGGACGAAGTGCAGACCGGCATGGGCCGCACCGGGACGCTGTTCGCCTACCAGCAGGCCGGCATCGAGCCGGACATCATGACCCTCGGCAAGGGAATCGGCGGTGGCGTGCCGCTCGCCGCGCTGTGCGCGACCGAGGCCGCGTCGGTGTTCGATCACGGCGACCAGGGCGGCACCTACTGCGGCAATCCGCTGATGACCGCGGTCGGCGTGGCGGTGATGGAAGCGCTGCTCGCCCCGGGCTTCCTCGAGGGCGTGAAGGCGCAGGGCCGCATGCTCGCCGCGCGCCTGGAGTCCCTGTCGTCGCGCCACGGCCTCGGCGCCGTGCGCGGCGCAGGGCTGCTGCTCGCGCTCGACCTCGGCCGCGCCATCGGCGGCCGGGTGGTCGAACTGGCGCGCGAGCGCGGCCTGCTCGTCAACTCGCCGCGTCCGCACCTGCTGCGCTTCATGCCGGCCCTCAACGTGACCGGCGACGAGATCGAGGCGATGGTCGCGATCCTCGACGACGCGATCGCGGCGGCGCTGGCTACTGCGGAAGCGTCTGCGGTGCGGTGAGCAGCGACGCGGCCGCGTCACGCACCTCGCCGCCGAGGTGCGGGTTGAGGCGCAGCGCGGCGTCGAAGGCGAACGCCGCGGCGTCGCGCTCCTCCCGGTCGAGGAGGATCTGCGCAAAGGCGCACATCGCGCCGAAGTGGCGGGGCTCCAGTTCCAGGGTGCGGCGGATCGCGGCCACGCTCTCGGCGTCGCGCGTCTGCATGTAGAACAGCGTGGCGCGCTTGTGCCACGCCTCGGCGAAATCCGGGGCGCGCCACGTCAGGTCGGCGAGGATGCGCTCGGCGCACGGCAGGTCCGAAGCGACGATCGCGCGCGTCGCGCGCTCCAACTCGTCGGCGTCCCGGCCGCGAATGGGACGCATCCACGCGTCCCAGATCGCGTCCTCGGCGGCCGCGGCCTCGGCCGGATCCCGCGCCGTCTGCAGGACGCGGAAGAGGTCGTGCAGCCGCCCCGGCTGCTTCTCGACCGGCTTGCGATCCCTGGCCACCACGAGCTTGAGCACGTCGCTGTACACCGCGCCTCCCGCAGACGGAATCAGTGGATCGTCTTGCCGCCCTCGGCGGCGAGCTGCGCCATCGCGGCGCGCACGCTGGCGAGATGCGGGTTGATGCGCAGGGCAGCGTCGAACGCGAACATCGCGGCGACGCGCTCGTCGTGGCGCAGGCAGATCTGCGCGAAGCCGCAGATGGCGCCGAAGTGGCGCGGCTCGAGCTCGAGCGTGCGGCGGATGTCGGCAATGCTCTCCGCGTCGCGTTTCTGCAGGAAGTAGAGCGTCGCGCGCTTGTTCCAGGCCTCGGCGTACTCGGGCTGCTCGGCGACCAGCTCGTCGAGCAGGGCCTCGGCGCCGTCCCAGTCCTTGGCCGCGATGGCGCGCGTGGCCTGGTCGAGCTTGTCCTCGGCGTCGACCCTGGTGTGCTGCATCCACAGGCCCCAGATGAGGTCCTCGGTCTCGCTCGCCTCCAGCGGGTCGCTGGTGGCGGCGAGCTGGGTGAACAGCGTCCCCAGGCGCCGCGGGAGCCGGGCGCTCGGGCGGCGATCGCCGAGGGCGACGATGAGCTTGAGCGTCTCGTCGAACATGCGCGCTAGTGTAGGCAAAATCGCGCCTAGTGGAAGTCCCTCGATGCCGTGGCGAGCCGGCCGAGCAGGGCGGAGTGGTCCACCAGCCGCGCTGCAACGAGGTGCACGACGTCGCCCTCGCGCTCGACGGTGCCGTACACCGTCATCAGCCGCGCGCCCAGCGCCTCGCGCCGCTGCCGTTCGAAGAGGCGCCCCCACACCACCACGTTCACGTAGCCCGTCTCGTCCTCCAGGGTGACGAACACCACCCCCGACGCCGTGCCGGGGCGCTGCCGCGTGGTCACGATGCCGGTGGTGCGCGCCGGGCGGCCGTGGGGCAGGGCGCGCACCTGCTCGGCCGTCATCAGGCGCATGCGCGCGAGGCGCGGACGCATCAAGGCGAGGGGGTGGCGGCCGAGGGTGAGGCCGATGCTCGCATAGTCGGCGACCAGATCCTCGGCTTCGTGCGGCGCGGCCAGCGCAGGGCGGGTTTCGGCCACCGGCGCATCGCGCAGCAGGTGCGGCCGGGTCTGGACGCCGGCGACGTCCCAGTAGGCGAGGCGGCGGTGGTCCGCGAGCGAGGCGAGCGCACCCGCCGCCGCGAGCGCCTTGAGGTCGCGCGCGTCAAGCTGCGCGCGGCGGGCCAGCTCTTCTACGCTCGCGAACCCGCTTGCAGCCCGCGCCGCGACGATGCGGTGCGCGCCGGCTTCGGAAAGGCCCTTGATCATTTGCAGCCCAAGGCGCAGCGCGGGCTTTTCTGAAAAGCGCGAAGGGGGAAGAGGGAAGAGGGAAGAGCGCGGCGCGGCCGCGCCGCGCTCAACCACCTCGCTATCGATCGCCATTCCATCGGTTTTACCCTTCCCCCTCCCCCCTTCCCCCTTCCCCGGTTCCAGGGTGCACTCGTAGTCGCTCCGGCACACGTCAACCGGAAGCACCACAACCCCGTGCCGCCGCGCGTCCTGCACCAGCTGCGACGGTGCGTAGAAGCCCATTGGCTGGCTGTTGAGCAGGGCGGCGCAGAAGGCGGCGGGCTCGTGGTGCTTCAGCCACGAGGAGACGTAGACGAGCAGCGCGAAGCTCGCCGAATGCGACTCCGGGAAGCCGTACTCGCCGAAGCCGAGGATCTGGCGGAAGAGGGCGTCGGCGAATTCGTCCGCATAGCCCCGCTCCCGCATGCCGGCCTTGAGCCGCTCCTCGAACGGCTCCAGCCCGCCCTTGCGCCGCCAGGCCGCCATGGCGCGGCGCAGGCGGTCCGCCTCGCCCGCGCTGAAGCCGGCTGCCACCATGGCAAGCTGCATCACCTGCTCCTGGAACACCGGCACGCCGAGGGTGCGCTCGAGCACGCCCTTCACCTCCTCGCTCGGGTAGGACACCGGCTCGAGCCCCGCACGGCGGCGCAGGTACGGATGCACCATGCCGCCCTGGATGGGCCCGGGGCGCACGATGGCGACCTCGATGACGAGGTCGAAGAAGCAGCGCGGCCGCAGCCGCGGCAGCATCGACATCTGCGCGCGCGACTCGATCTGGAACACGCCGACCGTATCCGCGCGCGAGATCATCTCGTACACCGCGGGGTCCTCGGGCGGGATGTCCTGCACGCGCATCGACGTGCCGCGATAGCCGTTGACGAGGTCGATCGCGCGGCGGATGGCGGAGAGCATGCCGAGCGCGAGCACGTCCACCTTGAGCAGGCCGAGCGCGTCGAGATCGTCCTTGTCCCACTGGATCACGCTGCGCTCCGGCATCGCCGCGTTCTCCACCGGCACCAGGCGCGTGAGCTTGCCGCGCGCGATGACGAAGCCGCCGGTGTGCTGCGAGAGATGCCGCGGAAAGCCGATCAGCACGTTCACGAGTTCGACGAGCTGCTTCACCGGCAGGCTGTCCGGATCGAGGCCGGTCTCGCGGATGCGCTCGGGCATCGCGCGCCGGCCGTCCCACCACGCGAGGTTCTTCGCGAGGCGATCGACCTGCGCCGGGTCCAGGCCGAGCGCCTTGCCGACGTCGCGCACCGCGCTCTTGGGCCGATAGGTGATGACGGTGGCGGCGAGCGCTGCGCGGTCGCGGCCGTACTTCCCGTAGAGGTACTGGATCACCTCCTCGCGGCGCTGGTGCTCGAAATCGACGTCGATGTCCGGCGGCTCGTTGCGCTCCTTCGAGATGAAGCGCTCGAAGAGCATCGACATCCTCGCCGGGTCGACCTCGGTGATGCCGAGCGCGTAGCACACTGCCGAGTTCGCGGCCGACCCGCGCCCCTGGCACAGGATGCCCCGCTCGCGTGCGAAGGCGACGATGTCGTGGACGGTGAGGAAGTAGGGCTCGTACTTGAGGTCCGCGATGAGGGCCAGCTCGTGCTCGATCTGCTCCAGCACTTTTGGAGGCACCGAAAGGCGGGAAGGGGGAAAAGGGAAGCCCTTCCCGCCGTTTCCAAAACGACGCTCCAGACCTTCGAAGACCAGCTTCCTCAGATACGTGGAAGGGGTCTCGCCCGAAGGAACGATCTCCTCCGGATACTCGTAGCGCAGCTCGTCCAGCGAGAAGGTGCAGCGCGCGGCGACGCGCAGCGTCTCGGCCAGCAGGTCGGCGGGATAGTGCTTCGCGAGCCGCATGCGCAGGCGCAGGTGGCGCTCGGCGTTGGGAAAAAGGGCACGGCCGCACTCGCGCACCGGCTGGCCCAGGCGCACCGCGGTGAGCACGTCCTGCAGCGGCCGGCGCGAGCGCACGTGCATGTGCACGTCGCCGGCGGCGACCAGCGGCAGCCCTGCCGTCCGGCCAAGCGCCCGCAGCGATGCGAGGCGTGCCCGGTCGTCCGGACCGCAATGCAGCTCTGCGGCGATCCACGCGCGAGCGGGAAAGCGTGCCGCGACCCAGTGCGCGTGCTCGACGTCGGGCGTCTCGCCGGGCACCAGCAGCGCGAGACAGCGGTCGAGCCCGGCGTCGAGGTCGGCGCGCGCGAGCCGGTAGCTGCCCTTGCGCGCGCCCATGCGGCCGCGCGTGACGAGTTCCGAGAGATTGCCGTAGCCCTCGCGGTCGCAGGCGAGCAGCACGAGCTTCGGCCCGTCGGCGAGCGTGATCTCGGTGCCGATCAGCAGCTTGAGGCCGAGCGGCTTGGCGGCGAGGTGCGCGCGCACGACACCGGCGACGGAACACTCGTCGGTGATCGCAAGCGCCTCGTAGCCGAGCTCATGCGCGCGCTCGGCAAGCTCCTCCGGATGCGACGCGCCGCGCAGGAACGAGAAGTGGGTGAGGCAATGGAGTTCGGCGTAGCGGGGCAGCATGAGGGTCTTCGTCAAGGGGGCGTGCTAGCATCGCGGCCGCCGTCGTCCGCCGGCACTTCCGCGAGCGCTTCCGTGTACCGGACCATCCTGGCTTCCTCCCGCTATCTGGTGCTGATCGCAATCGTCGCGACGTTCCTCGGCGCGATCGCGCTGATGATCTTCGAGGCCGCGGTGGTGGTCGTGTCGCTCGTCGAGATCGCGACCTCGACGGAGTTCACGCCCAAGAACGCCAAGCACATCGCGGTCGGGCTCATCGAGGCGGTCGACGTCTTCCTCATCGCCATCGCCATGTACATGATGAGCCTGAGCCTCTATGCACTCTTCGTGGACGAGAAGCTGCCGCTGCCCCGGTGGCTGAAGGTGAGCGATCTGGAGGACCTCAAGGCCAACCTGGTGAGCATCGTCATCGCCGTGCTGGCGGTGCTGTTCCTGCGCCAGGCGGTGGCCTGGGAGGGCGGCACCGACATCCTCGCGCTCGGCGTCGCGCTGGCGCTGGTGATCGCCTCGCTCACGTTCTTTCTCGCCAAGAAGTCGACCCGCAAGGATTGACCGGTCCGCCCGGGCTCAGGCGAACAGCCCGTGCAGGAACCAGCCCTCCGGCCGCCGCGAGCGGTACACCCACACCAGTTCGCGCGTGCGCGTCGCGGCGATGAAGTAGTCGCGCACCGCATCGGCGCCGTCCCACCACCCGGATTCGATGCGCTCCGGGCCGGCGAGCAGGGCGAGCGGGCCGCCGTGATGCGGCACCGATGCGATTTCCTCCAGCGGCTGCGGCGCGGGCAGCAGCCAGAACGGCCGCGGTCCGGGCACGAGCGCCAGCGCGTACTGCGTGCCGGGCTCGGCGACGCTCGAAGCACGTTCGGGACGATGGTCCGGCGCGGTCGCAAGGCCCTGCACCTGCGCCGCACCCAGGCGGGCGCGCAGGCGCTCGACCAGCTTCGGCCAGTCGCCGGGCGTGCCGTGCGTGTCGGCGAAGAGCCCGGGCGTCTCGCCGGCGAGCGGCACGATGTCGTCGGCGGCGAGCGTCAGCGCGCGCACCGGGTCGCGCAGCACCACGTTGGCGAAGCGCTCGCGTACCAGCACGGTGAAGTGCGCCGCATCGCGTGCCGGGGCGACGAGGCCGATGGGCACCTCGGTGGCGCGCGATTCGGCATGGAAGAGCCGCAGCACCAGGCGCTGCACGCCGCCGGAGCGCGCGGCGAGAAAGCCCTCGAGCTGCACCAGCAGCCGGCGCACGGCGAAGAGCAGCGCCTCGGTCTGCGTGACTTCGGCGGGCAGCTCGAGCTTCGCGTAGAAGCGCGGCGGCGGCACGAACCAGCTCCGCGGATCGGGCGCGCGTCCGAGCGCGCGGTCGAGGGTATCGACCAGCGGCTGGCCGAAGCGGCGCGCGAGGCCGGCGCGCGGCAGGGCGAGGGCGGCACCGATGGTCTTCACGCCGATGGCGACGAAGCTTTCGAACGCCTCGCGCTCGCGTCCCTGTGACGCCGCGCCTTCGCGCGCGAGAAGATCGATCGGCAGCGGCGCGAGCGCGGCCTCCAGCGCGATCGGATCCTCGACGCAGCACCCGCCGCCGGCGCGCGCGAGCCATGCCGCCGCGATCGGCGTCGGCGCCGCGGCGAGCGCGGCAGTGAAGCCGAGCGCGTCCAGCCCTTCGCGCAGCGCGCGCACGATGGCGGCGAGCCCGCGGAAGAGGCGCAGGCTGCCGGAGACCTCGAGCAGCAGCGTGTCGTGGAACTCGAGGGCGACGTTGGGGGTGAACTGCGCCGCCCAGCCGGCGAGGCCGAGCAGCGCTTCGGTTTCCTCGGCCGGATCGCGCGGCCGCACGTCGAGCGACGGGCACAGCGCGAGCGCGGCCGAAGGCGTCATCCCCGGGCGCACGCCGCGCGCGGCGGCCTTCGGGTCGCAGTCGGCGAGGCGCCGGCCGTCGGCGACGGCGAGCGGCTCAGGCGAGGACGAGGCGCGGGTGAGCAGCTCGACCGGGAGGTGCGGCAGATGGATCGCGATCCAGAGCATCGGAAATCTCTCGCTGGGGGACGGCGAAGGCGTCGAGGACGACGGGCTGTGCCAGCGCCGGGCCGCGCCGCTTGAGGACGTGCACGGCGAGGCCGCCGTCGCAGGCGTCGAGGCCGAGCCGCAGCACCGCGGGGGAGGATTCGCGCGCGGCTTCGGGCGGGCGGAAGAGAAAGGCGCAGGCGTGCCCGCCCTCGGCGGCGAGCTGCAGGCGGCGCAGCTCGGGATAGCGGATCGCCTCGGGCCAGGCGAGCACCGCTCCGCAGGCCCGCGAGCGCATGGCCTGCTCGGCGGCCCACAGCGTCTCCTCGCGCGAGCGCGTCTTCACCACCAGCACGCGGGCGAGATCGATGCCGGCGGCGGCGAGCGCGGGCGCATAGGGCAGGAAGGGCGGTGCGATCCAGGCGAGGCCGCTGCCGCGGCGGCTGAGCGCGGCGAGCGCCGCGCCGAGCAGGCGCAGCTCGCCGATACCCGCGTGGCGCGGCAGGAGCTCGGTCAGCGCGCCGGTCGGCCAGCCCCCGCCGGGCAGCACCGCATCGAGCGCCGCGTAGCCCGAGGGCACGCCCGGATGCGCCGTCGCGCCGACCGCCCCGCCGCGGCGGATGTCGGGGCGGGCGAGGAGGGTGTCGAGCGCGGACGAAGCGGGCTGGGCGTGGCCCATGGCGTGTGCTGCAGGAATGGCGTGCCGGGCTTCAAAACGACCGGTTGTTGCGGATCACGCCGACCGCGAGGCCTTCGATGGCGAAGGTGTCGGTGCGCGGATCGACCACGATGGGCGCGAACTCCGGGTTCTCCGGCAGCAGCTCGATGGCGTTGCCGCGGCGGCGCAGCCGCTTCACCGTGACCTCGTCGTGCACGCGCGCCACCACCACCTGGCCCGAGCGCGCCTCGTCGGTCTTGTGGACCGCGAGCAGGTCGCCGTCGAGGATGCCGGCGTCGCGCATGCTCATGCCGCGCACCCGCAGGAGGTAGTCCGCGCGCGGCTTGAAGAGGCCCGGGTCGATCTGGAAGCGGCCCTGGATGTGCGCCTCGGCGAGGATCGGCGAGCCGGCGGCGACGCGGCCGACGAGCGGCACGCCGAGCCCCTCGGTGAGGCGGATGCCGCGCGCGGCGCCGGCCTCGATGGTGAGCGCGCCCTTGGCCTCCAGCACGCGCAGGTGCTGCTCGGCGGCGTTGGGCGAGGCGAAGCCGAAGGCCTTGCAGATGTCCGCCCGCGTGGGCGGATAACCGGAAGTCTCGATGGTCTCGCGGATGAACGCGAGGATCTCCGCCTGGCGCGCGGTGAGCCCTTTCATCGCGTGCCTCCGTGCACCGGGCGCAGCGTCGGGCCGGGCGGCGGCGCCGGCGTGCGCGGCGCGCTCTCGGCCGGGGCGGGCGGCGCGGCCGGCGCGGGCTTCAGGGTCTCGAGCTCGTCCCAGAGGCCGAGCTGTGCGGTGGAGAAGGCGGTGCGGGTGCTGCGGCGTTTCATGCGCGGCCCCTGATGACGTAGGACGCGGTGCGTTCGGCCGCGCGGGGGCTGCCGGCGATGCGCAGGCCGGTGGGCATCGGCACCTTGCCGAAGCGCGCGAGGCGCGCCTCGATGGCGAAGCGGCTGCGCTCGTGCGCGGCGGCGAGCGCCTCGACCGTCTGGCCCGCGTCGAAGCCGGCGACGAGCTTCTCGTCCTCTTCCTTCGACCAGGGCTTGCCGGCGTTGCCGCGGCTGCTCGCTGGACGCTTCGCTTCCGCGGGCGCGGCCGGCGCGGCGGCTTCCAGCGCGGCGACGGCGCGGTGCAGGGCGCGCACGGTGTCCGCGCGCTGCCAGGGCGTGTCGGCGGCGAAGCGCGCGCCGGTGGCGGGATCGACGCCCTCGGCGAGGGCTTTCAGGATGGCCAGGGCCTGCTCGTGTTCCATGCTCGCCTCCGTGGGGAACGCGCCCTGCGGCGCATTGGGTGGAATGCCGCGCTCGCAGCGCGGACGGATGAAATTCTATACAGCTCTTTCCGGCGAATGCAAGCGCTCGCCTGAAAATCCATTCAGTGTGGCGCCGATGCCGCGCCGGCGTGACGCAATGCAGGCGGCCCCCCGCGGTTTCGCGCCGCCGCGCGCCCCGCCCGGTGTAGACTGGCGGCATATACACGTCCTTCGGGGGAGCCCGGCGCCATGAAAAGAACCACCGTCGCCCTTCTCGCGTTCGCCGCCGGCCTCGCCGGCTGCGCCAGCACCGGCAACAACGTCACCGTCGAGCAGATGCAGGGCATCGAGCGGGGCAAGAGCACGCGGGCCGACGTCGAGGCGAAGCTCGGCAAGGCCACCTTCGAGCGCGTGACCCCCGACGGCCTCGCGATGCTCTCCTACGTGTACGTCGCCCCGACCATCCGGCCGGCATCCTTCCGCTTCATCAACGAAGGCGCCACCGCCGGGGTGGATGCGATCTCGCGCTCCGCCGGGTTCATCTTCGACGACAAGGGCATCCTCTTCGACGTGCTGGGCAGCGAGCGCCGCTTCGGCACCAGCATGGAGTCGGTGCAGAAGCGCACCTTCTGAGGGTCCGCTCCGGCGGATCTACCGCTGCCGCGTGAGCGGCACGAAGCGCACCGGGATCGTCCGCCGCTCGTCGAGCGTGCCGTCGGCACGCTTCACCGCCACCAGGAGCTGCTGCGTCTCGTGCTGCGCGCCCACCGGCACGACCATCCGGCCGCCGGTCTTCAACTGCGCGACGAGCGGTTCGGGAATCGAGGTCGGCGCGGCCGTGACGATCACCGCGTCGAACGGCGCCGCCTCCGGCCAGCCGGCGTAGCCGTCGCCGATGCGCGTGTGCACCTGGCCGTAGCCGGCCTCGCGCAGCGCCTGCGCCCCCGCCAGCCCGACCGGCTCCACGATCTCGATGGTGTACACCTCCGCGCCCATGGCGGCGAGCACCGCGGCCTGGTAGCCCGACCCGGTGCCGATCTCGAGCACCCGGTCGCCCGGCTTCACGTCGAGGAGATCGCTCATCAGCGCGACGATGTAGGGCTGCGAGATGGTCTGGCCGTGGCCGATCGGCAGCGGGCGGTTGTCGTAGGCGTAGGCGCGCTGCAGCGGCGGCACGAACAGATGGCGCGGGACTTCGGCCATCGCGCGCATCACGGCGGGCGAGAACTGGGTGCGGCCGGTGTACGGCGCGGTGTCGCGGGCGTCGGCCGCGATCTCTCGCACCAGCCGTTCACGGGCGCGGGCGGTGTCGTCCTGCGCGCCCGCCTCGGCCGGGACCATCGCGGCGAGGACGGCGGCGAGCAGTTGGCGAAGCGGTCTCACGCCTCCATGCTAGCCCGCCGCCGGAGGCGCGGCCAGTCCGGCCTCACACGGACGCGGCGGCGAAAACCGAGGCGAGATCCGCAGGCGGGGCGGGCCGTTCGTTGATCGCCTCGCGCTCGAGGTGGAGCAGGTGCTCGTGGACGAGCGCGGCGGCACGCGCCGGATCGCGCGCGACGATGGCCTCGACGATGGGGGTGTGCTCGTCGGTGGCGCAGGGCGCGGCATTCAGGCCGCGATGGGTGAGCAGCACCAGCGGCATGCGCGAGATCAGCTCGTCGAGGAAGCGCTCGAGCACCGCGTTGCCGGCGATCGCCGCCAGGCGGCGGTGGAACTCGATGGAGTGCTGCAGGCCGCCGCGCACGTCCCCGGCGTCGTACGCCTGACGCTCGGCGTTCACCACCTGGCGCAGCGCGGCGACGTCCCGGGCCGAGGCGCGCTCGGCGGCGAGGGCGGCGATCGCCGACTCGATCGTCCGGCGTGCATGGAAGATCTGCCGGCTTTCCTCGGCCGAGGGCGTGGCCACGAGCGCGACGCGATTCGGGCGCAGGTCCACGAGGCGCATGTGGGCGAGGCGCTCCAGCACCTTGCGGACGACCGCGCGGCTCACCCCGAAGAGCTCCGCGAGCGTCACCTCCTTGAGCTTCGTGCCGGGGACGAGGCGATGGTCCTGGATGGCCGCGTGGACGGCCGCGTAGACGCGCTCCTCGGGCGAGCGCGCATCGACCTGGGGCATGGGCGGCGGGGTTGCGGTCACGCAAGGGATTGTCGGCACTTTCCCGGGGCATCGCAACGGGCTGAGCCGCACCAAGGATGTGCATTTATAATAAAAAATACGAGAAACAATAAGTTATCCAAAACTTCTAGAAATTAACTGAACAATTGCGGACCGTGATGCGCTGCGTCGGGCAACAAAAGTGTTGACACTTAAAGGCGCGGTCCTACACTGGTGAGCGTTTGTCGGGCGAAGAAAAACGACGTTTCCTGTACGCCCGGCGTCCCGCAAACGCTCACCAGGGGCCGTGCATGAGCGATTCGATCCGGTTCGTCCTCGACGGCGAGGTCCGCGAGATCCCGTCCGTCGCACCCACGCGAACCGTCCTCCAGTTCCTCCGCGAAGACCTCGGCCGCGTCGGCACCAAGGAGGGCTGCGCCGAAGGCGACTGCGGCGCCTGCACCGTGGTGCTGGCCGACGCCGACGGCGACCGGGTGCGCTACCGCGCAGTCAATGCATGCATCCAGTTCGTCCCGACCCTCGACGGCCGCGCGCTGTTCACGGTCGAGTCCCTCAAGCGCGGCGAAGCCCTGCATCCGGTGCAGCAGGCGATGGCTGACGGCCACGGCGCCCAGTGCGGGTTCTGCACGCCGGGCTTCGTGATGTCGATGTTCGCGCTCTACAAGACGCAACC
The DNA here is from genome assembly GCA_964552535.1 of uncultured Enterobacteriaceae bacterium. GTDB lineage: Bacteria > Pseudomonadota > Gammaproteobacteria > Burkholderiales > SG8-39 > CAZKHE01. Next base: position 38,566 of record CAZKHE010000015.1, on the reverse strand, counting down.
CGCGCCCGACCGGGCCGCGATCAACGACGCGCTCGCGGGGAACCTGTGCCGGTGCACCGGCTACCGGCCGATCGTGGAGGCGGCGCAGACGATGTATGCGCTCGGCAAGCGCATTCCCGCGATCGAGCATGACCACCTCACCGCGCCGGCCGGGGTCCATTCCACTGCCGCGGCGACCGCTGAGGCCCGGCTCGCCGAGCAGCTCCGGGCGCTGCGGCGGCCGCAGGGCTTCTCCATGCGGCATCCGGAGGGGGCCTTCCACGCGCCGCGCACGCTCGATGCCTTTGCGCAGCTGCGCGAGTCGCACCCTGACGCGCGCATTCTCGCCGGCGGCACCGACGTCGGCCTCTGGGTCACCAAGCAGCACCGCACGCTCGGCGACATCCTCTACATCGGCAATGTCGCGGAGCTTGCCGAAGTGGCGGTGCGCGACGGGTGGATCGACATCGGCGCGGCCGTACCGCTCGCCGACGCGCACGGGGCGCTCGCCGCCCACTATCCTGACTGGGACGAGATGATGCGCCGCTTCGCCTCGCCGCCGATCCGCAACGCCGGGACGCTGTGCGGCAACGTGGCGAACGGCTCGCCCATCGGCGACGCGATGCCCAACCTCATCGCGCTCGGCGCCGAGGTGGTGCTGCGCAAGGGGGCGACGACGCGCGCGCTGCCGCTGGAGGACCTGTACCTCGCCTACCAGAAGACGGCGATGCAGCCGGGCGAATTCGTCGAGCGCGTACGCGTGCCGCTGCCGACGCCCGGGCTCGCCTTCCGCGGCTACAAGGTTTCCAAGCGCTTCGACCAGGACATCTCGGCGGTGTGCGGGGCGTTCGCGCTCTGGCTCGACGGCACGCGGATCGCCGGTGCGCGGGTCGCCTTCGGCGGCATGGCGGCGAAGCCGAAGCGCGCAGCACACTGCGAGGCGGCGCTGGCCGGCCAGCCGTGGAACGAGGCGACGCTGGCCGCGGCCATGGACGCGCTGGCGCGCGACTACGCGCCGATCACCGACATGCGCGCCCCGGCGAGCTACCGCCTGCAGGTGGCGCGCAACCTGCTGAAGAAGTGCCATCTCGAGACCGCGGGCGGATTGCCGGGCAGCGCCACGCGGCTCACCGCGCTCGCCGGAGGTCTCGCATGAACGCGCCCCAGCTCGAACCCCCGCTCGCGCGCGCCGCGGGCGGCGTCGGCGATCCCGTGCGCCACGAAGCGGCGCATCTGCACGTCGCCGGCGAGGCGACCTACATCGACGACATTCTCGAGGCGCGCGGCACCGTGCACGCCGCCTTCGGGCTCTCGCAGCAGGCGCATGCGCGCATCCGTTCGATGGATCTCTCCGCGGTGCGCGCCTCGCCGGGCGTGGTGGACGTCATCACCGCCGAGGACATCCCGGGCGAGAACAACTTCGGGCCGGTGGTGGCCGACGATCCGATCCTCGCCCCCGGGCTCGTGCAGTGCATCGGCCAGCCGCTGTTCATGGTGGTTGCGCACACCGTCGACCAGGCGCGCCGCGCCGCGCGCCGCGCGGTGATCGAATACGACCCGCTGCCGGCGCTCGTCACCGTCGAGGACGCGCTCGCGGCGAAGTCGTTCGTGATCCCCTCGGTGACGCTCGAGCGCGGCAACTGGCAGGGGGCGCTCGCCGCCGCGCCGCATCGTCGCCGCGGCCGCATCGCGATCGGCGGGCAGGAGCAGTTCTATCTCGAGGGCCAGATCGCCTACGCCGTGCCGAAGGAAGACGGCGACATGCTGGTGTACAGCTCGACGCAGCATCCGGGCGAGGTGCAGCACAAGGTGGCGCACGCCCTCGGGGTGGAGAGTCACCGCGTGACCATCGAATGCCGGCGTATGGGGGGCGGCTTCGGCGGCAAGGAGTCGCAGCCGTCGATGTTCGCGTGCGCGGCCGCGGTGATGGCGCGGCGGCTGAACCGGCCGGTCAAGGTGCGCCTCGACCGCGACGACGACTTCATGATCACCGGCAAGCGCCACGACTTCATCGCCGAGTTCGAGGTGGGGTTCGACGACACCGGGCGGGTGCTCGCACTCGACCTCATGCTCGCCTCGCGCTGCGGCTACTCGGCGGATCTTTCGGGCCCGGTGAACGACCGCGCGGTCTCGCACGCCGACAACTGCTATCACCTCGCCGCGGTGCGCATCGTCTCGCACCGCTGCAAGACCCACACGCAGTCGGCGACCGCGTTCCGCGGCTTCGGCGGTCCGCAGGGCATGATGGCGGCCGAGCACGTCCTCGACGAGATCGCGCGCACGCTGCGCAAGGATCCGCTCGACGTGCGCAAGGCCAACTTCTACGTCCCCGGCGAGCGCGACGTCACGCACTACGACATGCAGGTCGAGGACTTCATCGCCGACCGCCTGGTCGCGCAGCTCGAGGCGGAGAGCGACTATCGCGCGCGCCGCGAGGCGATCCGCAGCTGGAACGCGCGCAGCCCGGTGATCAGGCGCGGCATCGCGCTCACGCCGGTCAAGTTCGGCATTTCGTTCACCGCGACCTTCTTCAACCAGGGCGCCGCGCTCGTCCACGTGTACACCGACGGCAGCGTGCTGCTGAATCACGGCGGCACGGAGATGGGGCAGGGGCTCTTCACCAAGGTCGCGCAGATCGTCGCCGGGGAATTCGGCATCGACCTCGCCCGGGTGCGCGTCTCCGCCTCGGACACCTCGAAAGTGCCGAACGCATCGGCGACGGCGGCGTCTAGCGGCAGCGACCTGAACGGCAAGGCGGCGCAGAACGCCGCGCGCGAGATCAAGTCGCGGCTCGTGGCGTTCGCCGCGGAGAAGTACGGCGTCGCACCGGAGTCCATCGTGTTCGCCGGCAACGCGGTGCAGATCGGCGACCAGCGCATGCCGTTCGCGGAGCTGGTCCGGCATGCGTACTTCGGGCGGGTCCAGCTGTGGGCGAGCGGCTTCTACAAGACGCCGAAGATCGGCTACGACCCGAAGACGCTCAAGGGCCGGCCGTTCTATTACTTTGCCTACGGTGCCGCGGTGTCCGAGGTCGCGATCGATACGCTCACCGGCGAGTCGAAGCTGCTGCGCGCCGACATCCTGCACGACGTGGGCCGATCGCTGAACCCGGCCCTGGACGTCGGCCAGATCGAGGGCGGGTTCGTGCAGGGGATGGGCTGGCTGACCACCGAGGAGCTGTGGTGGAACCCGGAGGGCCGGCTGATGACCCACGCGCCGTCGACCTACAAGATCCCGGTGGCCTCCGACGTGCCGGCCGACTTCCGCGTGAAGTTCTGGGACGGCGAGAACCTCGAGGACAGCGTGCATCGCTCCAAGGCGGTGGGCGAGCCGCCGCTGATGCTCGCGATGTCGGTGTTCCACGCGATCAAGGACGCCATCGCGCCGGCGGAGAGCGGGGCGCTGCCGGATCTCAACGCGCCGGCCACGGCCCCGGAGATCCTGCGCGTCGTGGACCGGCTCGGCGCATGAAGGCCTGGCTCGCGGCGCTCGACCGCCTCACCCGCGAGGGCGCGCCGTGCGTGCTGGTCACCATCGCCTCGGCGAAGGGCTCGGTCCCGCGCGAGGCGGGGACCAAGATGCTGGTATGGCGCGACGGCTTCGCTTCGACCATCGGCGGCGGTCACCTGGAGCTCAAGGCGATCGAGATCGCGCGAGACATGCTCGCCGCCGCCACGCCTGCCGACCTGCGCCGCTTTCCCCTCGGCGCGAGTCTCGGCCAGTGCTGCGGGGGCGCCGCCACGCTGCTGTTCGAGCCCGTCGCCGTCCGGCCCGCGTGGCTGGACGAGGTGCTCGCGCTGGAGCGCGACGGCACCGGCTACGTGATCGCCACGGCCGAGCGCGGGGGCGGGAAGCGCATCGTCAGCGCCGCGGGCGGGCACGACGACACGCTGACGGCGAAGGCGCGGGCACGGCTCGGCGCCGATGCGGCCACCCTCGAATGGATCGAAGGCACGCGCTGGCTGCTCGATCCCGCGATACCGCCCGAGCTGCACGTGGTGCTCTTCGGCGCGGGCCACGTGGGCCGCGCGCTGGCGCGCGTGCTGGGCACGCTGCCGTGCTCGGTGGTGTGGGTCGATGCGCGCGAGGAGGAGTTCCCGGACGAGGTGCCGATCAACATCCGGGTGGAGGCGACCGACGCGCCGCTCGCCGAAGTGGCCGCCGCGCCGCCGGGCACCTGCTTCCTCGTCATGACCCACAGTCACGCGCTCGACTTCGAGCTCGGCGAGGCGATCCTCGCGCGCGGCGATTTCCGCTACTTCGGCCTCATCGGCTCGCGCACCAAGCGGCGGAGCTTCGAGCAGCGCCTCGCGCAGCGCGGCATCGATGCCGCTACACTCGCGCGCATGACCTGTCCCATCGGCGTACCGGGGATTCCCGGAAAGGAGCCGGAAGTCATCGCCGTGGCCGCGGCCGCGCAGCTCCTGCAGCTGCGCTCGGCCGCATCGCTCGCCGCAGTCCCCGCGACGCACGCCGCGCAGCGATGAACGGGCCCGTGCCCCGCCTGCGGCTGACCGGCATCCGCAAGGCGTATCCGGCGGTCGTCGCCAACGACGGCATCGACCTGGAGGTGCTGCCCGGCGAGATCCACGCGGTGCTCGGCGAGAACGGCGCGGGCAAGTCGACGCTGATGAAGATCATCTACGGCGTGGTGAAGCCCGACGCCGGCGAGATTCGCTGGAACGGCGAGCGCGTCGACATTGCGAGCCCGGCGCACGCGCGGCGCCTCGGCATCGGCATGGTGTTCCAGCATTTCTCGCTCTTCGAGACCCTGACGGTCGCGGAGAACATGGCGCTGGCGGTCGAGGACTCGAAGGACCTGGCCGCGCTCGCGAAGCGCATCGAGGCGGTGTCGCAGCACTACGGCCTGCCGCTGGATCCGCGGCGCCTGGTGCACTCGCTGTCGGTGGGCGAGCGCCAGCGCGTCGAGATCGTGCGCTGCCTGCTGCAGCAGCCGAAGCTGCTGATCATGGACGAGCCCACCTCGGTGCTCACGCCGCAGGCCGTGGAGCGGCTGTTCGAGACGCTGCGCCTGCTCGCCGGCGAAGGGTGCAGCATCCTCTACATCAGCCACAAGCTCGACGAGATCCAGCGCCTGTGTCATCGCGCCACGGTGCTGCGCGGGGGAAAGGTCACCGGCGACTGCGACCCGCGGCAGGAAACGCCCTCTTCGATGGCGCGCATGATGATCGGTCGCGACCTCCCGGTGTGCGAGCATCCGCCGGCGCCCGCCGGCGGCGAGGAACGCCTCGTCCTCGCCGGACTCTCGCACGAGTCCGACGACCCCTTCGGCACCGACCTGCAGGATGTCCACCTGACGGTGCGGAGCGGCGAGATCGTCGGCATCGCCGGGGTTTCGGGCAACGGGCAGAAGGAGCTGCTCGCTGCGCTTTCCGGCGAGACGCGGCTCGCGGAGCCGTTTCCGATCCGCATCATGAACGTCCAGGCCGGACGGATGTCGCCGGGCCGCCGGCGCAAGCTCGGACTGTGCTTCGTGCCTGAAGAGCGGCTGGGGCGGGGCGCGGTGCCCGGCCTGTCGCTGGAGGAGAACGCGCTGCTCACCGCGCACCGCCAGGGCATGGTGAGGTCGGGCCTCGTGATCCGCCGCGCGATGCGCAAGTTCGCCGAGGCCTGCATCCAACGCTTCGACGTGCGCAGCGGCGGCCCGGAGTCGGCTGCGCGCAGCCTGTCCGGCGGCAATCTCCAGAAATACATCGTCGGCCGCGAGATCATGCAGTCGCCGAAGGTACTGGTGGTGTCGCAGCCGACCTGGGGTGTGGACGTGGGCGCCGCCGCGTTCATCCGGCAGTCGATGATCGCGCTCCGCAACGAAGGCACCGCGATCCTGGTGGTCTCCGAAGAACTCGACGAGTTGTTCGAGATCTGCGATCGCATCGCGGTGATCGCCGAGGGAAGGCTCTCGCCCGCGGTGCCCGCGCGCGAGACCAGCGTCGAGGAGATCGGCCGCTGGATGAGCGGCCTGTGGGGCGACCGGGCTTCGCAGGCGACCGCCGCGACGGAGGCGCGCGTTGCCGCTTAGGCTCGAAGCGCGGCCGTCGCCGTCGCGGCGCATGCGCTGGCTGTCGCCGCTCATCGCGGCGGGGCTCACGCTGGTCGCGGGGTTCTTCCTCTTCCTCGCGCTCGGCCAGGATCCGCTCGCGGCGTTCCACGCGTTCTTCATCGCACCGCTCGATTCGGCCAACGGCCTCTCCGAGTGGGTGCTGAAGGCCGCGCCGCTCGCGCTCATCGCCATCGGGCTCGCGGTCGGCTTCCGCGCCGGCGTATGGAACATCGGTGCGGAGGGGCAGCTCGCGCTGGGCGCGATCGCCGCGACGGGCGTCGCGCTCGCCTGGGACACGAGCGAGGGCGGCTGGGTGCTGCCGGCGATGGTCGTGGCGGGCGCGCTCGGCGGCATGGCGTGGGCGGCCATTCCGGCCTTCCTGCGGACCCGCTTCAACGCGAACGAGATCCTCACGAGCCTGATGCTCACCTACGTCGCCGGCCTGCTGGTGTCGTATCTCGTGCACGGGCCCTGGCGCGACCCGGAGGGCTACAACTTTCCGCAGACCAAGATGTTCGAGGATGCGGCGCTGTTCCCGATGCTCTTCGAGGGTCTGCGGGTCAACACCAGCGTGTTCCTCGCGCTCGCCGGCGTGTTCGTCGGCTGGGTGCTGATGAACCGCAGCTTCGTCGGGTACCAGATGCGCGTCGCCGGGCTTGCGCCGGACGCCGCGCGCTACGCCGGGTTCAGCGCCAGTCGCGCGGTGTGGATCGGCATGCTCGCCGGCGGCATGGCGGCCGGCATCGCCGGCGTGGGGGAGGTTGCCGGCCCGCTCGGTCAGCTGCAGCCCAACGTTTCGCCCGGTTACGGCTTCGCGGCGATCATCGTCGCGTTCGTCGGGCGTCTCACGCCCATCGGTATCGTCGTGGCGAGCCTGCTGATGTCGCTGCTCTATCTCGGCGGCGAGTCCGCGCAGATCGCGCTGAGCCTGCCCTCGGCGATCACCGGGCTCTTCCAGGGCATGCTGCTCTTCTTCCTGCTCGGCGCGGACGTCTTCATCAACTATCGCGTGCGCCGCGTGCGGCCCGCCGTCGGGACCGCCTGATGGAGACCCTGGTCGCGATCGTCGCCGCCACGCTGGCCGCCGGCACGCCGCTGGTGTTCGCCGCGCTCGGCGAACTGGTGGTGGAGAAGTCCGGGGTGCTCAACCTCGGCGTCGAGGGCATGATGCTGATCGGCGCGATCGCGGGCTTTGCCGCCACCGCCGCCTCGGGCAGCGTGGCCGTGGGGGTGCTGGCCGGCATGGGCGCGGGCGCACTGCTCGCGCTGGTGTTCGCGATCCTCACGCTGACGCTGCAGGCGAACCAGGTCGCGGCCGGGCTTGCGCTGTCGATCTTCGGCGTGGGGTTGTCGGCATTCGTCGGGCGCGAGTTCGTGAGCATCGCGCTGCCGAGCCAGACGCCGATGCGCATTCCGCTGCTCGCCGACATCCCCGGCATCGGCCCGGCGCTCTTCAGCCAGCACTGGCTCGTCTATCTCTCGTGGCTGCTGTTCGCGGCGGTCGCCTGGTTCCTGTACCGGTCGCGGGCCGGGCTCCTGCTGCGCGCCGTCGGCGAGTCGCCGGCGTCGGCCACCGCGATCGGGTACAAGGTGATCGCCATCCGCTATCTCGCCACGCTGTTCGGCGGCGCCTGCGCCGGCGTGGGCGGTGCGTATCTCTCGACGGTCTACACGCCGCTGTGGGTGGAAGGCATGACCGCGGGGCGCGGCTGGATCGCGCTCGCGCTGGTGGTGTTCGCCACGTGGCGGCCCGGGCGCGTCATGCTCGGCGCGTATCTCTTCGGCGGCGTGACCATCGCCCAGTTCTTCGCGCAGGGCGCGGGCGTCGCGGTCGCGGCGCAGTTCCTCTCCGCGCTGCCCTATCTCGCCACCATCGTCGTGCTGGTGATCATCTCGCGCGACGTGAACCTCATCCGGCTGAACGCCCCGGTCTCGCTGGGGCAGCCGTACCATCCCGACCACTGACGCCACAGGAAGAAAGGAGCATCACAATGGCATTCACCAGAAGAAGACTGCTCAAGACCGCCGCCGCCGTCGCCGGCACCTCGCTCGCCGCGGGACCGCTTGCTGCCTTCGCGCAGGCGCCGCTCAAGATCGGCTTCGTGTACGTGAGCCCGGTCGGCGATGCCGGCTGGACCTTCCAGCACGACCAGGGCCGCAAGCAGATGGAGCAGGCGCTGGGCGGGAAGATCACCACGAAGTTCGTCGAGAGTGTCCCGGAGGGCGCGGACGCCGAGCGCGTGATCCGCGAACTCGCCTCCAGCGGCCACAACCTCATCTTCACCACCTCGTTCGGGTACATGAACCCGACCATCAAGGTCGCGAAGAGCTTCCCGAAGGTCCACTTCGAGCACGCCACCGGCTACAAGACCGACAAGAACGTCGGCATCTACAACGCGCGCTTCTACGAGGGCCGCTATCTCGCCGGCGTCATCGCGGGGAGCATGACCAAGTCCAACACGCTGGGCTACGTCGGCGCGTTCCCGATCCCCGAGGTGCTGCAGGGCATGAACGCGTTCATCCGCGGCGCGCGCAGCGTGAACCCGAAGGCCGAGATGAAGGTCATCTGGGTGAATTCCTGGTACGACCCGGGCCGCGAGCGCGAGGCGGCCATGACGCTGATCTCCCAGGGCGCGGACGTGGTGACCCATCACACCGACTCCACGGCCGCGGTGCAGGCGGCGGAGGAGAAGGGCGTGTACGCGGTCGGCTATCACTCCGACATGTCCAAGTACGGGCCGAAGGCGCACCTCACCGCGGTGACCCATCACTGGGGCGACTTCTACACCAAGACCGCGCAGGACATGCTCGCGGGCAAGCTGCAGCCCGCGAACCTGTGGGGCGGCATGAAGGAGGGCATGATCAAGCTCGCGCCGATCTCCAATGCCGTGCCGGCCGACGTGAAGGCGAAGGTCGAGCAGCTCGGCAAGGACATCGTCGCCGGGAAGTTCCATCCGTTCACCGGGCCGGTGAAGGACCAGTCCGGCAAGGAGCGGGTGGCGGCCGGGAAGGTGATGACCGACAAGGAGCTGGGCACGATGGACTTCTACGTCGAGGGGATCCAGGGCCAGCTCCCCAAGAAGCAGTAGCGGTTGGGCTGAAGGCGATGCGCGACCGGTTTGAGCCTCATCGCGGCCGCGATGAGGCTCAACCTGCGCGATTGGAGGGCGGTGGAGCGCGGGGCGTGTTGCGCCCGGACCTCGGGACGCCGCGCGTGGCGCGTACCGCCGGGCTCCAGCGCCACGCACGGCCCTTGATACGTTGAGTCTTGCTCCGTCGTGACCGTCACCGACACCACCGCTTACCGCGCTTCCGTCTTCCACTTGCTCCGCGACCCGGGGCCGGACAACGACCCGGCCGCGGCGCAGTTCATCGGGGATGGGCTGCTCCTCGTGCGCGACGGCCGCGTCGCGGCACTCGGAGACTACGCGACGCTTGCGCCGACGCTGCCGCCGGGTACACCGGTCGCGGATTTTCGCGGCCGGTGGATCGTGCCGGGCTTCGTCGACACGCACGTCCACTACGCGCAGACCGACATCATCGCGAGCCCCGGCGAGCAGCTTCTCGAGTGGCTGGAGCGCTATACCTTTCCCGAGGAGGGGCGCTTCCACGATCCGGACCACGCACAGGAGGTGGCGGGCTTCTTCCTCGACGAGCTCCTGCGCAACGGCACCACCACCGCGATGGTGTTTCCGACCGTGCACAAGGCGTCCGTCGACGCGCTGTTCGCCGCCGCGTACGCGCGCGGCATGCGGCTCCTCTCGGGCAAGTGCCTGATGGACCGGCACGCGCCCGGGTTCCTGCAGGATACGGCCGAGTCCGGCGACGCCGATTCGCGCGAGCTGATCGCGCGCTGGCATGGCAAAGGGCGGCTCGCCTATGCCGTCACGCCCCGGTTCGCGGCTACCTCCACCGAGCGGCAGCTCGAGCTCGCCGGCCGGCTCTACGCGGAGCATGACGACCTGTACGTCCAGTCGCACGTCGCGGAGAACCGCGACGAGGTGCGCTGGATCGCCGAGCTCTTTCCCTCGGCGCGCAGCTATCTCGACGTGTACGACCGCTACGGCCTGGTCGGTCCGCGCGCGGTGTACGCGCACTGCATCCATCTGGACGAGTCCGACCGCGCGCGCATGGCCGACTCGGGCACGGTGGTCTCGTTCTGCCCGACCTCGAACCTCTTCCTGGGCAGCGGCCTCTTCGATCGCGCGGCCGCGCATCGCCACGGCATCCACGTGACGCTCGGCACCGACGTCGGCGGCGGGACGAGCTTCTCGATGTTCCGCACCATGCACGAGGCGTACAAGGTGGTGCAGATGTCCGGGCGCACGCTCGGCGTGCTCGATGCGTTCCATCTCGCCACGCTGGGTGGGGCGCGGGCGCTGCAGCTCGACGCGCACATCGGCAATCTCGTGCCCGGCAAGGAGGCCGATTTCGCAGTGATCGACCCGTGCGCGACGCCGCTGCTCGCGCGGCGCTTCGCCCGCGCCCGTGATCTCGCCGAGCGGCTGTTCGTGCTGATCATGCTCGCCGACGACCGCGCGGTCGCGGCGACCTACGTGCTCGGCCGCCGGGCGCACGCACGATGACGCGCCGCGTCCTGCTGCGCAACGCCACCGTCCTCGCGACGATGGACGACGCGCGCCGCGAAATCGCGGACGGTGCCGTGCGGGTCGCGGGCAATGTCATCGAGGCCGTGGGCACCACGGCCGAGCTCGCGGCGGCGGCGCACGACGAGGTGATCGACCTCGCCGGGCACGTCGTGCTCCCCGGCTTCGTCAACACGCATCACCACTTCTACCAGACGCTCACGCGCGCGCTCCCCGGGGCGCAGGACGCGGAGCTCTTCGGCTGGCTGCGTGCGCTGTATCCCGTGTGGCAGGGGCTCACGCCGGAGATGGCGCACGTCTCGGCGCTCACCGCCATGGCCGAGCTGATGCTGTCCGGCTGCACCACCTCGAGCGATCATCTCTATCTCTTCCCGAACGGCGTACGCCTCGACGACACGATCGAGGCCGCGCGCGACATCGGGATGCGCTTTCACGCGACCCGCGGCGCGATGAGCCTCGGCGAGAGCGCCGGGGGGCTCCCGCCCGACGCGCTGGTGGAGGAGGAGGGCGCGATCCTCCGCGACATGCGGCGCGTGGTGGAGGCGCACCACGATCCGCGGCGCCACGCGATGGTGCGCGTGGCGCTCGCGCCGTGCTCGCCGTTCTCCGTGACCCAGGATCTGATGCGCGAGGCCGCGGCGATGGCGCGGGGCTACGGCGTGCGTCTCCACACGCACCTCGCGGAGAACGACAACGACGTCGCATTCACGCGCGAGAAGTTCGGCTGCACGCCCGCGGAGTACTGCGAGCGGCTCGGCTGGCTGGGCGACGACGTCTGGCACGCCCACTGCGTCAAGCTCGACGCCCCCGGCATCGCGCGGTTCGCGCAGAGCCGCACCGGCGTCGCGCACTGTCCGTCGTCGAACATGCGTCTCGCCTCCGGCATCGCGCCCATCGTGCCGATGCTCGCCGCCGGCGTCCCGGTCGGGCTCGGCGTGGACGGTAGTGCATCGAACGATGGCGGCGATCTGCTTGCCGAAGCGCGCCAGGCGATGCTCCTGCAGCGCGTCGGCGGCACCGCGGGTGCGCTCTCGGCGCGGCAGGCGCTCGAACTCGCCACCCGCGGCGGGGCGCGGGTGCTCGGCCGCGACGACATCGGCGCGATCGCGCCGGGCTGCAGCGCGGACCTGGTTGCCTTCCGCCTCGACGCGCTCCGCTATGCCGGGGCGCTGCACGACCCGCTGGCCGCGCTGGTGTTCTGCGCGCCGACGGGCTGCGCGTTCTCGATGATCGACGGTCGCGTCGTCATCCGCGACGGCGAGCTGCAGACGGTCGAGGGACCGCGCCTGGTCCGGCGCCACAATGCGCTGGCGCGGAAGCTCGTCGGCTAGCCCTCAGCCGATCCCGCCGAAACGCTCGTAGAAGTACGGCGCCGCCGGCGGCAGCGGCCCGTCGGGCGTGTCGAGCGTCGCGCGCAGGTGCGCCTCGGCCGCCTGCTGCGTGAGCGCATACAGGTTGCGCGTCAGCGTGCGCGCGGCGGCGCCCGACCAGCCGGCAGGGAGGAGCTCCGCCGGAAGCTGCGGATCGCGCAGCATCACGCGCCGATACTCGTGGATGAGCAGGGTCCGCACGACGAAGCTGCGCTCCGGATCGGCATCGGGGCGGCCGGCCAGGGCCTGCAGCACGGGCCGGAAGCGCGCCAGGAACGCGCGATAGTCGGACTCCAGCCGGTCGAGGTCCCACGCCTGCCGCACCAGCGCGGGCAGCGCCACCGCGGCGCGCGGCGTCGCGGGCTGCCCGCGCATCATCAGCACCGCGTCCGCGATGCCCAGCCCCTGCAGGGCGGCCATCACCGTTTCGTCGTCGATGCCGGGATGCGCGAGCAGGCCGGGCGCGAAGCGGCCGAAGCCCAGCCAGCCGAGCTCGGTCTCCATCGGCTTGCGCCGGTCGCGCGGGAGCGCGGGCCCCTCCACCACCAGGCACCAGTCGCCGCGCCAGGCCGGCTGCTCGCCGGCGTAGATGCGGCGGAAGGCGGCTTCGAACCGGCGCCGGCCGGACTCGGTGAGGCTGTAGTGGCTGCGCCGTCCGACCTGGCCGCCCTCGAGCCAGCCTTCCGCGGCGAGGCGGAAGACGGTCGTGCGAACGAGGCGCTCGTTCACCCCGAAGGGCGCCGCGAGCGCGATGAGGCCCGCGAGCCAGACGGTGCCGCCGTGCGGCGCAATGGAGTCGCCGAACATCGTCGCGATGAGCGACTTCGCCCGTACCGGGCGTGCGTCGAGGGCGAGATCGAGGGGGTCGGCGGCGCGTCGCATCCCGGAAGCGTACGTCAATCAATACGACGTTGCACGTCCACGTGTATCAGATCGTATGCACGCGGCCCCTTGCGGCGGTGCAGCAGGCGAATCAAAGCGATACAGAGCATTGACCCGATTTTTGATGCTCTGTATCGTGGGCGGATTCGCTGCAGGAGGTGAACGATGTACGCGCAGATGGTGGATACCGGGGCGAAGAAGCTCCGCGCGCTGGAGGAGATGACGCCCGAGGAGCAGGCCTTCCAGGCGCGCATCGATGCCGGCGTGAAGATCGAGGCCAAGGACTGGATGCCCGAGGCCTATCGCAAGACGCTCGTCCGCCAGATCTCCCAGCACGCGCACTCCGAGATCGTCGGCATGCTGCCCGAGGGCAACTGGGTCACGCGGGCGCCGTCGCTCAAGCGCAAGGCGATCCTGCTGGCCAAGATCCAGGACGAGGGCGGCCACGGTCTCTATCTCTACAGCGCGGCGGAGACGCTGGGCGTCTCGCGTGACCAGCTCGTCGCGGACCTGCACTCGGGCAAGGCGAAGTACTCGTCGATCTTCAACTATCCGACGCTGAACTGGGCCGACGTCGGTGCGATCGGCTGGCTCGTCGACGGCGCGGCCATCATGAACCAGATCCCGCTGTGCCGGTGCTCGTTCGGGCCGTATGCACGCGCGATGGTGCGCATCTGCAAGGAGGAGTCCTTCCACCAGCGCCAGGGCTACGACCTGATGATGGCGATGGCGAACGGCACGCCCGAGCAGAAGCAGATGGCGCAGGACGCGCTGAACCGCTGGTGGTGGCCGAGCGTGATGATGTTCGGTCCGCCGGACGAGTCCTCGGTGCACAGCGCCCAGTCGATGGCGTGGAAGATCAAGCTCTTCACCAACGACGAGCTGCGCCAGCGGTTCGTCGACCAGACCGTGCCGCAGGCGCATTACCTGGGCCTGACCATCCCCGACCCGCAGCTGAAGTACAACGAGTCGACCGGCCACTGGGACATCGGCCCGATCGACTGGGACGAGTTCTATCGCGTCATCAAGGGCAACGGGCCGTGCAACCGCGACCGGCTGCGCACCCGCGTGAAGGCGTGGGACGACGGTGCGTGGGTGCGGGAAGCGGCGCTCGCCCATGCCGAGAAGCGCGCGACGCGGGCCAAGGCGGCCTGACGAGGAGGGAAGCATGAAGGAATGGCCGTTGTGGGAAGTCTTCATCCGCAGCCAGCACGGGCTCGCGCACAAGCACGTCGGGAGCCTGCACGCCCCGGATGCGGAGATGGCGATCAAGAACGCGCGCGACGTCTACACGCGGCGCAACGAAGGCGTGTCGATCTGGGTGGTGAAGGCCGCCGACATCACCGCGTCCAGCCCCGGGGACAAGGAAGCGCTGTTCGAGCCGGCCAACAGCAAGGTCTATCGGCATCCGACCTTCTTTCCCATGCCCGACGAGGTCAAGCACATATGAGCGCGAAGCTCGAGCTCCTGCTGCGCCTCGGCGACAACGCGCTCGTCCTGTCGCAGCGGCTGGCGGAGTGGTGCGGGAAGGGGCCGGTGCTCGAGGAGGACCTCGCCACCACCAACACCGCGCTCGACCTGCTCGGGCAGGCGCGCCTGTGGCTGGGCTACGCGGGCGAGCTCGAAGGCCGCGGGCGCGACGAGGACGGGCTGGCCTACCGCCGGGATGCCCACGAGTTCCGCAACCTCCTGCTGGTCGAGCAGCCGAACGGCCACTACGGCGACACCATCGCGCGCCAGTTCTATTTCGACGCCTTCCATCTGCCGCTGCTGCGCGCCCTCACGCGCTCCAGCGACCCGCGCATCGCGGAGATCGCGGCGAAGTCGGCCAAGGAGGTCGCCTATCACCTCGAGCGCTCCAGCGACTGGGTGATCCGGCTGGGCGATGGCACCGACGAGAGCCACGCGCGCATGCACCAGTCGGTGGACGACCTGTGGATGTACACCGGCGAGATGTTCGCCGCCGACGCGGTCGATGCCGAGATGGCGCAGTCCGGCGCCGCGCCGGATCTCGCGACGCTCCGCGAGCCCTGGCTCGCCGAAGTGCGCAAGGTCTTCGCGGAGGCGACGCTCGCCGTGCCCGGCGAGGCCTGGATGCAGACCGGCGGGAAGCAGGGCGTGCACACCGAGAAGCTCGGCTTCCTGCTCGCCGAGATGCAGTACCTGCAGCGCGCCTATCCCGACGCGCGATGGTGACCGCCGTGCGTCCCGACACGGGCGAGGTCTGGCGCTGGCTGGACGAGGTCGCCGATCCCGAGATCCCGGTGATCTCGGTGGTCGACCTCGGCATCGTGCGGGACGTGCAGTGGACCGGCGACGAGCTCGTCGTCACCATCACGCCGACCTACTCGGGCTGCCCGGCAACGCAGGTGATCGCCGAGGACATCCGCGCGGCGCTCGCCGCCCGCGGGGTCGAGCGCGTACGCCTGGAGACGAAGCTCGCACCGGCCTGGACCACCGACTGGCTGAGCGAGAAGGGCCGGGCGAAGCTCGGCGGGTACGGCATCGCGCCCCCGGCGTACCAGGTGATCGACACCAGCGCCCTGCGCGGGACGGCGATCGCCTGTCCCCGTTGCGGGTCGGCGCGCACCACGCGGCTCGCCGCGTTCGCCTCCACGCCGTGCAAGGCGCTGTACCGCTGCGACGAATGCCTCGAGCCCTTCGACTACTTCAAGCCGCACTAGCATGAGCAAGTTCCATCCCCTGCGCATCGAGAGCGTGCGCCCCGAGACCCGCGAAGCGGTGGCAGTGACCTTCGCCGTGCCGCCGGAGCTCGCCGACAGCTTCCGCTTCACCCAGGGCCAGCACCTCACGCTGCGCGCCGACATCGAGGGCGAGGACGTGCGCCGCTCGTATTCGATCTGCTCGGGGGTGCAGGACGGGCGCATCCGCATCGCGATCAAGCGTGTGCCGGGCGGCCAGTTCTCCAACTGGGCGAACGCCAACCTTCGCCCCGGTCAGGTGCTCGAGGTCATGCCGCCGATGGGGCACTTCAACGTGCCGCTCGCGTCCGACGCGCGCCGCCATTACGTCGCATTCGCCGCCGGCAGCGGCATCACGCCGGTGTTCTCGCTGGTGAAGACCACGCTCGCGGCCGAGCCCCACAGCGAATTCACGCTGTTCTATGGCAACCGCGCGTCTTCCTCGGTGATGTTCAAGGAGGAACTGGCCGACCTGAAGGACGCGTACCTCTCGCGCTTCAACCTGGTGTACGTGATGAGCCGCGAGCCGCAGGACATCGAGCTCCTGAACGGCCGCATCACCCGCGAGAAGGCGGAATCGCTGCTGCGCCGCTGGGTGGACGCGGCCGAGGTGGACGCGTTCTTCGTCTGCGGCCCGGACGGCATGATGAAGGCGGTGCAGGAGGCGCTGGACGATCTCGGCATCCCGAAGTCGAAGGTCAAGGTGGAACTGTTCGCCACCAGCATTCCGCGCCGCAAGGACGGCCCGGCCCGCGTGCACGCGGTCACCGACCAGAAGCAGTGCGAGGTCACCGTGATTCAGGACGGCCGCCAGCGCACGTTCAGCATGGACCGGAACGAGCCGGTGCTGGAGGCCGCGCTGGCGCAGGGGCTGGAGCTCCCGTATTCCTGCAAGGGCGGCGTATGCTCCACGTGCCGCTGCAAGCTGCGCGAAGGGCAGGTGGACATGGACGCCAACTTCGCGCTGGAAGACTACGAGGTCGCGCGCGGGTTCATCCTCACCTGCCAGAGCTACCCGGTGACCGACCGGCTCGTGCTCGACTTCGATTCCGACAACTAGATCCACCGCCCGCGTGCGGGCACCAGGAGCATCGATGAGCGCACCCTCCATCCTGTTCGAGGTCCGCGACGGCTGCGCCGTGGCGACGCTGAACCGCCCGGACCGCCTCAACAGCTTCAACCCGGAGATGCACGGCCTGCTGCGCGAGGCGGTGGCCGAGGTCGAGCGCCGCGACGACATCCGCGCGCTGCTGATCACCGGCGCCGGGCGAGGGTTCTGCGCCGGGCAGGACCTGTCGGACCGCGTCATGAAGGCGGACGCAGCGCCGCCCGACCTCGGGCACACCATCGAGACGCTCTACAACCCGCTCGTGAAGCGCCTGCGCGCGCTGCCGAAGCCGGTGATCGCGGCGGTGAACGGCGTCGCCGCCGGCGCGGGCGCGAACCTCGCGCTGACCTGCGACATCGTGCTCGCCGCGCGCTCCGCGAGCTTCATCCAGGCGTTCTGCAAGATCGGCCTCGTCCCCGACACCGGCGGCACCTACTGGCTGCCGCGACTGGTCGGCACGGCGCGCGCCATGGGGCTCGCCATGCTCGGCGACAAGCTGCCGGCGGAGGAGGCCGAGCGCATCGGGCTCATCTGGAAATGCGTCGACGACGACAAGCTGATGGACACGGCGACATCGCTGGCGCGGCAGCTCGCCGCCGCACCGACCAAGGGGCTCGCGGGCATCAAGCGCGCGATCCACGCCTCCGCCACGAACACCCTCGAGCAGCAGCTCGACCTGGAGCGCGACACGCAGCGCGAGCTCGGCCACACCCACGACTACCGGGAGGGCGTGCTGGCCTTCATGGAGAAGCGCGCGCCGAAGTTCGAGGGGCGCTGACGTGCGCGACCCGCACGCGCTCGCCCGCGCCGCCGGCGAGGCCATGTACGCCAAGGACAACGCCTCGCGCGGCCTCGGCATGACCCTGGAGGAGATCGGCCCGGGTTACGCGCGCATGTCGATGACGGTGCGCGAGGACATGGTGAACGGCCACCAGATCTGCCACGGCGGCCTGATCTTCACGCTTGCCGACAGCACGTTCGCCTTCGCCTGCAACAGCTACAACCATGTCGCGGTGGCCCAGGGTGCCAACATCGAGTTCCTCGCGCCGGGCAAGCTTGGCGACGTGCTGACCGCGATCGGCGAAGAGCGCCATGCGGCGGGCAAGACCGGGGTGTACGACATCCGCGTGTCCAACCAGGACGGCCGCACCATCGCGCTGTTCCGCGGCAAGTCGTTCCGCATCGGCGGGCATCTGGTCGATGCACCGTCCACGGAGGAGAAGCCATGAGCCGTAACGAGCTGGAGCCGATCGAGAAGGCGAGCATCGACGAGCTGCGCGCGCTGCAGCTCGAACGGCTCAAGTGGACGGTCGCGCACGCGTACGAGAACGTGCCGCACTACCGGCGCAAGTTCGACGCTTCCGGGGTGCACCCCCGCGACCTGCAGCGGCTCGAGGACCTCGCGAAGTTCCCGTTCACCACCAAGGCCGACCTCCGCGAGAACTATCCCTTCGGCATGTTCGCCGTGCCGATGGAGAAGATCGTGCGGGTGCATGCGTCCAGCGGCACCACCGGCAAGCCAACGGTGGTGGGCTATACCCGGGCCGACATCGACATGTGGGCCGGGGTGATGGCGCGCTCCATCCGCGCAGCGGGCGGCCGGTCGAGCGACAAGATCCACGTGGCATACGGGTACGGCCTCTTCACCGGCGGCCTCGGCGCGCACTACGGCGGCGAGGCGCTCGGCGCCACGGTGATCCCGCTCGGCGGCGGCATGACGGAGCGGCAGGTGCAGCTCATCAGCGACTTCCGTCCCGACATCATCATGGTGACGCCCTCGTACATGCTCGCGATCGCCGACGAGTTCGAGCGCCAGGGCCTGGACCCGCGACAGTGCAGCATCCGGGTGGGCATCTTCGGCGCCGAACCGTGGACCGAGGGGATGCGCGAGGAGATCGAGCGGCGCATGGGCATGCAGGCGGTGGACATCTACGGCCTGTCGGAAGTCATCGGGCCGGGCGTCGCGCAGGAGTGCATCGAGACCAAGGACGGTCTCACGATCTGGGAGGACCACTTCTATCCGGAGGTGATCGATCCGGCGACCGCCGACCCGGTGCCCGACGGCGCCACCGGCGAGCTGTGCTTCACGTCCCTCACCAAGGAAGCGCTGCCGGTGATCCGGTATCGCACGCGCGATCTCACCTCGCTGCTGCCCGGCACGGCGCGCACCATGCGCCGCATGGCGCGCATCACGGGGCGCAGCGACGACATGCTCATCATCCGCGGCGTGAACGTGTTCCCGACGCAGATCGAGGAGTTCATCACCAGGCAGCCGAAGCTGTCCCCGCACTACGTGCTCGAGGTGCGGCGCGACGGGCGCATGGACACGCTCGACGTCATCGTGGAGGTCCGGCAGGACCTCTCCGCCTCGATGGGCGAGGCCGAGCGCGCCGCGGAGGCGCGGCTGCTGCAGCACCACATCAAGAGCTACATCGGCGTGACCGCCGAGGTCCGCGTCGTCGAGACCGGCCGGATCGAGCGCTCGCAGGGCAAGGCGAAGCGGGTGATCGATCTCCGTCCGAAAGGGTGACTTTGCTAGAATCCGCGCCACCCGAATCCAGCGCCGGCCGTGCCCGTCCCAGAGGCAGCGACCCAGAGCCGGCGTCCCTTCCATTCAAGAAGAGGAGTTCCGTTCCAATGAAAATCCGCCTGCTCGCCGCAGCGGCCGTCGCGGCTGCGTTCGCCGCCCTGCCGGTTCATGCGCAGATCAAGGTCGGCGTCACCGTGTCGGCCACCGGCCCGGCCGCCTCCCTCGGCATTCCCGAGCGCAACACCTTCCAGTTCATGCCGACCACCCTCGGCGGGCAGACGGTCGAGTACATCGTCCTCGACGACGCGTCGGACACGACGCGCGCGCGGCAGAACACCGAGAAGTTCGTGAACGAGGACAAGGTGGACGTCATCATCGGCTCGACCACCACGCCGAACTCGCTGGCCATGATCGAGGTCGCGGCGCGCTCGCGGACGCCGATGATCTCGATGGCGGCTTCGGCGCGCATCGTCGAGCCGGTCGACGACGTGAAGCGCTGGGTCTTCAAGACGCCGCAATCCGACGCCCTGATGGCCTCCGCGATCACCCAGCACATGTCCGACAACGGCGTGAAGAGCCTCGCGTACATCGGGTTCAACGACGCGTACGGCGAAGGCTGGGCCGGCGAGATCGGCAAGTTCACCGAGCTGCGCAAGATCAAGCTGGTGGCGAGCGAGCGCTACAACCGCACCGACACGTCGGTGACCGGGCAGATCCTCAAGATCCTCGCGACCAACCCCGACGCGGTGCTGATCGGTGCCTCGGGGACCCCCGCGGCGCTGCCGCAGGCCACGCTGCTCGAGCGCGGCTACAAGGGACGCATCTACCAGACCCACGGCGTGGCGAACGCCGACTTCCTGCGCGTCGGCGGCAAGAACGTCGAGGGCACGCTGCTCCCGGCCGGCCCGATCCTGGTGGCCGAGCAGCTCCCCGACAGCAACCCCAGCAAGAAGCCGGCGCTCGAGTACAAGAAGCTCTACGAGGGCAAGCACGGACCCGGCAGCCTTTCGACCTTCGGCGGGCACGCCTGGGACACCTACCTGATCCTGAGCGCGGCGGTGCCGGAGGCGCTCAAGCGGGCGAAGCCGGGCACCGCGGAGTTCCGCTCGGCGCTGCGCGACGCGATCGAAGGGGTGAAGGAGCTGCGCGCGACCCACGGCGTGTTCACCATGAGCCCGCAGGACCACAACGGCCTCGACCAGCGCGCGCGCGTCATGGTGCGCATCGACAAGGGCCAGTGGAAGCTGGTGCAGTAAGCGGTACGGTCTGCCGGCGGGGGCGCGCTCCGGCGCGCCCCGCGCGTTTCGGGAACGCCCCTTGAACCTGGACATCGCCCTCCTGCTCGGGCAGGACGGCCTCACCAACGGCGCCATCTACGCGCTGCTCGCGCTCGCGCTCGTCCTGGTGTTCGCGGTGACCCGGGTGATCTTCGTGCCGCAGGGCGAGTTCGTCGCCTTCGGGGCGCTGACGCTTGCCAGCCTGCAGCTCGGCCAGGTGCCCGGCACGGCCTGGCTCCTGCTGATCGGCGGAGCGGTCGTCACGGTGATCGACGCGGCCATCGCCATGCGCGAGCGCCGGCCGCGGCGGCTGCCGTCGATCTTCGCCTGGAACCTCTTCCTGCCGCTCGGCCTGTTCGCCGCCGCCTGGTGGCTCGCCCCGCAGCAGCCGCCGCTCTGGGTCCAGACGCTGCTCGCGCTCGCCCTGGTGATTCCGCTCGGGCCGATGGTCTACCGCCTCGCCTTCCAGCCGCTCGCGAATGCGTCGGTCCTGGTCCTGCTCATCGTGTCGGTCGCGGTGCACTTCGCGCTGATGGGGCTGGGCCTGGTGTTCTTCGGCGCCGAGGGCTCGCGCACGCCGGCCTTCACGGACGCGCGCTTCCAGGCGGGCGCGGTGGCGGTCTCCGGCCAGAGCCTGTTCGTGATCGGCGCCTCGGCGCTGCTCATCGTCGCGCTGTATCTCTTCTTCGAGAAGACGCTGTACGGCAAGGCGCTGCGCGCGACGGCGGTGAACCGGCTGGGCGCGCGGCTCGTGGGCATCAGCACCACGCTCGCCGGCAAGCTCACCTTCACGGTGGCCGCGGCCATCGGCGCGGCGTCCGGCATCCTTGTCGCACCGATCACCACGATCTATTACGACTCGGGGTTCCTCGTCGGCCTGAAGGGCTTCGTCGGCGCCATCATCGGCGGCCTGGTGAGCTACCCGCTCGCTGCGGCGGGTGCGATCCTGGTCGGGATGCTCGAGTCGTTCTCGTCCTTCTACGCCAGCGCGTTCAAGGAAGTCATCGTCTTCACCCTGATCATCCCGGTGCTGCTCTGGCGCAGCCTGCGCTCGCACCATCTCGAAGAGGAAGAGGACGAGTGACGCGCGGCAGGCTGCTGTTCGCCGCGCTCGTCGTGGTCGCGGCGCTGGTCCCGGTGTTCGCGAGCGAGTTCGCGGTGACGCTCGCGAACTACATCGGGCTGTACAGCATCGTCGCCCTCGGGCTGGTGCTCCTGACCGGGGTGGGAGGCCTCACGTCGTTCGGCCAGGCCGCGTTCGTCGGGCTCGGTGCCTACGCGACCGCCTACCTCACCACCGCCTACGGCTGGTCGCCTTGGCTCACGCTGCTCGCGGGCCTCGCGCTGACCGGGGCCGTGGCCCTGATCCTCGGCTTCCTGACGCTGCGCCTCTCCGGGCACTACCTGCCGCTCGGCACCATCGCCTGGGGCATCAGCCTCTATTACCTGTTCGGCAACCTCGGCTGGCTCGGCGGCCAGACCGGCCTGTCCGGCATTCCGGCGATCACGCTGTTCGGCCACGCCCTGGACACGGGCCGCGAGTTCTTCTACGCCATCTGGCTGGTCGTGCTGGTCGCGCTGGTCTCGATCCAGAACCTGCTCGATTCGCGTCCCGGCCGCGCCATCCGCAGCCTGCGCGGCGGCGGGGTGATGGCGGAGAGCTTCGGCGTGAACACGGCGAACATGAAGGTCGTGATCTTCCTGTACGCCGCGCTGCTGGCGAGCATCTCCGGGTGGCTGTACGCGCACCTGCTGCGCTTCGTGAATCCCACGCCGTTCTCGATCAACCTCGGCATCGAGTACCTGTTCATGGTGGTCGTCGGCGGGGCGGGCTACGTGTGGGGCGCGATCATCGGCGCGACGCTGCTCACGCTGCTCAAGGAGTGGCTGCAGGACCTGCTGCCGAGGCTCGTCGGGCAGGCGGGCGAGTTCGAGACGATCGTGCTCGGCATCCTGCTGGTGCTGCTGCTGCAGCGCGCCCGCACCGGCGTCATGCCGTTCCTCGCGCGCTTCCTGCCCGTGGACATCCGGCCGCGCGCGCCCGAGGCCGCCGCCGACCTGCCGCGCCGCGACCGGCCGGAGCCCGGCGAGCTGCTGCTCGACGTGCAGGCGGCCCGCAAGGAGTTCGGCGGCCTCGTCGCCGTCAACGACGTGTCGTTCCAGCTCCGCTCCGGGGAGATCCTCGGTCTCATCGGCCCGAACGGCGCGGGCAAGAGCACCACGTTCAACCTCGTCACCGCAGTGCTGCAGCTGACCCGGGGCGAGATCCGGTTTCGCGGCCAGCGGATCGACCGCCTCCCGTCGCGCGACATCGTGCGCCTCGGCATCGCGCGGACGTTCCAGCACGTGCACCTCCGTCCGAACATGACCGTGCTGGAGAACGTGGCGATCGGCGCGCACCTGCGGGGGCGGCGCGGCGTGGCGCCCGCGCTGCTGCACCTGGAGCGCGACGAGGAGCGGCGGCTGCTTGCCGAGGCGCGCGCGCAGCTCGAGCGGGTGGGGCTGGGCGCGCACCTCTACGACCTCGCCGGCAATCTGGCGCTGGGCCAGCAGCGGATCCTCGAGATCGCGCGCGCGCTCGCCGCGGACCCGGTGCTGCTGCTCCTGGACGAGCCCGCGGCGGGACTGCGCTACAAGGAAAAGCAGGCCCTCGCCGACCTGCTGCGCAAGCTGAAGGGCGAGGGCATGAGCGTGCTCCTCGTGGAGCACGACATGGACTTTGTGATGAACCTGGTGGACCGGCTGGTGGTGATGGACTTCGGCGAGAAGATCGCGGAGGGCCTGCCGCGCGAGATCCAGCGGAACCCGGTAGTGCTCGAGGCCTATCTCGGAGGCGTCGAATGACGGTGCGCGGCGCGGCCCTGGAGGTCTCCGGACTGTCGGTCGCCTATGGCAAGGTCGAGGCGCTGCACCAGGCGAGCATCAAGGTGGGCGAAGGCACCATCGCGACCGTCATCGGTCCCAATGGCGCAGGCAAGACCACCATGCTCAACGCCATCATGGGACTGCTGCCGGCCCGGGGCCAGGTGAATTACGACGGCGCCGACGTCTCCGACGAGGAGGTCGAGGGGCGAGTCGGGCGCGGCATGGTCCTGGTGCCCGAGCGCCGGGAGCTCTTCGCCGAGATGACCGTGGCCGACAACCTCGTGCTCGGTGCGTTTCCGCGGTACCGCCGCGGGGATGCCGGCATCGACGCGGATCTCGACGCGGTGTACAAGCGGTTCCCGCGCCTGCTGGAGCGCAAGACGCAACTGGCCGGGACGCTGTCCGGGGGTGAGCGGCAGATGCTGGCCCTCGGGCGTGCGCTGATGGCCAAGCCGCGGCTCCTGATGCTCGACGAGCCCAGCCTGGGACTCGCGCCCCTGATCGTCCGGGAGATCTTCCACATCATCGCGGACCTGCGCAGCACGGGCGTCTCCATCCTGCTGGTCGAGCAGAACGCGCGCGCCGCGCTGCACGTTGCCGATTACGCCTACGTGATCGAGACGGGCGAGATCGCGCTGCAGGGGCCTGCCCGCGAGCTCGCCAACGATCCGAAGGTGATCGAGACGTATCTCGGCTTCTCCGGCGCGGCCTCGGCCCGCTGAGCGACGCAGGGCGTCGGCGCGGGACGACAACCGCGCTCAGCGGCACGAATCTCGCTCGTGCTGCGCCCCAGATCATCGGCGCCGGGAGGGGGGCGCAAAATTCCCGACATCTCGACCATCGCCAAGCGCGTGCTCGGCGCGCTGCCCCCATCCGGGCCCGGCGACGCGCTGTTCTCGGCTGCGCTCTTCTACAAGTACCACCGTCGCTGGCCCGACCTGCGCCGCCCGCGGCTCTTCAACGAGCACATGCTGCGCCTCAAGCTGTCCCCGGCCGCGAGAGAGCCGCTGCGCCAGCTCGTGACCGACAAGGAGCACGTGAAGCTCTACGTGCGCGCGACCGTGGGAGAGGCGTGCAACGTGGCGACCTACGCGGTGCACCGGACGCCGCAGGACGCGGCCGCATACGACTACCCGATTCCCTGCGTGGTGAAGCCGACGCATCTCACCGGCGAGGTGATCATCCGCGCCGACGAGACGGCGGTGATCGACCCCGTGACGGTGCGCCGGTGGTTCGGCGAGCGCCACTGGACCTTCCGGCGCGAGCCCAACTACTACCACCTCGCGCCGAAGGTCATCGTCGAGGAGCTGGTGAGCTTCGGGGGGGACCGCGAGCCGGACGACTTCAAGTTCTTCTGCTTCTTCGGGCGCGCGCAATTCGTGCAGGTGGACGAAGGGCGGTTGAGCACGGACTGGCGCCGTCGGATGTACGCGCGCGACTGGACGCCGCTTCCGTTCACGCTGACGCGCGCACCGAGCAACGTGCGGCCGCGCCCGGCGAATCTCGACGCGATGATCGAGATCGCGGAGCGCCTGGCCGCGCCGTTCGACTTCATCCGGGTCGATCTGTACTCCGACGGCCATCGCGTCCTGGTCGGGGAGCTGACCTCGTTTCCGGGCAACTGCGCGTCGCCGTTCATCCCGTTCGAGTACAACGCCGTGCTTGGTCCGCTGTTCGTCGATCGGCGCGCCGACGTCCGCGAGCTCGTGCGCGTGCATCGCGCCAGCCGCCCCCGCAAGGTGGGTGCCGTCCCGAATCCGCTGGAAGCTTGAGGGGCGGCATGGGCGCGCGTCCGGATCCGCTGCCGCAGACCTCGGCGTGGGTACACATGCTGTGGACCGGCGGCTGGGACTCGACCTTCCGGCTGCTGCAGCTCGCGCTCGTTCGCGGCCGTGCCGTGCAGCCGCACTACATCGTCGACACCGGCCGTCCGTCCACGCTCCACGAGCTCCGCGCGATCCACGCGATCCGCGAGGGGCTCCGCGACCTCTCCCCCGACGCCGCGCGGCGCATCGCGCCGACGCACGTCGTCTCCATTCACGACATCGCGCCCGACCCGGTGGTCACCGCGCGCTTTGCGCGGCTGCGCAGCCGGGGCCCGCTGGGCGAGCAGTACGACTGGCTCGCGCGCTTCGTGCGCCAATACGGGGTGCGCGACCTGGAACTCTGCATCCACGTCGACGACAAGGCCGAAGCGTTCGTCCGCCCCCACGTGGCCCTGTACGAGTCGCGCGACGGCGACGGCTGGTGGGCGCTCTCGCCCAGCGTGGCCGACGATCCCGACCTCGCGCTGTTCGAGAGCTACCGCTTCCCGCTGCTCAGCATGAGCAAGGTGGAGATGCGCGAGATCGCGCGTGCGCAAGGCGTGCTGCCGCTCATGCTGAAGACGTGGTTCTGCCACCGGCCGGTGGGCGATGCGCCTTGCGGGCAGTGCAATCCGTGCGTGTACACCGTCGAGGAGGGCATGGCGGAGCGACTGCCGGCCGCCGCGATGGGCCGTTATCGCCGCCGGGCGTTGCGCCGCCGGGCGGTGACGGTCGCGCGCCGGTTCCTGCGTCGCGCGGGGTGATGCGGCGCGGCTAGCCGCGGACGAAGTGCGCCTCGAGCGCGGCGCACAGCGCGTCGGGCTGCTCCTCCGGAATGAAGTGGCCGCTGTCGGCGATGCTGCCGCCGCGCACGTCGTCGGCGACGACGCGCAGCGACTCGAGCGGTTCGCCGGCGCGGCCGCGCGCTTCGGTCCGCGCACCGCCGAGCGCCAGGACCGGCATGCGCAGCCGGAAGCCCGACGCGAGGATCGCCGCGTTGTCCGCCTTGTCCTGCGGGATGCTGCGGTAATAGGCGAACCCGGCCTCCAGCGCACCGGGCTGGCTGTAGCAGCGCACGTACTCTTCCACGTCGGCGGGCTCGATCGCGCCGCGCTGCCACGAGAACGCCTCGTAGAACCAGCCCAGGTACTCGCGCTCGCGGCCGCGGACGAGTGCCTCCGGCAGTCGCGGCGTCATGTGGAAGGCATGGTGCCAGCGCTGGCCGCCCTGGGAGATGTCGGGGCCGATGCCCGGAATGGTGACGTCGAGGATCGCGAGGGTCCGCACGCGTTCGGGAATCGCGCAGGCGAGCGCGAACGCGGTCGGCCCGCCCCAGTCGTGGCCGACGAGGTGGAAGCGTTCGAGGCCGAGGGCGTCGCACAGTTCGGCGAGATCCCGCGCGATCCCCTTCTTGTCGTAGCCGTCCGCGGGCCTCGAGCTGTCGCCGAGGCCGGTGAGATCGGGTGCGACGAGCCGGTACTTCGGCGCGAGCCGCGCGATGACCTTGCGCCACGCGTGCCAGGTCTGCGGCCAGCCGTGCAGCAGCACGACCGGGTCGCCCGCGCCGGCCTGGGCAACGTGGAGCACGGCGCGAGAGAGCGCGAGCGCGCGGTGATCGATGTGCATGGTGCGCGGATTATAGGGGCACTACAATCCGCGGCTTTCGCGATGCAGGAGAAGGAAGCATGTCCGCAGCCCCCGTCTACGTGAACGGCGAGTTCCTGCCCCCCGACCGTGCGCACGTGTCCGTCTTCGACCAGGGCGTGCAGATGGGCGACGGCATCTACGAGATGATCTCCGGCGTGGGGCGGAAGCTCTTCCGGCTCGACAACCACCTCGACCGGCTCGAGGCGTCCATGCACGCGACGCGCATCCTGCCGAAGCTCTCGCGCGAAGCGTGGCGCGCGGCGGTGGTGGAGACCGCGCGCCGCAGCGGCTTCGACGACGTGCTGGTGCGGATCATCGTCACGCGCGGCGTGGTGCGCGCGGGGAGCTGGGATCCGCGCGACGCCACGCCCAACGTGTTCATGTCCCCGACGCCGTACGCGTCGCTCGGTAACGAGCACCAGAAGCGCGAAGGCATCCGGCTGAACATCGCCCACCAGCGCGGCATGGCGCCCGATACGCTCGACCCGCGCTACAAGCACATCTCGCGTCTGCAGTACCAGCTGGCGAAGATCGAATCCGTCGAGGCCGGCTACGACGATCTCGTGTGGCTCGCCGCCGACGGCACGGTGCAGGAGGCGCCGAAGTCGAACGTGTTCATGGTGAAGGGCGGGGAGGTGTACACGCCGGCCGAAGGCGTGCTGTACGGCGTCACCCGCCTCACCATGAGCGAGCTCTGCGACGAGCTCGGCATCCACTTCCATGCGGCGCGGATCACCGCATTCGACCTCTTCAACGCGGACGAGGTCTTCACGACCAGCACGTCGGGCGGCGCGCTGCCGGTGCGCGAGGTCGCCGGGCGTCCGACCCGCCTCCCCGCGCCGGGCCCGGTGACCCGTCGGCTGGACGAGGCGTACTGGGCGATGCGGCGCGCCGGCCGCCACGGCACGCCGTTCTGACGGCGCCGGCGGCCCTCAGCGGGCGCGCATCGACAGCGCCGCGAGCGAGATGGTCGCGGTCAGGAGCATCATCGCCGAGAGCGCGAGCGACCAGTGGATGCCGATCAGGCTGCCGAGCAGCCCGACGGTGACGCCGGCGAATGCCCGCAGCCCCAGACTCGACATGTTGTAGAGCCCGATGACGCGCCCGCGGATGCGGTCGGGCGCGCGCAGCTGGACGAGCGACTGGGCCATGGCGTTGAAGGCGAGCTCCAGGAAGCCGGCGAAGAAGAGCAGGACGAGCGCCACGGTGTAGTTGCGCGCGATCGCGAAGCCTCCGATCGCCACGCACCAGCCCATCGCGAGCAGGAACGCGGCGCGCCGCGAGGGCTGCAGCAGGTTGCGGCCCTCCAGGAGCAGGCCGGCCAGCAGGGCGCCGGCGGCGTCCGCGGCGAGCAGCGCGCTGTAGGAGAGGTCGGCGTGCTCGTGGCCGAGCCCGTGCGCGAACTCCGGCATCTGCGCGTGATAGGCATTGCCGACGAAGAGCGAGGCGCAGCCGGCCAGCAGGGTCATCGACACGATGGTGCGATCGCCGGCGATGTCGCGAATGGTCTGCACGATGTCGCCGAAGCCGCGCACCGCGCGGGGCGGTGCCTTGCGCTCGGGGCGGAACTTCGGACCGTAGGGCGCGCGCCACATCCACAGGACCATGGGCAGGTAGAGCAGCACGTTCAGCAGGATGCCGTAGGTCGGCCCGAAGGCGAGCATGATGCCCGCCCCGACGGCGGGGCCGGCGAGCAGGCCGAGCCAGCGCGCCGTCGCGACGAGCCGCACCGCGCTCGGCAGGTCCTCGGGTCCCACCATGTCGTGCACCAGCACCTGCCCGGAGGGGTGCCAGAGCACGCCGGCGAAGCCGTGGATCACCAGGAGCACCATCGCGTGCCACACCTCCAGGCTGTCCGTGAGGAAGAAGAGGCCCCAGCCCAGCGACGCGACCATGAAGCAGGCCATGCCGAGCTGGACGATGCGCCGGGGATCGAAGCGGTCGGCGAGCGCACCGGAGTAGACCGAGAAGAACAGGAACGGCAGCCAGTGGGAGACAACCGCGAACCCGGCGAGCGCGGGCGACTGGAACTTCTGGAACATCATCCAGTAGCTGATCACGTGCTCGACGCTGTCGGCCATCATCGAGAGCGCGAAGAGGAAGAAGTAGGCGCGGAAGCCGCGGTTGCGCAGGGCAGGGAAGGCGCGCGCGGCGCGCGGGGCGGCGGGGGGGATGGCGGTCAAGCGATGCTTTCGACTGGGGCAGGGCGGGGCGAAGCCGCGGATGATACCGGCACCCAGCCCGGGCACATCGCTTGCGTAGGAGGTCGCCGCCCGGCCGACTCGCCGGGAGGAGTGCCCGATGAGCAGCCCACTCGATGCCGGCGAGCTGTGCCGGTACCAGGACGCCTTCCTTGCCGGCGGGGCCGACGCGCCGACGGCGGCGGCGGCCTGGTGGTCCTGGATCGCCGAGAACCACCGGTGCAATGCGGCGCTGTGGCAGGCCGAGGATCGCGCACGCCGCGACGACCTGCCGCCGGGCGCCATCGTGCAGTGCAAGCGCGAGATCGATGTCCGGAATCAGCGGCGCAACGATGCGATGGAGCGGATCGACGACGCGCTCCTCGCGGTGCTCGCCGATCGGCCCCGGTCACCGGAGGCGCGACGGTCGAGCGAGACCGCCGGCGCCATGGTGGATCGGCTGTCGATCCTCGCGCTCAAGATCCACCACATGCGCCGCCAGGCCGAGCGGCAGGACGCGGACGACGCGCATCGGGCCGCGTGCGCGGCGCGGCTCGCGCGGCTCGAGGAGCAGCGGCGCGACCTCGCGGACAGCCTCGACGCACTGCTGCGCGATGCGGCCGACGGCCGGGCGTGGTTCAAGACGTACCGGCAGTTCAAGATGTACAACGACCCGGCGCTCAACCCCGAGCTCCAGGCGGCGCGGCGGGCAGCGGGCGGCACGGCGGCCGAGCTCGACGTCCTGATCCCCACGTTCCAGCGGGCCGCGGCGCTCGCGGTGACGCTTGCTGGTCTCGCGGGGCAGTCGCTTAGCCGGTTCCGGGTGGTGGTGTCCGACCAGAGCGAGGCGCATCCGGCGTTCGAAGCGGGCGAGGTGCAGGCGGTGCTCCGCGTGCTGCGGGCCCGCGGCTGCGAAGTCGAGACGCACCGTCACCTCCCGCGCCGCGGCCTCGCCGAGCACCGCGATTTCCTGCTGTCGCGCGCGCGCGCGCCCTACGCGCTCTTCCTCGACGACGACGTGATCGTCGAGCCGGACCTGCTGGAGCGTCTGCTGGGCGCGCTGCGGGAGCAGGGGTGCGGCTTCGTCGGCAGCGCGCTCATCGGGCTGAGCCATGCGGCCGACGAGCGGCCGCATCAGCAGCACATCGAGCTCTGGGACGGCCCGGTGCGGCCGGAGACGATCCGTCCGGGCGGGCCCGAATGGGCGCGGCATCACCTGCACAGCGCCGCCAACCTCTACCACGTGCAGCGGCGCATGGACCTCGGCGGCGCGCGGCAGCGGCTCTACCGCGTGGCATGGGTGGGCGGGTGTGTGCTCTACGACGCGGAAAAGCTGCGCGCGGTCGGCGGCTTCCGCTTCTGGCAGGAGTTGCCGAAGGATCACTGCGGCGAGGACGTGCTCGCGCAGCTTCGCGTCATGGCGCGCTACGGGGGCTGCGGGCTCGTTCCCTCGGGCGCGTACCACCAGGAGCTCCCCACCACCGTGCCCTGCCGCGACGCCGACGCTCCGCTCCTGCTGCCCGTTGACGCCTGAAGCCATCGCCGTCCTGCGTCCCAGTGCGGTCGGGGACTTCGTGTTCGCCCTGCCTGCGCTGCGTGCGTTGCGGGAGACCTGGCCGGAGGCCCGCCTCGTGTATCTCGGGCGCGCGTGGCACGCGGCGTTCCTGGAGGGCCGCGGCGTGGTGGACGAGGTGGTCGTCCTGCCTTCCGTGCCGGGCATCACCGCACCCGCGGACGGCGTCGAAGACGCCCGCGTCGAGGCCTTCTGTGCCGCGATGCGCGCCCGGCGCTTCGCACTCGCCCTGCAGCTCTATGGCGGCGGCCGCTTTGCCAATCCGCTCGTGAAGCGGCTCGGCGCGCGCCGCGCGGCGGGACTCTGCGCGAGTGACGCCGAGCCCCTCGACGTGTCCCTTCCGTACGTGGAGCTGACCAACGAACGGCGGCGGCTGCTCGACGTGGTGGCGCTGGCCGGCGCGCGCGGCACGGCGGCGCCCACGCTGCTGCCGGTGCTCGACAGCGACCGCGCAGCGCTGCAGGCCGGGCTGGAGGTGCCGGGAGGCGACATCGCCGTCCTGCAGCCTGGAGCCACCGACCCGCGACGCCGCTGGTCGCACCAGCGATTCGCCGCCCTCGGCGATGCGCTGGCCGCGGCCGGGGCCTCGGTCGTGGTGCAGGGGGGGCCGGACGAGCGGGCGCTGACGGCCGCGGTGGTGCAGGCGATGCGACGGCCGGCACTGGACGCCGGGGGGCGTCTGTCGCTCTCCGGACTCGTCGCGCTGCTCGCGCAGGCGCGCCTCGTCGTGTCGAACGACACCGGACCGTTGCATCTCGCCGATGCGGTGGGCACGCCGACCGTCGGCATCTACTGGCACACCAACGCGCTCGTGTCCGCGCCGACGTCGAGTCCGAGGCACCGCTACGCGGTGTCGCACCGGCTGCACTGCCCGGTGTGCGGCGCGGAGAACGTTACGGCGCGGTGTGCGCACGACCCGAGCTTCGTGGACGACGTGCCCGTCGAGGAGGTGCTCAGCCTCGCGCTCCGGTCGTGGCAGGCGTGTGACGGTCGAGCAGCTCCGCCGCCTGCTGCAGCACCTCGTTCCGGCGCTCGCCGGCCGGATCCCAAACGGCCCGATGCCGCGCGGCATCCTGCGGGGCCCAGCGATCCAACTCGGATGCCCTGAAGATCACCACGCTCGGGATGCGCAGCGCCGCAGCGAGATGCGAGACGCCAGTGTCGTTGGTCACGACGATCGCCGCCCGCGACAACTGTGCGGCCAGCGCGCCGAACGAGATCGGCCCCGCGGCGTCGAACGCCGGCGCTCGCATCGCCGCGGCGACCGCCGCGGTCAGCGGCTGCTCGGCGGACGAGCCGGTGAGCACCACGGGCAATCCGGTGGCCGAGTGCAGGCGGTCCCCCACCGCCGCGAAGCACTCGGGCGGCCAGCGCCGGTTCTCGGCGCGCGCTCCGGGGTGCAGGCAGATGCACCGGCCGGCGGGCAGGCGACGTTCGAAGGCGAAGTCCGCGAGCTCGGATTCGTCGTCGGCAGTGAGCGGGAACTCGAGGGCGGCATCGTCCGCCGGGGCACCGAGAAACGCCGCCAGCGCGAGCAGCCGACGCACTTCGCTGCCTGCGGTGGGAAACGGCAGGAACGTGCCGCGGGGCACGGCGTCCGCGGCACAGAAGCCGGCGACCTTGCGCGCACCGAGGTCCGCGAGGATCGCGTTGGTGACCCGTCCGTCGCCGTGCAACTGGATGGCGAGATCGAAGGGCGCCGCCCGATGGGTCGCGAGGAAGGAGGCATACCCGTCGAGGTCGGGTGGCTGCTCGGGCAACCCGGGATACCCCGGAAAGCGAACGAAGTGATCGACGTAGCGGCGGTAGCGCGCGGCAAAGGCCTGGGCCCAGGGCAGGCCGATGAGAGTGATGTGGGCACCCGGCAGCGCACCGCGCAGGCCACGCAGGGCGGGCACTGCGCACAGCAGATCGCCGAGCTGCAGCGCGCGGAAGACACCGACGCGCAAGGGCCGGCGCGCTGCGCCGAGCTCGGCGAGGACGACGGCGGCGGCGCTCAACCGTCCTGCCGCTCGGGACTGTCGAGCCGGATGAAGTTGCGCTGCTCGCCGGTCACGCGATGATCGTTCCGCAGGACGTCCGGCGCGTCGAGTGTGGTGGGCATCTCGATGCTCCTGTTGGCCTTCCGAGCGCGGACGCATGAAGCGTTCCACGGCATCCGCTGCGCATGGTTCTTGCGCCGGGTGGTGTGTCCCGGCGAAGGAGAAGGAGCATCGGACGTGGGGAACCTGACGAGAACGGTGATCGGCGTGGCGATCGGAGCGGCCGGCATGTACTTCTTCGATCCTGCGTTCGGCCGGCGCCGCCGCGCGCTGCTGCGGGACCGGATGATCGCGATGTCGCACGACAGCCGCGACTACGCGCGCGTGGCCGGCAAGCGCACGTTCAATCGACTGAAGGGTGCGGCGGCCGAAACCCTCGCGCCGCTATCGAAGCAGCTGCGGCCGCCCACCGACCGGCAGATTCGCGACCGCGTCCGGACCCAGCTCGGTCGCACGGTGAATCGTCCCAGGGACGTGGAGGTCGTGGTGAACGCCGGCTACGTGAGCCTGCGCGGACAGGTGAGCGAGGACGAGCGTCAGCGGCTGCTCGCGGCAGTCGCCGCGATGCCCGGCGTCAAGCAGGTGGACAACCGGCTTGCGGCGGTCGACGAAATGCCGCGCACGCTGGCTCGGCCGGATCCGGCGATCCCGTCCGAGGGGCGTGCGGCGAGCGCGAACGATCCCCTCGGCGGGGCGGGAAGCTGAGCGCCGCGCGCGTTCCTCCCCGCGCGTCGCGCTAGTTCGCGGGCTTGCGGCCGGGTGCCGCCGGCGGCACGTAACCGCGCAGGCGGCACTGGAAGCCCTCGCGGGCTTCGCCATCGTGATAGCGCGTCACGCGGCACATGGAGATCTCGCCCTGGCGGGAGAGATCGGCGAGGCCCGTGTGAACGTCGGGGATCGCGAGCCCCGTGGCCTTGGCGATCTCCCAGTCGAGCTGCTGCCCATGCTTCTTGAGGTGGAGGAGAATCACGTTGTCGCTCATCGGCCCGTCTCCGTGTTTGCGGTGTGTGCAGCGTACGACTTCCCCGGGAAGGCGAGGCCCGCCGGGGGCGACGCCCTCATCGCTCATAAACGCGAAAGGCCAGCCCGGGCGGCTGGCCTTCGAGAAAGCCTGGCTCCCCGACCAGGGCTCGAACCTGGGACCTGCGGATTAACAGTCCGTCGCTCTACCGACTGAGCTATCGGGGAATCGGAAATTACTGCGAGCCCGCGATTATAGCGGAGTCCCGCTCCCGGGAGCAAATGCGGGGCAGTCCGACGTGAAGCGCCCGCGCTTGGCATCCGCGGCATGTGTCTTGCGTCCCTTGGGCGAATACCCATCGTCCCGAGGAGGACGCGAGATGCCTGAAGTCAGCAGCACGCAGCCGGGCGCAGCGCCGTCCGGTGCAATGGATGGAAAGGGCGGCGCGGCCTCGACCCCCGACCTGAAGCAGCAGGGTGCCGAGATCGGCGACGCGCTGAAGGAGCGTGGGAAGGACATGCTGGCGCGCCAGAAGGACGGCGCGGCGGAGCAGGTCGAATCCCTCGCCGAGGCTCTGCGCGGCGGTGCTTCCGGCGGACGCGATGACGATGGCGCCCGGCGCGACTCGGCCCGGCTCGCCAACGCTGCCGCCGACCGCCTGGAATCGCTCGGTCGGCAACTGCGCGAGAAGGACCTCGACTCGCTGCTCGCCGACGCGGAGGACATGGGCCGGCGTTCGCCGGGTGCGTTCTTCGCCGGGTCGGTCGTCGCCGGATTCCTGCTGTCCCGCTTCCTCAAGAGCTCCGCGGATCGCCGTTCGTACGCCCGCGATGACCGGCCCGTGCGAGGGGAGCCCGAGCGGGGGCGGCCCACGCCCTTCGAGGAACCGCTCCCCGCGACCGGAACGAACGAGACATCGTCCGCACGCGGCTCGTCCACGCCCACGGTCGCACCCCGTGATCCGGCCACCGCGGCCAGCGCGGAGCGCGTGGCCCTGCTCGGCGGCGTCCCGACTCCCAATGCCCACACCGGAGGCTCGCGTGGCACTCGACAAGACCGATAAATCCCTTCCGGCGCTGTTCGCCGAGCTGACCCGCGAGACCGTGGACCTCGTGCGCAAGGAGATCGCCCTCGCGCGCGCGGAGGTCGGAGAGAAGGTCTCCACGGCGCAGGCGGCGCTGGTCTCTCTCGCCGGAGGCGGCGTCATCATCCTGGCAGGCCTGATCCTGGTCCTGCTTGCGCTGGCAAACGGGCTGGCGATGGTGCTGCCCCCCGAGGTCGCGCCGTGGCTCGCGCCGCTGATCGTCGGCGTCGTCGTGATGCTCATCGGCTACTTCATGCTGCGCAGCGGACGCTCGCACCTCTCGGCCGATGGGCTGACGCCGCACCGCACCGTCAACTCGCTTCGCCGCGACAAGGCGGTTGCACAGGAGAAGGTCGCATGAACGCATACGACGAGAAGCTGCGTCCCGACGAGATCGAGCGCGACATCGAGCAGACCCGAGCGCAGGTGAGCTCCACGATCGACGCGATCCAGTCCAAGCTGACCCCGGGCCAGCTCATGGATCAGGCGATCGATCACCTCCGCAACAGCGGAGCCGGCGATTTCGGGTCCAATCTCGGACGCGCGGTGCGGGACAACCCGTTGCCGGTGGCGCTGATCGGCGTCGGCATCGCCTGGCTGATGGCTTCCGGGCAGCGGCGCGGCCGCCCGGTTGCGACGACCGGGCGATACGAGGAACCGTCCTTCGACGAAGGGGGCGCCGCGCACGGTGGCGGGATCCGCGAAACGGCGGCCGGGGTGAAGGCCAAGGCATCCGAGGTGGCCGATCGGACGCGCGTCGCCCTGAGCAGCGGGCGGGAGAAGCTCGCGGAGACCGGGGAGCGCGCGCGCGCCGGGCTCGATGGGGCGCGGTCGCGGATGGCGGACCTCGGGGACCGCTCCAGGGACCGCTACCATCAGGCGAGCAATCAGGTGAGCCGGATGATCGACGAGCAGCCGCTCGTGCTCGGCGCCATCGGTGTCGCCGTGGGCGCGGCCCTGGGCGCCACGCTTCCGGCGACACGGCGCGAGGACGAACTGATGGGCGAGGCGCGCGATGGCCTGATGGAGCGAGCCCGGGAGACGGCGAGCGCGCAAGCGGAGGCCGTGAAGGGTGCGGCGCGCGATGCCGGCGATGGCGCGGAGGCGGGCGACCATCCTCGGGAGGCGCACGACGAACGGCCCGCGTCCCCGCTTCCCGTCAGCAACGAACCGGAATCGACGGTCGCGCGGTCACCCCGCTAGGCGCATCGATCGATCGGCGACGCACGCCGGCCGCTTGCCGCGGCCGGCGTGCGTCGGCCGTGCGGTCCGGCGGCTACCGGATGACCCGGGCGACGGCGTCGACCACGTAGTCGATGTTCCGTGAGTTGAGGGCCGCGACGCAGATGCGGCCGGTGTCGATGGCGTAGACGGAGAACTCGCTGCGCAGGCGCTCGACCTGGGGCTTGGTCAGTCCCGAGTACGAGAA
This sequence comes from uncultured Enterobacteriaceae bacterium, assembly GCA_964552535.1. Lineage (GTDB taxonomy): Bacteria > Pseudomonadota > Gammaproteobacteria > Burkholderiales > SG8-39 > CAZKHE01. The sequence continues at coordinate 2,464 of CAZKHE010000015.1, read as the reverse complement.
CATGCCGCGCTGCTGCTTCACGAACTCGAAGTTCGACGCCGGCACCTTCGCCTTCAGCTTGTCCACGAACTGCCGGCGCATGTCCTTGATGCGGTCGCGCATCTGCGCGAGCTCGTTCTCCCAGCTCGCGCGGAGTTCTGGGGTCGTGAGGACCTGGGCCACGATCTGGCCGCCGTGGGTGGGTGGGTTGGAGTAGTTCGTCCGGATCACTCGCTTCAGCTGGCTCAGCACGCGCGCAGCCTCGTCCGCGCTCGCCGCGACGATGGACAGTGCGCCGATGCGCTCCCCGTAGAGCGAGAAGGACTTGGAGAACGAGTTGGACACGAACACCGGGCTCATGCTCTCCGCGAAGAGATGCACCGCGGCGCCGTCCGGCTCGATGCCCTCGCCGAAGCCCTGGTACGCGAAGTCGAGGAACGGGATGAGCCCGCGCGACTTCACGCGCTCGAGCACCTGGCGCCACTGGTCGGCGGTCAGGTCCACGCCGGTGGGATTGTGGCAGCACGCGTGCAGCACCACGACGTGGCCCGCGGGCATGGTGTCCAGGGCCTGCAGCATGCCGCCGAAGTTCACGCCGTGCGTCGCCGGGTCGTAGTAGGGATAGACGTTGACCTTGAAGCCGGCGCCCTCGAAGAGCGCGCGGTGGTTCTCCCAGCTGGGATCGCTAATCCACACCTCCGCGCCGGGGGCGAAGCGCTTGAGGAAATCCGCGCCGAGCTTGAGCCCGCCGGTGCCGCCCAGCGCCTGGACCGTCACGACACGGTTCTCGGCCACCGGCTTGCTCGTTTCCCCGAGGATCAGGCGCTGCACCGCCTTGTCGTACACGGCGAGGCCGTCTATCGGCAGGTACGCGCGCGGCGCCGCCTTCTGGGCGAGGTCGGCCTCGGCTCGGCGCACGCAGTCGAGCAGCGGGACCTTGCCGTCGTCGCCGCAGTACACCCCCACCCCGAGGTTCACCTTCGCGGGATTCTTGTCCGCGACGAAGGCCTCGGTGATGCCGAGAATCGGGTCGCGCGGCGCCATCTCGATGGCGGCGAGCGGGGAGGAGGACGCGGCGCTCATGTTTGATAGACTCGACGGGTTGAACGACTCGGAAGTTTAGCACCGTGCTGCTCACGTTCCCCGGGAGTCCGTTCAGACTCCACCAACCATTTCCTCCCGCGGGCGATCAGCCCGAGGCGATCGCGAAGCTGGTCGAGGGCATCGAGGACGGCCTCGCCTACCAGACGCTGCTCGGCGTCACCGGTTCCGGCAAGACGTACACGATGGCGAACGTGATCGCGCGCATCGGGCGCCCGGCGCTGGTGCTCGCGCCGAACAAGACCTTGGCGGCGCAGCTCTACTCGGAGTTCCGCGAGTTCTTCCCCGAGAACGCGGTCGAGTACTTCGTCTCGTACTACGACTACTACCAGCCCGAGGCCTACGTCCCGTCGCGGGACCTCTACATCGAGAAGGACTCGTCGATCAACGACCACATCGAGCAGATGCGGCTGTCGGCGACCAAGTCGCTGCTGGAGCGGGAGGACTCGGTGATCGTCGCCACCGTGTCGTGCATCTACGGCATCGGCGATCCGGTCGACTACCACGGGATGATCCTGCACCTGCGCGAGCGCGAGAAGGCGCCGCAGCGCGAGATCATCGCGCGCCTCACCGCGATGCAGTACACCCGCAACGAGATGGATTTCCGACGGGGGACCTTCCGGGTGCGCGGCGACGTGATCGACGTGTTCCCCGCGGAGCATTCGGAGACCGCGATCCGCATCACGCTGTTCGATGACGAGATCGACAGCCTGCTGGTGTTCGACCCGCTCACCGGCAAGTCGCAGAACCGCGTGGCGCGCTTCACCGTCTACCCCTCCAGCCACTACGTCACGCCGCGCAGCACGACGCTGCGCGCCATCGAGGCGATCAAGGAGGAGCTGCGCGAGCGGAGCAGGTGGTTCGTGGAGCAGGGCAAGCTCGTCGAGGCGCAGCGCATCGAGCAGCGCACGCGGTTCGACCTGGAGATGCTCAACGAGATGGGCTTCTGCAAGGGCATCGAGAACTACTCGCGCCACCTCTCGGGGCGCGCGCCCGGGGAGCCGCCGCCCACCCTGATCGACTACCTGCCGCCGGACGCGCTGATGATCGTCGACGAGAGCCATGTGACGATTCCGCAGGTGGGCGGGATGTACAAGGGCGACCGCTCGCGCAAGGAGAATCTCGTCGACTACGGCTTTCGGCTGCCGTCCGCGCTGGACAATCGTCCGCTGAAGTTCGAGGAGTTCGAGCGCGTGATGCGCCAGACCGTCTTTGTCTCGGCCACGCCGGCGGACTACGAGGCGGCGCACGCGGCGCAGGTGGTGGAGCAGGTGGTGCGGCCCACGGGTCTGGTCGATCCGACGCTGGAGATCCGCCCGGCATCGACGCAGGTGGACGACCTGCTCTCCGAGATCAACCTGCGCGTCGCGCGCGACGAGCGCGT
>CAZKHE010000014.1:0-56535 GCA_964552535.1 uncultured Enterobacteriaceae bacterium | reverse complement strand
CGGATGTGCATCTTGTAGCTCTTGGTCTCGAGCCACTTGAAGAACCGCTTCACGCCGTACCAGACGCCGGGCCAGGACTTCTCCCAGCTCTTCCACTGCGGCTCGCCCTCGATCACCCAGTCGCGCTGCTCGGGGGTGAGGTGCCGCCACGGCGTGTCGAGCGGAATGCCGCGCAGGCCGGCGTACTTCTCCAGGTCGCCCTGGCACTCCTTGAACGATGCGGTCTGCCACGTCTTCACCGCGCCGTCGCGGAGCGTCTTCGACTCGTCCGGCACGACGAGGCCGTAGTCCACGCCGATCACGCGGCCGAAGCCGCGGCAGGTCTCGCAGGCGCCGAGCGGCGAGTTGAAGGAGAAGAGCGAGGGCGTCGGGTCGGCGTAATGCAGGTCGCAGTCCGCGCAGTGCAGGTCGCTCGAAAACCGCCAGGGAACGGGGAAGGGGGAAGGGGTGTCGGCAGAGCCGCCACCCCGAGGGGCCATCAACGACGCCCCCCCTCCCCGGCCCTCCCCCGCCGCGGGGGAGGGAGGGATCGACGGGGCCGAATCCGAGGGCTCGGGGTAAACGGTGACCTTGCCGTTGCCGAGCTTCAGCGCGGCCTCGAGCGCCTCCATCAGGCGCACGCGTTCCACGCTGCCCGCTCGGAAGCGGTCCTGGATGACCTCGATGCACCCGGGGCTGCGCGCGTGGATCCGGGTGTAGCCCTGGCGCTCCAGGAGCTGAATCACCTCGGTCTCGCCGAAGTTCTCCGGCACGGTGATCGGGAACGTGATCACGAGGCGCGGATCCCCGGCTGCGGCGGCGCGACGCGAGAGCTCGTCCGCGATGCTGTCCGGGGTGTCGCGCCGCACCGGCTGGCCGCAGCCGCGGCAGAAGAGCTGCGCCGCGCGCGCGAACAGCAGCTTCAGGTGGTCGTTGAGCTCCGTCATCGTGCCGACCGTCGAGCGCGACGTCCGCACCGGGTTGGTCTGGTCGATGGCGATCGCCGGCGGAATGCCCTCGATGGCGTCCACCTGCGGCTTGTCCATGCGGTCGAGAAACTGCCGCGCGTAGGGGCTGAACGTCTCGACGTAGCGCCGCTGGCCCTCGGCGAACAGCGTGTCGAACACCAGCGAACTCTTGCCCGAGCCCGACACGCCGGTCACGACGACGAGCTCGTTGGTCGGCAGCGCGAGGTCGAGGTTCTTGAGGTTGTTCTGCCGCGCGCCGCGAATGACGATGGTTTCACTCGCAGCCTGCGGCGCGTTCTCGGGAGCGTTCATGGATGAGCCGGAAACGAAACGCGGCACCGGGATAGGCGCCGCGCGAGAACTATTCTAACTGCCTCGATTTACCGCCGCTGCCGGTAATGGCCGCCGGCCGCGGCGCCGCGCGTCCCCGGGCGCACGGGGCGAGGACCCATGGCATGGACCGTGCAACGCGCCACGCGTTCCCCGCCGTGCCCCGTCTCTCCCATGGACCACCCCGCAGACTGCGCTCCCGTCGCCCTCGCCACCGACCTGCTGCGCGAAGAGCACCGGCGACTGGCGATGACTTTCGCGCGCTACGCTGACGCGGCCGCGCCGGACGCCGAACGTGAACGGCTCGCGCGTGCGCTGGCGGCGGAGGTGGCGGCGCACGTCGCCACCGATCGCCGGCGCCTCTATCCGCTGGTGCGGCACGAGGCCGACGAGCTGGTGCAGGCGCTGGTCGCCCAGCAGACGCGCATCCGCGCGCAGGTCGACGCACTGCATGCCGCGGCGGACGCCGCCGCGCGCGACGCCGCGGTCGATGCGCTGGCGGCGCTGGTGCAGGCCCACGCCGAGGACGAGGAGCGGCGACTGTTCCCGGTCATCGAAGGGCGGCTGCCCAACACGCTGCGTCGGCTGGGCGAGGAGCTGATGGCGCCGGAAGCGCCGGCGGATCCGCGCGACGGACGCCTCGTTTTCGCTGCGCCGGTACTGCCGCCCGGAGGCTGCCTCCTGCGCTGAATGCCGGCGGCGCGCGGGACGCGCGCTCCCTCTGCCACATCCCCGGAGTCTCCATGGCCGTCGCCCACGCTCCCGCTCACCAGCCCGCCAACGACCACGACCACGCGCACCACGGTCCCGCGAGCGGGGTGTGGCGCTGGCTCACCACCACCAACCACAAGGACATCGGGACGCTGTACCTGTGGTGGTCCTTCATCATGTTCATCGCCGGCGGCATCCTCGCGCTCGCGATGCGCGCCGAGCTGCTCATGCCGGGGCTGCAGCTCTGGTATCCGGAGACGTACAACCAGTTCATCACCATGCACGGCCTGGTGATGATCTTCGGCGCGCTCATGCCCGCGCTGACGGGGTTCGCCAACTGGCAGATCCCGATGATGATCGGCGCGCCGGACATGGCCTTCGGGCGGATGAACAACTGGAGCTTCTGGCTGCTGCCGGCGGCCGGTGTCCTGCTCTTCTCGGCGTTCCTCGTCCCAGGCGGCGCGCCGCAGACCGGCTGGACCATCTACCCGCCGCTCGCCGTGCAGCAGGGCATCAGCATGGACCTCATCATCTTCGCGATCCACATCATGGGGATCTCGTCGATCATGGGCGCAATCAACATCGTGACCACCATCATCAACATGCGCGCGCCGGGCATGTCGCTGATGAAGATGCCCCTGTTCGTCTGGGGCTGGCTGATCACCGGCTTCCTGCTGATCTCGGTGATGCCGGTCCTCGCGGGGGCGGTGACCATGCTCCTTACCGACCGCCACTTCGGCACCTCGTTCTTCAACAGCCCGGGCGGCGGCGACCCCATCATGTTCCAGCACATCTTCTGGTTCTTCGGCCACCCCGAGGTGTACATCCTCATCCTGCCCGCGTTCGGGATCATCTCGCAGGTGATCCCCGCGTTCTCCCGCAAGCCGCTGTTCGGATACTCCTCCATGGTGTACGCGCTCGCCGCGATCGCGGTGCTGTCGCACATCGTCTGGGCGCACCACATGTTCACCACCGGCATGCCCACCGCCGGCATTCTGTATTTCATGTACGCCACGATCCTCATCGCGGTGCCGACCGGCGTGAAGGTCTTCAACTGGCTCGCCACCATGTGGAAGGGCCAGCTCACCTTCGAGACGCCGATGCTGTTCGCGCTGGGCTTTATCCTGGTGTTCGTGATCGGCGGCTTCACCGGCGTCATCGTGGCGATCGTTCCGGTGGACTACCAGGTCCACGACACCTACTACGTCGTCGCGCACTTCCACTACGTGATGGTCGGCGGCTCGCTGTTCGCCATGTTCGCCGGCGTCTACTTCTGGCTCCCGAAGTGGACCGGGCGCATGTACGACGAGCGCCTCGGGCAGTGGCACTTCTGGATCTCGATCGTCGCGTTCAACATCACGTTCTTCCCGCAGCACTTCCTCGGCCTCGCCGGCATGCCGCGCCGCATTCCCGATTACGCCACGCAATTCACCGACTGGAACTTCGTGTCCACGGTCGGCGCGTTCATGTTCGGCGTCGGGCAGTTCTTCCTGCTGTGGGCGGTCCTCAAGGCGATCCGCAGCGGTGAGCCCGCGCCGGCGCGTCCCTGGGAAGGCGCCGACACGCTCGAATGGACGCACCTGCCGTCCCCGGCGCCGTACCACAGCTTCGAGACGCCCCCGGTACTCAAGTAGGTCGAACTGACCGGGGCACCGGAAAGGCTTGCAGGAATCGCGGGATGACGTTCCCAAGCTCTTGATTCCAGGTGCCCCGCGTGCAGGCATGACAACTGCATTGAGCCTTCCTTGGCCGACGGGCGGTGAGTTGGAGCCCGTTGCGCCTACGCGACACCCCCATTCGATCGGAGAACTGCCCAATGAACCCTGTCCACGAAGAGAGCGCCCGCGCCACGGATTTCCTGCGCGTCGACCATGCCTGGGTCAAGCAGCTGTTCAACGAGTATCGAGCCGCAATGCAGGCGGATCTGCCGCGTGCGACGGTCGCGGCGGAGATCTGCCGCAACGTCGAGGCGCATTTCGAGGCCGAGGCGACGATGCTCTACCCGATGGTCCGCCATGAGGCCGAGGCGCTCGTGCGTCGGCTGGTCCAGGAACGCGAGGCGATCCTCGCCGGCGTCGCGGAAGTCCGCGCGTTCGCCTACGACCCGCCGGCGCGCGACGTCCTCATGGCGCGGCTCATGGCGATGGTCGAGAAGCATGCCCAGGCCGAGGAGCGCGAGCTTTTCCCGCTGATCGAGGAGCGCATGCCCGCCACCATCCGTCGCCTGCATCCCGGCGTGGTCCGCGCCCGCCACGCTGCGCACATCGACGGCCCGGCCGAGCGCGTGGCTGCCGCCGCCTGACGCCGTGCGTTCCGACCGCTCGCTGTTCGCCGACGCGCTGGTGACGGGCGTGGTCACCGCCGTCGCGACGTTCGCGCTGCCCGCGCTGCTGCGCGCGCGGCGCGGCGAGCCGGTCGCCGCCGCCTTCAACGCCGAAAGTCACGTCCTGTGGGGCGACGAGGCGGCGCGCCAGGACGAGGTGACGCCCGAGTACACCGGGGTGGGCGCCGCAACCCACCTCGGCGCGTGCCTCTTCTGGAGCACGATCTACGAGGCCATGCTGGGCGACGCGCGCCGGACGACGCCCCGGCAGGACTTCGCCGGCGCCGCCGCCGTCGCCGCGGGCGCGTACGTCATCGACTATCACGTCGTCCCGAAGCGCTTCACCCCCGGCTTCGAGATGCGCTTTTCCGCCGGCGACATGCTCGCGTTCTTCGCGACCCTCGCCGCGACACTGCCGCTGCGCCGCCTCCTCGCACGCCGCGGGCGCGTCGTGCAACGGCACACGGAACAGCGCCGCGCGCCGACGGCGCCCGCGTTCGCCAACCGCCTCCCGATCGCGACCGCTAGCCTCTGAGTGCGCCGGGCGGACGCCGCCGCGGCAGCAGCAGGAACGCGGTCACGCCGCACACGGCGATCGTCGCTCCCATCGGCACCGCCGAGCGCGCGTGCAGCGCGCCGACCACGGCACTGATGATCCCCGCGAGCCCGAACTGCACGGTTCCGAGCAGCGCGGACGCCGTGCCGGCGCGCGACGCGAACGGCGCCAGCGCTGCGGCCGACGTGTTGGGAAGGATGAGGCCGAGGCACGCGATGTAGAGGAACAGCGTGCCCGCGAGTCCCCACGGGCCGGCCCAGCCCGTGACGGCGGCCGTGAGCACGGCCAGGCCGGCGAGGGCCTGCACGAACGAGGCGCCGGCGAGCACCCGCCGCGGGGACGTGCGCGACAGCAGGGCCCGGTTGACCTGCGAGGCCGCGATCAGCCCGAAGGCATTCGCGCCGAAGAACCAGCCGTAGGCCTGGGCGGAGACCCCGTGGAGCTGGATGAACACGAACGGCGACGCGGTGATGTAGGCGAACATGCCGCCGATGGCGATCGCCGCGGCGCCGACGTTGCGCGTGAATGCCGGGACGGCGAGGATGGCGGCGTAGTCCCGCAGCACCGGCGCCAGCCGCAGGGAGTGCCGGGGGTCGCCGGCGTGCGTCTCCGGCAGCGCGAGCAGCGCCGCAGCGAGTGCGACGGCGCCGAAGAGGGCGAGCACGAAGAAGGTGGCCTGCCAGCCGAACCACAGGAGGATGTAGCCGCCCACGAGCGGCGCCAGGATGGGCGCCACCCCCATGACGAGCATCAGGGTGGAGAACACGCGTGCGGCTTCGCGCGGCTCGAACAGGTCCCGCACCATCGCCCGCGAGCTCACCGCCGCCGCGCAGGCGCCGAGCGCCTGGACGAGGCGGAGGACGATGAGCGCGCCCGCCGAGGGCGCGTAGGCGCAGCCGATCGACGCGGCGATGTACACGACCAGTCCGACGTAGAGCGGCGGCTTGCGGCCGTAGCGGTCGGTGATCGGCCCGTAGAGCACCTGGCCGGCGGCGAAGCCGAGGAAGAACGCCGAGAGCGTCCACTGGATCGCCGCCGCGTCGGCGCGCAGCGCCGTCTCCAGCGCGGGCAGCGCCGGCAGGTACAGGTCGATCGACATCGGCGCGAACGCCGACAGTGCGCCGAGCGCCAGCGTGCGTGCGATCCGCTGGCGCCGGGTGGTCACCCCTCGGTCAGGAATCGCGCCGCGACGGTCCGCGCAGCAGGGCGGGGACGTTGCCGCCGCGGCCCTTGTGCTGCTTGTTGCGATTGCCGCCGCGCTTCGGCTCCGGCGTGAACCCGCCCGAGGACGGGAACAGCGCGTTGGCGTTGGAGAGCGGCTGCCGATCGTCCTCGTCGTGCGCGTACTGCCGCGGCGCCGGGGGGAGGTGCGACGGCGGCGGTCCCTGCTCGAGGTCGTAGGCCGGCTGGCGCTGCTTCGGCGGCTTCGGCATGTACGACGGCGGCGGCCCCTGCTCGAGGTCGTGCGCGGGCTGGCGCTGCTTCGGGCCGCGCTGCTGCTGCGGGGGTTGCTGCTGCGGATTGCGCGGCTTGCCCTGCTGCTGCGGCTGGCCGCGGCCCTGCTGTTGGGGACGCGGACCGCGCTGCTGCTGCGGCGGGCGCTGCCCCGGCTGCGGGGGACGCTGCTCGCGCGGTTCGCGGGGTTCGCGCGGCTCCCGCGGCTCGCGCCGCTCGCCTTGTGCGTCCTGCGGCTGGGGCGGGGCGGTGCCCGGCTCGAAGCCGGGAACCACGACCCGCTCGATCGGGCGCTTGAGCAGCTTCTCGATGTCGCGCAGGAACTCGCCTTCGTCCTCGGACACCAGCGAAAGCGCCTCGCCGCTCATGCCCGCGCGGCCGGTGCGGCCGATGCGGTGCACGTAGTCCTCGGGCACGTTGGGCAGGTCGTAGTTGACCACGTGCGGCAGCTCCTCGATGTCGAGGCCGCGCGCCGCGATGTCGGTCGCGACGAGCACGCGGACGTCGCCGGACTTGAAGCCGGCAAGCGCGCGGGTCCGCGCGCCCTGGCTCTTGTTGCCGTGGATCGCGACCGCCTGGATCCCGTCGCGGCAGAGCTGCTCGGCGAGGCGGTTCGCGCCGTGCTTGGTGCGCGTGAACACCAGCACCTGGTGCCAGTCGCCGTCCTTCACGAGCTTGGCGAGCAGGCTGCGCTTCAGCGCACGGTCCACCGGGTGGATCCGCTGCGTCACGAGCTCGGAATCGGCATTGCGCCGTGCCACCTCCACCAGCGCCGGGTCGTGCAGGATCGATTCGGCGAGCTCGCGGATCTCGTCCGAGTAGGTGGCGGAGAAGAGCAGGTTCTGGCGCTTCGGCGGCAGCACCGCCAGGACGCGGCGGATGTCGTGGATGAAGCCCATGTCCAGCATCCGGTCGGCCTCGTCCAGCACGAGGATCTCGACGTGCGACAGGTTCACCGTCTTCTGTCCGACGTGGTCGAGCAGGCGGCCGGGCGTCGCCACCAGGATGTCGACCCCCTCGGCGAGGGCATCGATCTGCGGCTGCATGCCCACGCCGCCGAAGACCAGCGCGGTGCGCAGCTTGAAGTACTTGCCGTAGGTGCGGATGCTCTCCTCGACCTGGGCGGCGAGCTCGCGCGTGGGCGTGAGCACCAGCGCGCGGACGGCATGGCGCCCGCCGTGGTGGGCGTGGTGTTCGAGGCGCTGCAGCATCGGCAGCGTGAAGCCGGCGGTCTTGCCGGTGCCGGTCTGGGCGCCGGCGAGTACGTCGCGGCCGGCGAGAATCATCGGGATCGCCTGGGTCTGGACGGGAGTGGGTTCGCTGTAGCCTTCTTCCGCGACGGCGCGGAGAAGCTCGGGCGCGAGCCCGAGGCCTTCAAAGCCCTGAGCCAAATGGTCTCTCCTGCAAACGGCCTGCCGAGGCGTGGGCGCTCGGTCCGGTTCAGGACGATGCGTCATCGAGTTATGGGTTGCACGGTTGGCGTCTTCTACCGCGAAGCGCCGCGTGCCGGTGCGGACGCCAACCGGATGAAATTGCGCCCGCAAATCAAGTATATCAGGGTCCGCCCGGCGGCGCGGGCGGGAACCACCGAAGGCCGCGGAGAGGGTTCAGGCGTGCTCGGGCGGGGTGGCGGGCGTGTCCTCTCCCGCGGCACGCCCCGCCTGCGCCGCGAGCCGCGGGTCGATGCTCTTCACCAGCTCGGCGAGCGGGCCCCCGACCGGCAGGCGCTTCACCGCCTCCGCGTCCACCTGGACGGCCAGGCGGACGGTGGCGCCATCCGCGGTTTCGCCGACGATGAGGCGCGTCGGCCCCTCGCCGGCGCTGGTCGCTGCCCCGCCGCCGTGGAGGATCCTGATGCAATCGGCCGTCACTTCCAGGCGCAGGTCGTGGCCGGCTTCCTCGCTCGCCTGGTAGGGCGAGATCGGGTCGCTCGCCGGAAAGGTTTCCCATACGGCGTGGTCCACGTCGCGCTCCGCACGCGTCGCCTCGTTGCGGCAGACCGCCTGCAGCCAGTCCGTCACCAGTCGCACGACGGCGTCCGTCGGGTTCTCCATCGGCATCCCTCCATTGCAGCTCCCCCGGGAAGCTGCAAGCGGCGTGCCGGATCAGTCGGCGAGGTTCGCGAACAGCGGGGTGGAGAGGTAGCGCTCGCCGAACGAGGGCACGATCACGACGACGAGCCTGCCGGCATTCTCGGCGCGCCGCGCGACCTCGAGCCCGGCCCACATCGCCGCACCGGAAGAGATGCCCACGAGGAGCCCTTCCTCGCGCGCCATGCGCCGCGCCGTCTCCATCGCGTGGTCGTTCTTCACCCGCACGATCTCGTCGTAGATCTTCGTGTCGAGCACCTTCGGGACGAACCCGGCGCCGATGCCCTGGATGGGATGCGAACCGGCGGGCTCGCCGGAGAGCACCGCGGATGCGTCCGGCTCGACCGCGACGCAGCGGAATCCCGGCTTGCGCTGCTTGAGCACCTCGCCCACGCCGGTGATCGTTCCGCCGGTGCCGATGCCGGAGACGAGGATGTCGGCCCGGCCGTCGGTGTCGGTCCAGATCTCCTCGGCGGTGGTGCGGCGATGCACCTCCGGATTGGCCGGGTTCTCGAACTGCTGCGGGATGAAGTAGCGCGGATCGGCCGCGGCCATCTCCTCGGCCTTGCGGATGGCGCCCGGCATGCGCTCCGCGCCGGGCGTGAGCACCAGTTCGGCGCCGTAGGCACGCAGCAGCATCCGGCGCTCCTTGCTCATGGTGTCGGGCATGACGAGGGTGCACTTGTAGCCCTTCGCCGCGCACACCATCGCGAGGCCGATGCCGGTGTTGCCGCTGGTCGGCTCGAGGATGACGGTGTCCGGCCCGATGCGGCCGGCGCGCTCGGCCGCCTCGATCATCGACAGCGCGATGCGGTCCTTCACGCTGTGCGCGGGGTTCTGGTACTCCAGCTTTGCCACCACCTGCGCCGGGCAGCCCTGCGCGAGCCGGTTGATGCGCACGAGCGGCGTGCGGCCGACGAGGTCGAGGACGGTGTTGGCGATGTTCATGTGCTCGCTCCGAAGCGACGGTGAGGCGAGACAGTGTAGACCCGGGCTGGCGCGGGCGTGCGCCCGCCGGCGCCGCCCGAGGACGACAGGCGCGGTTCGCGCCTCAGGTCGCCGCCCGCTTGTTCGCGCCCTCCGGGAGCACCACGTCCACCTTCAGGACGTCGATCGCGTCGCGCTTCTCGATGCTCACCTGCAGCGCCTCGCGGTCGATGGTCGTGTACTTCGCGATCACCGCGAGCAGTTCCTCCTTCAGCGGCCCGAGGAAGTCGCGGCCGCTGCGCGCGATGCGCTCGTGCGCGAGCACGATGGAGAGCCGCTCCTTCGCGACCGCGGCGGTGTTGCGCTTCTTGAAGAAGATGTCGAAGAGCGCCACGCGGTCAGCCTCCGAACAGGCGTTTCCAGAACGACTGGGGCGCGCCGTCGAGGAAGCGCAGGGGCCGCTCCTCGCCGAGGAAGCGCGCCACCGCGTCGTCGTAGGCCTGCGCCGCGGGCGAGCCGTTGGCGAGGATCACCGGCGTGCCCTGGTTCGAGCACTCGAGGACCTGCTCCGACTCGGGGATCACGCCGAGCACGGGGATGTTGAGCAGCTCGGCCACGTCCTTGTAGGCCATCATCTCGCCCTTCTCGGCGCGGCGCCCGGCATAGCGGGTGATGACGAGGTGCTCCTTGACCGCCTCGCGGCCTTCCTGGGCGCGCAGCGACTTCGCCTCGATGATGCCGAGCATCCGGTCGGCGTCGCGCACCGCGGAGACTTCCGGGTTGGTGACGACGAGCGCCTCGTCCGCGAAGCGCAGCGCCATCAGCGCGCCGGTCTCGATGCCGGCGGGCGAGTCGCACACGATGTAGTCGAACCCCATGTCCTTCAGCTCGTCGATCACCTTGCCGACGCCCGCCTCGGTGAGGGCGTCCTTGTCCTTGGTCTGCGAGGCCGCGAGGATCGAGAGGTTCTCGCTGTGCTTGTCCTTCACGAGCGCCTGCGAGAGCTTGGCGTCGCCCTGGATGACGTTCACGAAGTCGTAGACGACGCGCCGCTCGCAGCCGAGGATGAGGTCGAGGTTGCGCAGGCCGATGTCGAAGTCGATGACCGCGGTCTTCTTGCCGCGCTTCGCGAGGCCGGTGGCGAAGCTCGCGCTGGTGGTGGTCTTGCCGACTCCGCCCTTGCCGGAGGTGACGACGACGACTCTGGACATGACTCTCCCGGAATGCTGTGTCAGGTTGGAATGGAAACGGCCGTCTCCAGCGGCGCGACGGCGAGGTGCTCCACGCCGTCGTCGCCGCGCGCGAGCGAGACGGTCACGGTGCGGCCGGCGAACGGCGCGGTCTCGGCCGACTCGAGCGTCCGATACACGCCGGCGATGGCGACCAGCTCCGCGTCGAAATCCGTCGCCACGATGCGCGCGTCCGCCATGCCGCCCGCACCGGCCAGCGCCCGGCCGCGCAGCCGCGCGAAGGCGTAGATCGAGCCGTCGGCGATGAGCTCGGCGCCGCGCGAGGTCGGCGCGAGCACGACGAGATCGCGTCCCTGTGCGTAAACCCGCTGCCCCGAACGCAGCGGCCGCGTGAGGACGAGCGGCGGCGCCGGCGCATCGCGCGGCGCCGGCGTCGCCTCGGCCGGCGGGTGCGCACGCGCCGCGGTCTCGCGCGCCGGCGTCTCGCGCGTCGGCGGCGGCTCCGGCGCCTCGATCAGCGGCAGCCCGAGCTCGGCATACAAGTCGGGATCCGCGCCGTCGGCGACCAGCGTGCCGGCGAAGCGGACGCCGGCGCCGTGCAGCGCGGAGACGAACGCGACGTCGGGGACGATGCCGCAACTGCGCAGGTCGAGCACGACGATGGCGTCGGCGAGCAGCGGCCGCGCGCGGGCCAGCGTCGCCGCGAGCTCGCGCGCGAGCGCATCCGCCGGCGCGTCGCGGACGACGACGCGCAGGACCGGCAGGGTCGTGCCCTTGATTTCGACGGCAGGCGTGCTTTTCATGCGACGGGCGCGCGCTGCGTTGCGCGCCCTGGTGACAGGCGCGCGCATTGTAGCCTGCCGCCGCATGACATTGCCATAGCGCGACGGCGCGCGGCTGCGCCGCAGAGTCGATCGTCGGGTTCAGGCGACCGCGGCGATGCCCGGTGCTTCGGCGGTGCTTCGCCCCTGCATGGCCGCGAGCTCGACCGGGTCGTGGGCGGAGACGATGGCCACGTCGCGCCCGTGATCGCGCTTCAGCTCGCGCAGGCGCTGCTGGTTGGCGAGGCGGCGCGCGCGATCGACTTCCATCAGGGTCTGGTACGCGGCGAGGCCGGGCGTGCAGCGCGGCGGGTCATCGAGCTCGTCGCGGTGGAAGTACGCGTCGCCCGCGTGGAACAGCCAGCCGTCGTCGCGCTTCACCGCCACGCCGCAGTGGCCCCAGGTATGGCCCACCAGGGGCACGAGCAGCACCTCCGGCGGCAGGCCTGCGAGATCGCGCACGCAGTCGAAGCCGTGCCAGCGCTCGCCGTCGACCCGATAGCGCTGCCACCGCACCATCTCGTCCCACTGTCCGGGGCGGTAGCGCCGTTGCGCGATGGCGCCTTCGCGGCGGTTCGCGGCCGCGTACTCGTCGGCGAAGACGTGCACCGTCGCATCGGGAAAGTCCTCGAGCCCCCCGGCGTGATCGAAGTCGAGGTGCGTGAGCACGATGTGCCGCACGTCGCGCGGCGCGTAGCCGAGCCAGCGGACCTGTTCGCGGGCCGTCTCGGCGCGCCGCAGCTGGGGCCGCATCAGGCCGGTGAAGAAGGGCGAGAGGCGCCGGTGCGCGTACGCGACGTCGCGCAGCCCGAGTCCGGTATCCACCAGCACGAGCCCCGCCTCCGTCTCGATCAGGAGGCAGTGGCAGACCACGGTTGCCGGACCGCCATGCGCGCTGTCGTCCATGAGGCGGCCGCCCCACGGACACATCGTGCCGCAGTTGAGGTGATGGATGCGCATGCGCGCACGGCTGCAAGAACCGTACGCGCCGCGCGGTGCGCGGATGCCGCGCTACCAGTCCTTCTCTTCGCCCGGCTTCTGCCTGGAGAGGTCGTTGAACTTCTTGGTGAAGTAGATCCCGATGCCGATCACGATCACGATCACCGCGAGGCTCATCAGGCCGTAGTCGGTGGTGAAAAGGTTGTACCAGGCCATCCCGTTCTCCCGAGCAGACTCCCCATTCGCGGCATTAAAGACCCTGACCGCGCGGGGTCGTTCGATCTAGATCAAACGGGCGCAACGGCGCCGGCGCGGGCGGGGCCCGCTTCTTGCATTGCGGTCGGGCGATGCCGCACGCGCGGCTGTCGCACCGGAGAGACACACATGAGCAGCGTACTGAACGAGCCCGCCCTTCGCATGGACCGCAGCGTCCCCGTCTACACCGTGCGCTGGCCGGCGATCTTCGCCGGCGTCGCGGTCGGCCTGTCCTTGCACCTCGTCCTCATGCTGGTGGGCATCGCCGCCGGCCTCACCGCCCTCGACCAGGTGGCCGAGGGGGACATCGGCGCCGACGGCCGCAGCGCCGGCATGATGGCAGCCGCGTGGAACGGCATCTCGATGCTGATCGCCGCCTTCGTCGGCGGTTACGTGGCGGCGCGCGCGTCCGGCCTGCGCCGCACCAGCGACGGCGTCCTGCACGGCGTCGTGTCGTGGGCCGCCACGACGATCCTCACCGCGATCCTCGCGACGAGCCTCTTCACGTCGGCAATGTCCGGCATGTTCGGCGTGCTGCGCGATGCGGCCGGGCCGGCGGCCGACGCAGCGCGCGGCGCGGCACAGTCGATGCCACAGGCGGGCGCCGCGGCGGGCGAGGTGATGGACCTGCTGCGGCAGGGCCGGCGGGACGAGGCCGTGCAGCTTCTGCAAAACCGTACCGGCATGAGCCCGGACCAGGCGCGGGGCGTCGTGGATTCGATGGCGATGGCCACCGGCAACACGCAGTCGGCCGATCCGCGCACCCGCGCCCAGGCCCGCGACGCCGCCGAGCAGGCGGCAGAGACGGGCGCGATGGCGAGCTGGGGGTTGGTTGCTGCCATCGTGCTGTCCCTGATCCTCGCGATGATCGGCGGTTCGATGGGCACGCGCGCAGCGGGCCGCCGGCTCAACGGCTCGAAGATGGCCGCGCGGCGTTCCATGACCGGCACCACCGGGGACACCTCCGCGCGCACCGAGCGGGTCGTGGTGCGCTGACGGCGCATGCCGCACCTCGACGGCGCCCCGCGGGGCGCCGTTTTCGTTCCCCGGGCGTAGGATGTCGCGAGGAGGCCCCGCGTGATCTTCAGGCAGCTCTTCGAACCGGTGTCGAACACCTACACCTACCTGCTCGGCTGCGAGGAGACCGGGCAGGCGGTGCTCATCGACCCCGTGATCAACGTGATGGATCGTGACCTCGGCGTGCTGCACGCGCTCGGGCTGCGGCTTGCGTACACCGTGGACACGCACATCCACGCCGACCACATCACCGCGGCGCGCGAGCTCAGGCAGCGCACGGGGAGCCGCATCGCCGCGCCGGCGTTCGACGGCCTGCCCTGCGTGGACGTGGGCGTCGAGGAGGGCCGGCCGCTGCAGGCCGGTTCCGTGACGCTCAGCGGCCTGCATACCCCCGGCCATACCGACGGCCACTTCGCCTACCTCGTCGGCGACCGGGTGTTCACCGGGGACGCGCTGCTCATCGACGGCTGCGGCCGCACGGATTTCCAGAACGGCGACGCCGGGGCACTCCATCGCAGCGTCACGGAGAAGCTCTTCGTGCTGCCCGAGGAGACGCTGGTCTATCCCGCGCACGATTACCAGGGCCGGCGCGTCTCGTCGATCGGCCAGGAGAAGGCGCGCAACCCGCGCCTCGGCCAGGGCAAGACCCGGGCGGAGTTCGAGGCGATCATGGCGGCGCTCGACCTGCCCTATCCGAAGTTCATCGACCACGCGGTGCCGGGGAACCGGCAGTGCGGCGTGTGTCCGGCGCGGCTGCCCGACGACTTGGCGAAGTACTGCCCCGACATGGGCGCGAGCCCCCAGGGCTGACGCACGGCCCGGGCCGCGCCTGTTACCCTTGCGCGCTCGCAAGGGAGACGAAGCACATGCAACTCGACCAACCCGGGCGGAGCCAGTGGATCGGCCGGCCCGTGCGCCGTCTGGAGGACGCGCGCCTGCTCACCGGTCAGGGCCGGTACACCGACGACCTCGCGCTGCCCGGGCAGCTCCACTGCGCGTTCGTGCGCTCGCCGCACGCGCACGCCCGCATCGGCGGCATCGACACCGCCGCCGCGCGCGCGCTGCCGGGTGTCGTCGCGGTGTACACGGGGCGGGACCTGATCGAGGACGGCCTCGGCGCGCTGCCGTTCCTCCATCTGCACAAGCGGCCCGGCGGCCAGCCCATCGAGGCGCCGCCGCGCCACGCGCTCACCGTGGACGTCGCGCGCTTCGTCGGCGACGCGGTGGCGATGGTGGTGGCGGAGACGCGGCAGCAGGCGAAGGACGGTGCCGAAGCGGTCGAGGTCGCGTGGGAGCCGCTGCCCGCGGTCGCGGATGCGCGCGACGCCGCGCGCGACGATGCGCCGCAGGTGTGGCCGGCGGCGTTCGCGCCCGGCTGGGGGAACGTCGCGGCCTTCTACGAGATGGGGGACCCCGCACCGGTGGATGCCGCATTCGCGCGCGCGGCACGCGTGGTGCGCCTCGCCGTGCGCAACCAGCGGGTGGTCTCCAATCCCCTCGAGCCGCGCGCCGCGCTCGCGCAGTACGACGCGGCGACCGGCGCGTTCACGCTGTGGTGCCCGACGCAGAACACGCAGCTCGTGTGCACCCAGCTCGCCGAGGCGGTGTTCAAGGTGGCGCGCGAGCGCATGCGCGTGGTGTGCACCGACATGGGCGGCGGCTTCGGCACCCGCGGCTACCCGTATCCGGAGTACGTGGCGGTGGCTTACGCCGCGCGCCGCATCGGCCGGCCGGTGAAGTGGCTCGGCGACCGCTCCGAGATCTTTCTCACCGACACGCACGGCCGCGACAACTGGACCGAGGCCGAACTCGCCATGGACGGCGAGCACCGCTTCCTGGCGCTGCGCGTCAGGAGCTACGCGAACATCGGCGCGTACGTCTCCCACTATGGAACCGCCGTCCCGGCGATGAGCGGCGTGCGCGCTGCGACCGGCCCGTACCGCATCCCGCTCCTGCGCCACGAGGTGCGCATGCAGTTCACGCACACCACGCCGGTGGATGCCTACCGCGGCGCGGGGCGTCCCGAGATGGGCTACCTGCTGGAGCGCCTGGTGTCGCGTGCCGCCCTCGACGCGGGGGTGGATCCCATCGAGCTGCGCCGGCGCAACCTCGTCACCGCGGCCGAGATGCCGTGGAAGAACGCCGCGGGGCTGACGTACGACTGCGGCGACTTTCCGGCGGTGCTGGACGCCTGCGTCCGCGCGTCGGACTGGGACGGCTACGCCGCGCGCGCGCAGGCGTCGCGTGCACGGGGGCTGCTGCGCGGACGCGGGGTCGCGTGCTACGTCGAGATCACGGGCAGCGCGAAGCTCGACGAGGCGGTGGACGTGAACGTGCTCGCGGACGGGCGGGTCACCGTCGCGGCGGGCACCCAGCCGATGGGCCAGGGTCTGTGGACGTCGTACGCGCAGATCGTCGCCGAGCGGCTCGGCATCGCCCTCGAGCAGGTGGTGCTGGTGCACGGCGATACCGCGATCGTGAAGTCGGGCGGGGGATCGGGCGGATCGCGCTCGCTGCAGGTCGGCGGCACCGCCGTGCTCGCCGGCGCGAACGCGGTGGTCGAGGCGGCGCGCCGGCTCGCCTCGCACGCATTGGAAGCCGCCGAGGCCGACATCGAGCTCGCGAACGGCCGCCTCCGCATCGCCGGGACCGACCGGTCGATCGGCCTCTTCGAGCTCGCCGCACGCGCGCCCGAAGGCCGCATCGCGGTGACGGCGACCGGTGCCGCGAGCGGTCAGACGTGGCCCAACGGCTGCCAGATCGCCGAAGTGGAGATCGAACCCGAGACGGGAGCGGTGCGCGTCGTGCGCCACACCGCGGTGGACGACATCGGCCGGGTGATGAACCCGCTGATCGCGCACGGCCAGGTCGAGGGCGGCATCGTGCAGGGGCTGGGCCAGGCGCTGCTCGAGGACTGCGTGCACGACGCCGCCGCGCAGCTCGTCTCGGGCTCGTTCATGGACTACGCGATGCCGCGCGCCGACGACGTGCCCGATCTCGTCACGCAGTTCGACGAGCGCGTGCCGACGGCGCACAACGCACTGGGCGCGAAGGGCGTCGGCGAGGCGGGGTGCCACGGCGCGACGCCGGCGATCGTGAACGCGGTGATCGATGCGCTGGCGCCCTGCGGGGTCACCGCCATCGACATGCCCGTCACCAGGGAGAAGGTGTGGCGCGCGCTCAACGCGGCGCGCTGATCACTTCGCCTGCTTCGCCCACGAATCCCGCAGCGTCACCGTCCGGTTGAACACGGGTCGGCCGGGCCGCGTGTCGCGCAGGTCGGCGACGAAATAGCCGTGGCGCTCGAACTGGTAGCGCGTCTCCGGCACCGCATCGGCGAGACCCGGCTCGACGTACGCGCGCAGCGTGCGCTTGGCGTCGGGGTTGAGGTCGTCGAGCCAGTGGAAGTCTTCGGCCGGCGGCGCCGCGCCGGGCTCCTGCTCGGCGGCCCCCGCGAGGCTCTCGCGCGCGAGCAGCGTGTCGTCGTTCGGCACGTCGCGGCCGCGCCGGGAACCGGGGAAGGGCGCGTTGAAGAGGCGATCGTAGAGCCGGACCTCCGCTTCGCACGCATGCGCCGCCGAGAGCCAGTGGAGCGTCCCCTTCACCTTCACGCTGTCGGCGCCCGGGGTGCCCGAGCGCGTCTCGGGCAGATACTCGCAGTGCACCGCCACCACGTTGCCGGCGGCGTCCTTCTCGGCGCCGATGCACTTCACGACGTAGCCGAAGCGCAGCCGCACGGCGTTGCCGGGGAACAGGCGGAAGTAGCCCTTCGGCGGCGTCTCGGCGAAATCCTCGCGCTCGATCCACAGCTCGCCGGAAATCGGGAAGCTGCGCTTGCCGAGCTCCGGATGATGCGGATGCACCGGGGCCTCGCAGACCTCCACGTGCCCGGCGGGCCAGTTGTCGATGACGAGCTTGAGCGGGTCGAGCACGGCGAACGCACGCGGCGCCCGCTCGTTGAGGTCCTCGCGCACGCAGTCCTCGAGCACGCTCATGTCGATGATGCTGTCGGCCTTCGACACGCCGATGCGGTCGGCGAAGAGGCGCATCGCCTCGGGGGTGTAGCCGCGGCGGCGCGCGCCGACCAGCGTCGGCATGCGCGGGTCGTCCCAGCCGTCCACGTACCCCTCCTCCACGAGCTGGATGAGCTTGCGCTTGGACAGGACGGTGTAGGTGAGGTTGAGCCGCGCGAACTCGATCTGCTGCGGCAGCGGCGTGTTTAGCAGGCCGAGTTCCGCGAGGCGCTCGTTCAGCCAGTCGTACAGCGGCCGGTGATCGGCGAACTCGAGCGTGCAGATCGAGTGGGTGACGTTCTCGAGCGCGTCGGACACGCCGTGCGTGTAGTCGTACATCGGGTAGATGCACCACTTGTCGCCGGTGCGGTGGTGCGAGGCGTGCCGGATGCGATAGGCGACCGGGTCGCGCAGGTTGACGTTCGGCGAGCCCATGTCGATCTTCAGGCGCAGCACGTGCGCCCCGTCGGCGAACTCGCCGGCCCTCATGCCGCGGAAGAGCGCGAGGTTCTCCGCCGGGGCGCGGTTCCGGTACGGACTGTCGCGGCCGGGCTCGGTGAGGGTGCCGCGCAGGGCGCGCATCTCCTCGGCGCTGATGCTGTCGACGTACGCGTGCCCCGCCTCGATGAGCTTCTCGGCGAAGGCGTAGAGCAGGTCGAAGTAGTCGGACGCGAAGTAGAGATGCGGTCCCCAGTCGAAGCCCAGCCACCGCACCGAGTCGAGGATCGAGTCGACGTACTCCTGCTCCTCCTTCGTCGGGTTGGTATCGTCGAAGCGCATGTGGCAGAAGCCGCCGTAGTCGCGCGCGAGGCCGAAGTTGAGGCAGATCGACTTGGCGTGGCCGATGTGCAGGTAGCCGTTCGGCTCCGGCGGGAAGCGCGTGCGGATGCGCGCCGGATCGGACGGCGCACCGGCGTGCGCCGCCGCCGGGCCGGGCGCGCCGCCCCATGTGCGCTGCGCGTACTTCCCCCGCGCCAGATCGTCGTCGACGATGTTGCGGATGAAGTTCGTGGCGTGGCCCTCGCCGGTGGGCGGCGGGGCGGTCGGAGCGGGCGCGGAGGGCATGCGGGAGGCGGGATCAAGAGCTTGATTCGCTTCGATTCTACAGCAGCCCCTCCGCGGCACTGTGACGCGCCCGCGTTTGATCCAGATCACTCCGCGCGCGGCGCCTCGGGATCATCCTGATGATGGCCCCAGAATCCGGAGGAGGAATCATGGCGGCGCCCATCCGCAATCTCGAGGAATTCAACGCCCACGCGCTCGCGATCGAGCGCGAGGCCGCCGCGCGCTACCGCGAGTTCGCCGCGCGCATGGCCGACCACGACAAGGACGACCTCGCGGCGCTGTTCGCGAAGCTCTCGCGCATGGAGCAGGAGCACGCGGCGCTGTTCGAGCAGCGCGTCGGCGGCACGGCGGCGGAACTGCCCGCCGACGAGTACCGCTGGATCGACAGCGGCGCCCCGGAGACCGCCGCCCACGACTGGGTCTTCCGGCTGCTCACGCCTTACGACGCGCTGCGCATCGCGCTTGCGGGCGAGGAGCGTGCGAGGGCCTTCTTCGAGGGCGTGGCCGCGGGCGCGAGCAACCCGGAGCTGCGGGCGTTCGCGCTCGACATGGCCGAGGAGGAGCGGGAGCACGCGGCGCGGCTCGAGCGCGCCCTCGCGCACGAGCCCGACCCGCGCATCGACTGGGAGGCGGTGCTCGGCGACCAATCGCCGCGCTGACCGCGCAGGCTACAGCCGCTCCAGCACCCACCACCACACCGGCACGGTCAGGAACGAGAGCGGGATTCCGACGCCGACCATGAGCGCGGTGAGGGGCGGATCGAGCTTGTGCTCGGCCGCGACGATCGCCGCGCCGATCATCGGCGCCATCGCGGCCTCGAACAGCACGATGCGCGCGTGCGGCCCGTCGATGCCGAACGACGCCGCCCACCCGGCGACGAGCAGCGCCGGCGCCAGCACCAGCTTGAACGCGAGCCCGAGGGCGAGCTTCGCGCGCCGCCCGGCCGCGTCGGCGAGCCGGAGCTGCATGCCGACCGACGCGAGCGCGAGCGGCGCGAGCGTGTCGCCAAGCCGCGCGAGCAGCGCGGCGAGCCACTCCGGATACTCGAAGGGACGCAGCGCGAACGCGGCGACGACCGCGATGAGCGGCGGAAACGTGACGATCTTGCGCACCACCGCGCGCGGCGAGGGCCGTCCGCCGGAATAGAGCGCGGCGACGAGGATGCCCATCGTCGCCAGCGCGAGGTAGGAGCCGAGCTGATCGATCACGAGCCCCAGGGCCACGCCGCCCGTGCCGTAGAACGCCTCGATCATCGGGATGCCGACGAACGAGGTGTTGGCGAGGCCCCCGGTGAGCGTGAGCGCGCCGACCGTGCCGGGCGCGAGGCGCATGGCGCGCCCGACGGCGAGAAAGAACACCGCCGCGAGCCCGAACAGCGCCCAGGCGATGGCGGCCGCGGCGAACACCTCCACGCCCAGCGGCGCCCGCTGCAGGTGCAGCAGGATCAGCGCCGGGAGGGCGACGTGGACGATGAAGGCGTTGAGCGGGGCGTGCCCGCCCTCCGGGACGCGGCCGGACCGCCGCAGGAGCACCCCGGCGGCGAAGCACAGCACGAGCAGCGCGAGGTTCGACATGCGCGCCTCCGCTCGCGGCTATTCGCCGCTCGCTTCGCTGCTGACGACCGCGAGGGTCGGTGCGGCGGGTGCGCCGCGATCGAGCTTCGTCAGCGCATAGCGCGCCACCCCGCTGCCCTGGGCCTCCGCCCGGTACAGCCAGGCGCGCGCCAGGCCGAGGTCGCGCGGCACCTCCGCTCCGTAGAGCGCATCGCCGTAGAGATGCATGAGGCCGAGCATCTGCTGGGCGCGGACGTCGCCGTTCTCGCCGGCGATGGAGAGCCAGGAGACGGCCTCCCGGTAGTGCCCGATCTCGTACTGCGCGACGGCCTCGTCGAACGCATTGCGGGCGTCCTGTTGCGCGGGGGCGGCGAGTGGTGTCAGCAGGACGGCGGCCGCGAGGGCGGCGAAGGTGCGTTTCATGGCGGTCTCCTGTCTCGTTGGGCGTCGTAGCGACGCGAGACAAGAATCGCCTTGCACCGGCCAGGCCGGCCGGCACCATTACCGGGCGCGCGGTGACCTATTCACAGCGGGGACGTCAGCTGCAGAGGCCGAGAATGCGCTCTTCCGGCGTGCATGCCCGCGCCGGCTTCGGTGCGGGGCGTGCCTTCGCCGCGGCCGTGCAGGCGCGCAGTTCGCGCGTGGTGGGCGCGTAGTACGTCCATCCCGGGCCGAGCGGCGGCAGGGCGAGGTCGACCTCGCGCCACTTCGGATGGCCCTCGGCCTGCAGGCGGGGGAAGTTCTCGCACAGGGCGCGCGCGAAGCGGCCCAGGTAGTTCACCGTCTCGCGCCGCCCGTAGTCGTACGTGACGAGGAATGCACCCACCGAGAGGGTGGTGAAGTCCTGCTTGATGAGGTTGGGGTAGCTCGATGCGCGGACGGTGGCCGGCGCGTAGACCCCGAGCGCATCCTTCGCCGAGGGATGACGGGGATCGAACTTCAGCAGCTTGATGTGCTGCTGTGCCTCGGGCTTCATGTTGGCGATGAGCGGTGCCGGCTGGCCCGCGGCGACCACCACCACGTCCACCGACCTGTCGGTGATGAGCTTGACCAGCGCCTCCTCGTTCGACAGGAAGCTCGCATTCGCGGCCGGGATCGGGTTGCCGAACATCATCCGATAGACCGTGTGCGTGATCAGCGCCGCGCCGCTGCCCACCAGCCCGCCGTTGATCTTCGCGTCGCGGATGTCGTGCAGGTACTCGAGCGGCGAGTCGGCGCGCACGATGTAGTGGATCTCGGTGTGGTAGAGCGGCAGGACCACGCGCAGCGGGCGGATCAGGGCGGCGGCGTCCGCGTTGCCGCCGGCGCCGCGGTCGATGAACGCCTGGTACACGTCCGCCTGCACCACGGCGAGCTTCACGCCCGGTTCGTAGCGCAGCAAGCGCACGTTGGCGGCGGAGCCCGCCGTGGCGAGGACCTCGAGATCGATGTCGGCCTCGGGCGCGACGATGCGGGCGAGGTCCTGGCCGATGGCGTAATAGGTGCCGCGCTCCGACGCGGT
Organism: uncultured Enterobacteriaceae bacterium; assembly: GCA_964552535.1. Lineage (GTDB taxonomy): Bacteria > Pseudomonadota > Gammaproteobacteria > Burkholderiales > SG8-39 > CAZKHE01. Next base: position 34,842 of record CAZKHE010000014.1, on the reverse strand, counting down.
GACGATCTTGTACGGAATGCCGGCGTGCGCGGCCGCGGCCGCGAGCGCGAGCAGGGCGGCGATGGCGACGATCCGCGCCACGGGTCAGTCCCGCCGCTCGCCGCGGCACAGCCCGAGCGCGGCCACGGCTGGCGGACAGCCGGGCGTCGCGGGGACATCGGGCACGGCCTCGCCGCGCGGTGCGTCGGGCGTGCGGGGCGGATCGGCAACAGGCGGTGCGGGATCGGCAGGAATCGCCGGCGCGGCAGAGCGGGGTTCGGGCGCCGGGTCGGTGGCGGGCCGTGCATTGGCCGGTGAGGCGAACTGCGACGTCGAGATGCTCGACAGGGCCTGCTCCTCGTCCACCTTCGCGTGCAGCCAGAGGCCGTAAACCGCGATCACGCCGATCGCGGCGGCGCCCGCGAAGACGAGCAGCCGGGTCGCCCCGCGACGCGGCGGGGGAGACGCGGGGCGGGTCCGCGCCGGGGGGCGCGGATCGCTGCGCGGTGGCGCCGCCGAGGACGGCAGCACCCGTCCGCAGTCCCGGCACGCGGGCTGGGAGACGTCGTTGATCGTGCCGCAATCGGGACACGGCGCGAGGTGCAGCGGCGCGCCGCAGGCGTTGCAGAACCGCGAGCCGGTCGGATTGACGTGGTCGCAGAGCGGGCATTGCGAGAGGTACATGGCTCGTCCCGGACCCGGTTCCCCGAGTCGGCTCCCCTTTGGCGGCTGCTTCGGCCGTAACGCGCGCACCAGCAACGCGCGTGCCACGCCGCTCGGCGGGCGCGGCGCTAGCCGCCCGCGCGCGCCACCGGCATGCGCCGACCGATCGCGACGGTCGCGACCACGGCGACGGCGAAGAGCCAGGTGGCGGCGTCGAGCACCTCCCCGAGCAGCAGGGCCGAGCCGATGAGGGTGAGGAACGGCTGCAGGAGCTGCACCTGTCCGACGCGCGCCACACCGCCGAGCGCGAGGCCCTTGTACCAGGGGAAGAAGCCGACGAACTGGCTGATCAGCGCGATGTACAGGAACCCCAGCCACGCCCGCGGGCTTGCCGCGACCCCGTGCTCGGCCACCAGCCACGCGAGCGGCAGGAAGAGCACGGGGGCGGCGATGACCAGTGCCCAGCTGATGACCTGCCAGCCGCCGAGATGGCGCGACAGGCGCGCGCCCTCCGCGTAGCCGAAGCCGCACGTGATGACGGCGGCGAGGAGCGCGAGGTCGGCGACGTGCAGCGTCCCCGCGCCCTGCCACAGCGCGAACGCGACGACGAGCGCGCTGCCGGCGAGGGCGGCGAGCCAGAAGCCCCTCGACGGGCGGTCGCCGGCGCGGAGCGTACCGGCGATGGCGGTGGCGAGCGGGAGGATCGCGACCACGATCGCGCCGTGGGAGGCCGAGACGTACTGCAACGCGATGTTGGTGAAGATCGGATAGCCGAGCACGACGCCGCCGATGACGATGGCGAACCCGGGCAGGTCCTCGCGGCGCGGACGCGGCGTGCGCGTGACGGCGAGGAGAGCGCCGGCGACCATCGCCGCGACCAGGCAGCGCCCGAGCGCGGCGATGAGCGGATGCACCTCGGCCACCACCAGCCGGGTCGCCGGCAGCGTCATGCTGAAGATCGCCACGGCGAACAGGCCGTAGACGAGACCCCGCGTTTCGTCGCGTGTGCTCACGGCGCCGGATCGCTCACGCCGTCAGGCGCGCGGCGTGATGGCGCAGGTGGTCTTCGATGAACGTGGCGATGAAGTAGTAGCCGTGGTCGTACCCGTCCTGCATGCGCGACTCGAGCGCCTGCCCGGCGGCCGCGCAGGCGTCGGCGAAGAGCTGCGGGCGGAGCTGCTCGTCGAGGAACTTGTCCGCGGTCCCCTGGTCGACGAGGATCAGGTCGGGAAACGCCGTGCGGCGCACGAGGGCGGCGGCGTCGTAGTCCCCCCAGCGTGCCGGGTCCGGGCCGAGATAGCGCGTGAACGCCTTCCGCCCCCAGGGCACCTGCGACGGGGAGGAGACCGGCGCGAACGCCGACACGGAGCGGTACTGCTGCGGGTGGCGCAGCGCGCACACCAGCGCACCGTGGCCGCCCATGGAATGGCCGAAGATGCCCTGGCGGTCCATCCGCGCAGGGAAGTTCGCCGCGACGACCTCCGGCAGCTCCCGGGTCACGTAGGAGAACATGCGGTAATGCGACGCCCACGGCGCCTCGGTCGCGTCCACGTAGAAGCCCGCGCCCAGGCCGAAGTCCCAGTGCTCGTCGTCGCCCGGCAGACGGGGGGCGCGCGGGCTGGTGTCGGGCGCGACGAGCATGAGCCCGAGCTCGGCGGCGAGGCGCTGCGCGCCCGCCTTGATCGGGAACGTCTCCTCGGTGCATGTCAGCCCGGCGAGGTAGTAGAGCACCGGCACGGTGCCGAGCGCCGCCTCCGGCGGCCGGTACACCGAGAAGCGCATCTCGGTCGCGCATTCGCGCGAGGCGTGCGCGTAGAACCCCTGGGTGCCGCCGAAGCAGGCGTGTTCGGAAAGAACCTTGAGGTCCACGCTAGAACACCACCACGCTGCGGATCGATTCGCCCGAGTGCATCAGATCGAACGCCTTGTTGATGTCCTTGAGCGGCATGGTGTGCGTGATGAGGCTGTCGATGTCGATCTTGCCGTCCATGTACCAGTCGACGATCTTCGGCACGTCGGTGCGCCCGCGCGCGCCGCCGAACGCGGTGCCCTTCCACACGCGGCCGGTGACGAGCTGGAACGGCCGCGTCCGGATCTCCTGGCCGGCGCCGGCCACGCCGATGATCACCGACACGCCCCAGCCGCGGTGGCAGCACTCGAGCGCCTGGCGCATCACGTCGACGTTGCCGATGCACTCGAAGCTGTAGTCGGCGCCGCCGTCGGTCAGGTCGACGAGGTAGGGGACGAGGTCGCCCTTCACCTCCTTCGGATTGACGAAGTGGGTCATGCCGAATTTGCGGCCGAGCGCCTCGCGCTCGGGGTTGAGGTCCACGCCGATGATCTTGTTCGCCCCCACCATGCGAGCGCCCTGCAGCACGTTGAGGCCGATGCCGCCGAGGCCGAACACCACGACGTTCGCGCCCGGCTCCACCTTGGCGGTGTTGATCACCGCGCCAATGCCGGTGGTGACGCCGCAGCCGATGTAGCAGACCTTGTCGAACGGCGCGTCCTCGCGGATCTTCGCGAGCGCGATCTCGGGCAGCACGGTGTAGTTGGCGAACGTCGAGCAGCCCATGTAGTGGTGGATCATCTTCCCGCCGACGCTGAAGCGGCTCGTGCCGTCCGGCATCAGGCCCTTGCCCTGGGTGCCGCGGATCGCGGTGCAGAGATTGGTCTTGCGCGACAGGCAGGACTTGCACTGCCGGCACTCCGGCGTGTAGAGGGGGATGACGTGGTCGCCCTTCTTCAGCGACGTGACGCCCGGGCCGACGTCCACCACGATGCCCGCGCCTTCGTGGCCGAAGATCGCCGGGAAGAGGCCCTCCGGGTCCGCGCCGGAGCGGGTGAACTCGTCGGTGTGGCACACGCCGGTGGCCTTGATCTCGACCAGCACTTCGCCGGCGCGCGGACCTTCCAGCTGAACGGTTTCCACGACCAGCGGCTGGCCCGCGGCATAGGCGACGGCGGCACGAACGTCCATGTTGTCTTCTCCGGTGTGAGGGGGTCAGGGGGTGACCGGCGTCGGCGCGGGCAGCGGCAGGTTGCGTGCCGCCAGGACCTCGCGCAGCCGGTCGGGATAGTCGGTGATGAGTCCGTCCACGCCCCAGTCGATGAGGCGTTCCATGTCTTCGCGTTCGTTCACCGTCCACGGCAGCACGGTGAGGCCGAGGGATTTCGCTTCGTCGAGCAGCGGCGGGGTGAGGTCGCCGAAATAGGGCGACCACAGGCGCCCCCCCGCCGCCTTGACCATCTTCGGCACCGAACCGTGGTCGCGGAAGCGGATGCCCGCGGTCCACGGAGAGTCGTCGGCGTGGCCGGCCATGATGGTATCGGTCCACTGCTGCTGCGCGGAGAGATACGAGGTGGCGATCTCCGGCGCCTCCCGCTGCACCGTGGCGAGCGTGCGCCAGTCGAACGACTGGATGGTGGTGCGCGCCGCCATGTCGTGCTCGCGGACGGTGCGGATGAGCGTCCGGGCGAAGTCCTCGGGCGGCAGCGTTTCCTCCGGCTCGAGCGGCGACACCTTGGTCTCGATGTTGAAGCGCACGGTCTCGTTGCGGGCGTGCCGCACCAGGTCGAACACCTGCGCGAGCGTCGGGATGCGCACCTTGTCCATGCGCCGCTGATCGGGGAAGCGCCTGGAATACTCGCTGCCGGGCTTGATCCGGCCGACGTCGTAGCGCTGCAGCTCGTGCAGCGTGAGCGCATGGATTGCGAACGTGCGGCCGCCGAGCCAGCGGCCGTCGGCGCCGCGCGCGATGCTCGGATCGAGACGGCGGTCGTGGTGCACGACCGGGATGCCGTCGGCGGTGATGCCGACGTCGAGCTCGAGCGTGGACACCCCGAGGGACAGCGCGCGCGCGAACGCGGGCAGCGTGTTCTCCGGGGCAAGGCCGCGCGCGCCGCGGTGCCCCTGCAGATCGAAGGCGGCGGCGGAGGTCACGGAGGCGGCAAGCAGCAGGAGGAGGACAACGCGGCGCACGGGCTCTTTGGTATTCTCGACAGCCCGGGAAGTTTATCGCGCTCCGCCAAAGGGTCCCCATGGTCCGCGTCTATGCCATCGACGGCGTCACCCCGGTCGTGCATCCGGAAGCCTACGTGCATCCGTCGGCGACCCTCATCGGCGACGTCATCGTCGGCCCGCAGGTGTACGTCGGCCCCTCGGCCTGCCTGCGCGGCGACTTCGGCCGCATCGTCATCGAGCGCGGCGCGAACATCCAGGACTGCTGCATCGTCCACGGCTTTCCGGCGGCGGACACGGTGATCGAGGAGGACGGGCACGTGGGGCACGGAGCCATCATCCACTCCGCGCGCATCGGCCGCAATGCGCTCATCGGCATGAACGCCGTGGTGAACGACAACGCGGTGGTCGGCGAGGAGGCGATCGTGGCGGCGATGGCGTTCGTCAAGGCGGGGATGCAGATCCCGCGGCGCACGCTGGTCGCCGGCATCCCCGCGCGCATCGTGCGCGAGGTCACCGACGACGAGATGGCCTGGAAGAACGACGGCACCGCGCTCTACAAGCACCTCAGCGTGCGCTCGCTGCGCACCATGCGCGAGACGGTGGCGCTCGCCGCGCCCGAACCGGACCGGCGCCGCTTCGACCTGCCCGAGGTGATGCCGCTGTCGGAGTGGAAGGCGCGGAAGTAGGGCCGGTCACCTGTCGAGCGTCTCGGCGGTCCAGCGCACCACCGCCTCGATCGATTCCTCCGCCGCGCCCGCGAGTGCCGCCGCGCCGCCCGCGGCGTCCGCCGTGGCCGCCCGGCGCTCCACCGTGAACGTCCGCTGCGCCGCAACCTTCTGGTCGCGCACCAGCGTCGCGCGGACCTGCACGAGCGCCCGGCTCGCATCGGCCGCGTCGAACACCTGCGAGAACTCGAGCAGGTCGACGCGCAGCGCGGCGCCGTAGCGCGCGTTGTCGCCGGGCGCGACGACGCCGCCGCCGGTGGCCGCCGCCACGCGCTCGCGCAGCCGCCCGGTGTAGAGCGCGGCGGGCGGCATCACCCAGCGGCTGTTCGCATAGGCGCGGGGGCTCGAGGCGTCGCGGTACGCAAGCCGGTACACCAAGTGGCCGCTGTCCATCCAGCCGGGCGCGCCCACGTCGGGCACGAGGAGGGTCTGCTGCAGCCGGGGCGCCGTGGGCGCGAGGGAGCGCACCGGGCCGAAATCGAACTCCGCCGCCGGCGCGGGCGGCGGCGGCAGGACGCTGCACGCGGCGAGCGCGGCGATGGCGAGGGCGGCGAGAACGGACGTGGCGCGCATCGGCTTACCTCGCGAAGCCGGGTTCGCCCGGCCCGGGTTGTTTCGGGGGATGTCCGAACACCACGCTCTGCGGCTGGTCCGAGAGCGTGGTGAGCAGGCGGTTGAGCGTGCGGGTCTCGCGCTGGAGCTGCTCCAGCAGGGCGTTGACCCGCGGGATCGCTTCCTCGCGCACCGAACGCGCCGAGGCGCCCGCGTCGTCGGCGGCGATGCCGATGCGGTCGACGTTCCCCGCGACCCCGTCCACCTTGCCGTCGAGGCGCGCCGCCAGGGCAGTGAGCTCGGCCATCAGCCGGTCGGCGCGCCGCGCCGCCGCCTGCGCATCGCCCACCAGTGCGGGCAGCTGCTTCGTGCCCGTCTCCAGCTGCTCGGCGAGCCGCGTGAGCTTCACGGTTGCCTGCTCAAGGCCCGCCAGCGTGCGCTTCACGGCGGCCTGGTTGTCGTCGCCGAGCAGCGCGTTGACGCGCGCGGCGGCGTCGCCCACCGCTGCGAGCAGGTCCTCGCCGGCGTCGAGCAGCGAGGGCCGCAGCGGAATCCGCGGCGGCGCGCCTCCGCCCGTCGACGGGAGCGGCCGTCCGGGCTTCGGGCCGTCGCTGAGCTGCACGAAGGCGAGGCCGGTCACGCCCTGGAAGCCGAGCTGCGCGTAGGTGCTCTCGGTGACCGGCGTCGCGGGGTCGAGGCCGAGCGTGACCAGGATCTGCCCCGGCTGCGCGGGATCGAGCCGGAGCGACTCGACGCGGCCGACGTCGAGTCCGCGCCAGCGCACCGGGGCTTCGGGCTTGAGCCCGGTGACCGGGAGCGCGGTGGCGATCACGTACGGCGCGAGCGGCCGCGTGTCCTGCTGGAGCCACAGGGCGGCGGCAGCGACGGCGGCGCCGAGCAGCAGCACGAACAGGCCGGCGACGAGGGCGTGGGCGCGGTTTTCCATGCGGCGCGTTCCTTCAGTGGGCGGACGGCCGCGACGCCGCGGCGCCGTGCGTGCCGTCCGAATGCAGCGCGGTGAGCGCGCGCAGGCCGCGCTCGCCGAGGAAGAAGTTGACGATGAACGGGTGGTGCGCGGACACCACCTCCTGCAGCGTGCCCTTCACAAGCACGCGCTGGTCGGCGAGCACCGCCACGCTGTCCGCGGCCGCGACCAGCGTGTCGAGATCGTGCGTCACCATCACGACGGTGAGATTGAGCTCCCGGCGCAGCGCGGCGACGAGCTTGACGAAGCTCTCGCTGCGGTCGGGATCGAGACCCGCGGTGGGCTCGTCGAGGAAGAGGAGCTCCGGCTCCAGCGCGAGCGCCCGCGCCAGCGCGATGCGCTTCACCATGCCGCCGGAAAGGTCAGCCGGCATCTTGCGGGCGTGGCGCGGCTCGATGTCCACCATGGCGAGCTTGAGCATCACCATGTCGCGGATGAAGCCTTCGTCGAAGCAGCGCAGCTCGCGCAGCGGCAGGGCGACGTTGTCGAACACCGAGAGCGCGCTGTAGAGGGCGCCCTCCTGGAAGAGCACACCCCAGCGCTTGCGGATCTTGCGCAGCACCGCGACCGGCGCGTCGTGCAGCGGAATCCCGAAGACGCGCACCGTGCCCCGCGAGGGGCGTTCGAGCCCGAGCATCTGCCTGAGCAGCGTGGTCTTGCCGCTGCCCGAGCCGCCCACCAGCGCCACCACCTCGCCGGCGGCGACGGTGAGGGAGAGATCGCGATGCACGACGTTGTCGCCGAACTGCGTCCACAGTCCCTCGATCTCGATCAGCGCGGTCATTGCAGCGAGATCCCCACGTCGGCGAAGACCACCGCGAAGATCGCATCCACGAAGATCACCGTGGTGATCGACACGACCACCGAACGGGTCGTTCCCGCACCGAGGCTCTCGGTGTTGGGCTCGATGCGCAGCCCGTAGTGGCAGCTGATGAGCGCGATGAGGATGCCGAACACCGCCCCCTTGCCGAGGCCCAGCCACAGGTTCACGGCGGGGACCGCCACCGGCAGGGTCTCGACGAACACCGCGTAGCCGATGCCGAGCTGCCACTTGGCGGCCACCATGGCCCCGGCGAGCGCGACGGCGTTGGTCCAGAGCACCAGCAGCGGGAGCGCGATGGCGAGCGCGACGACCTTCGGGAACACCAGCCGCATCGCCAGCGGAATGCCCATCACCGCGAGCGCGTCGAGCTCCTCGGTCACGCGCATCACGCCGAGCTGCGCGGTCATCGCCGAGCCGGAGCGCCCGGCGACGAGGATCGCGGCGAGCATCGGCCCGAGCTCGCGCACGATGCCGATGCCGACGATGTTGATGACGAAGACGCTGGCACCGTAGCTCTTGAGCTGCTCGCCCGAAAGGTAGGCGAGCACGATGCCGATCAGGAAGCCGACCAGCGCCGTGATGCCCAGCGCCTGCGCGCCCGCGCGGTAGACGGTCGCGGAGATCTCGCGCCAGGGGCCGCGCAGCGGGTTCGCGAGCAGCGCGCCGAAGTCGAGGACCACCTGGCCGAGCAGGCGGACGCCTTCGATCAGCGCACCGCCGGCGCCGATCAGGGATGTCCCGAGGGCACGCACCGGCGCGAGCGGCGACCACCGCCCGGCGACGGCCGGCGGCGGCTGCAGCGCGCCGAGGTTGGCGAAGAAGGACTCGTGCTCGGGGCGAACGCGCAGCGATGCGGGGCGCCGGCGCCGCCAGGCCTGCCAGAGCAGCAGGGCGCCGACGTGGTCGAGGCGCTGCACCGCGGAGAGATCCCAGGCGGCCGTGCCGCCGCGGCGGGCCAGCTCCGGCGCCAGCCGGCGCGCGCGCGCCTCGAGCGCGCGGATGTCCCACGCGCCGGACAACGCGACGACGCCGCGCCCGTCGGCGCCCTGCCCATCGGTGATCTCCGGTTCCCGGACCGGCTTGTTCTCGGCAACCGGCACCGATCGCCTCCCTCGTTTTCAGCGGGGAAGGCTACCAAAAAAAGGCTGCCGGGCGCCGCCGACCGGCAGCGCGCGCGAATGCCGGGCCCGGGGGAAACGTTCCCCCGGGGCCCGCTGGGTCAGGACGCCCCTAGCTCAGACGCCGGCGAACGAGGGCACCGAGTCCGAGCGCCACCAGCAGCAGCGCCGCGGAGGCGGGCTCGGAGACCACGTTGGTCTCGCGCCGCAGCTTGTCGATCAGCGCGGTCTCGAACGCGGCGAAGTTGGGCGCGCTGATGCTGAACGAGCCGGTGCCGGCGGCGAAATCCGGGACAACCCCGATGCCGAGCGCGTTGACCGCATCGGCTTCGTTCGCGACCGCCCATGCCGCGGTGCCGTTGGTGGTCGCCGGACCGGCCGGATTCACGCCGACGTTCCAGATGCCGTCGGTGGAGACGTCGATCAGCGATCGGTCGGCCGTCCCGGTCAGGGTGCCTTCACCCAGGCGGATGCCGCACGAGATGCAGGTGTTGCTGCCGTTGCCGCCCTGGGACAGCGTATCGAAGAAGTCCGACAGCGCGGTGCGGTCGGCGGCGCTCGTGATCACGGTGAGCGGCCGCACGACGCTCGCGGTCTGGGCGAAGCGCACCACCGAGATCGCGACGGAGCCGTCGACGGGGACCACGGCGGCGATCGCGTTCGAGTAGGCGTTGCGCTGCAGATTCCACTCGGAGGCGTTGATGCTGCCCGAGGCGTCGAGCACGAGCGCGAGCTCGATGGGCACGGCGCCGGCGGCGGGCGCGAACGCGGCCGCGGCGGCCGCGACGGCGGCGCATGCGAGCTTGGGAACGAGACGATTCACGAGACGGCTCCTGCAGGATGGGCGGCGACGGAAGGCGGGTGAGCATTGCCCGTGCCACGGCAGGAAAACCCAATCAAAGCAGGCGGTTTACACTGACGCATCGAATGCAGCGGGCGGTGGACGTCAGCCGGTGCGACGTCGTCCCGCCCCGTCACTTTCCGGATGATCGAGACCCACGACTTCGCCGCGCGACTGCGTGCCCGCCGGCGCCTGCTCGGAACCATCGTCACGCTCGATGCCCCCGAAGTGGTGGAGATCCTCTCCGCTGCGGGCTTCGACTGGCTGTTCATCGACACCGAGCACGCGCCGCTGGACGCCGCCGCCGCGCAGCGCCTCCTCCAGGCCGCGCGCATTCCGTGCGTCATCCGCGTCCCGGACGGGTCGGCGGCGACGCTGAAGAAGGCGCTCGATGCGGGCGCCGCCGGCGTGGTGGTGCCGAGGGTGAACACCGCCGCGCAGGCCGAGGCGGTGATCGAGGCGAGCAAGTACCCGCCGCGCGGCCGCCGCGGCGTCGGCATCGTGCGCGCGCAGGGCTACGGCGCGGGCTTCGCCGAGTACGTCCGCCGGGCCAACGAGGCGACCGCCGTGATCGTGCAGTGCGAGGACATCCGCGCGGTCGAGAACATCGAGGCGATCGTGGCGGTGGACGGCGTGGACGCGGTGTTCGTGGGGCCGTACGACCTCTCCGGCAGCATGGGCCGCCTGGGCGACGTGGACCACCTGGACGTGCTGGCCGCGATCGAGGGGGTGCGGCTCGCCTGCGAGCGCGCCGGCAAGCCCCTCGGGATCTACACGGGCGCACCCGAGGCGGCGCGCCGCTTCCTGGCACAGGGCTATTCGCTCGTTGCCGTCGGCGCGGATACGATGCTGCTCGGCGGGGCCGCGCGGCAGCTGCTGGCCGCGCTGCACTGACTCCCACTTCCCGGAAGGAGCAACGCATGTCGTACGAGAACATCCTGGTCGAAACCCGCGGCCGCGTCGGCCTCATCACGCTCAATCGTCCGAAGGCGCTGAACGCGCTCAACGACCGGCTGATGGACGAGCTCGGCGCGGCGCTGCTCGCGTTCGAGGCAGACGACGGCATCGGCTGCATGGTGATCACCGGCAGCGAGAAGGCGTTCGCCGCGGGCGCCGACATCGGCGCGATGAAGGACTGGGGCTACATGGACGTCTACAAGTCCGAGTACATCACGCGCAACTGGGAGAAGCTGCGCCAGGTGCGCAAGCCGGTGATCGCGGCGGTGGCCGGCTTCGCGCTCGGCGGCGGCTGCGAGCTCGCCATGATGTGCGATTTCATCATCGCCGCCGATACCGCGAAGTTCGGCCAGCCGGAGATCAAGCTCGGCATCATTCCCGGCGCCGGCGGCACCCAGCGCCTGCCGCGCGCGGTGGGCAAGGCGAAGGCGATGGACCTCGCGCTGACCGGGCGCATGATGGACGCGCAGGAGGCGGAGCGGGCCGGGCTCGTGTCGCGCATCGTGCCGGCGGACAAGCTGCTGGAGGAGGCGATCGGGGCGGCGACGGTGATCGCCGGCTACTCGCTGCCCTCGGTGATGATGGCGAAGGAGAGCATCAATCGCGCGTACGAGTCGCCGCTGTCGGAGGGCATGCTCTACGAGCGACGGCTGTTCCATTCCCTGTTCGCCACCGAGGACCAGAAGGAAGGGATGCAAGCGTTCGTGGAGAAGCGCAAGCCCGATTTCAAGCACCGCTGACCGCCCCGGAATGGGGCGGCAGCCGACGACAACGAGGAGGAGGGGAAGGTGGAGAAGATCTGGCTGAAGTCGTACCCGCCGGGCGTCCCGGCGGACATCGATCCCAGGCAGTACGAGTCGGTGCGGGACCTGTTCGACGAGTCGGTCGCTCGCTACGGTGCGCGGCCGGCGTACCACTGCATGGGCAAGGACATCTCCTTCGCCGAGCTGGACACGCTCTCGGGGCAGTTCGGGGCGTGGCTGCAATCCGTCGGGTGCGCCAAGGGCGCGCGGGTCGCGGTGATGATGCCCAACGTGCTGCAGTACCCGGTGTGCATCTTCGGCATCCTGCGCGCCGGATGCACGGTCGTGAACGTGAATCCGCTCTACACCGCCCGCGAGCTCGAGCACCAGCTCGTGGACTCCGGCGCCGAGGTCCTGGTCATCCTCGAGAACTTCGCGAGCACGTTCGAGCAGGTGCGCGCCCGCACGCCGGTGAAGCACGTGGTGCTCGCGTCGCTCGGCGATCTGCTCGGCGCGAAGGGTCTGCTGGTCAATTTCGTCGTGCGCAAGGTGAAGAAGATGGTCCCGGCGTTCTCGCTGCCGGGGGCGCTGCGCTTCAAGGAGGTGCTCGCCGCCGGCGCGGGGCGGGCGCTGGAGCGGCGCGACATCGGGCACGAGGACATCGCCTTCCTGCAGTACACCGGCGGCACCACCGGCGTGTCCAAGGGCGCGATGCTGCTCAACCGCAACATCGTCGCGAACCTGCTGCAGGCGGAGGCGTGGCTGAAGCCCTTCATCGGCACCGAAGGCCACATCGTGATCACCGCGCTGCCGCTGTATCACATCTTCTCGCTGACGGCGAACTGCCTCACCTTCATGAAGCTGGGCGGCTGCAACGTGCTGATCACCAATCCGCGCGACATCCCCGGGTTCGTGAAGGAGCTTTCCAAACACCGCTTCACGCTGATCACCGGGGTGAACACCCTGTTCAACGCGCTGCTCAACAACCCGGACTTCGCGAAGCTCGACTTCTCGTCGCTCCAGTGCACGCTGGGCGGCGGCATGGCCGTGCAGCAGGCGGTCGCGGACAAGTGGAAGGCGGTCACCGGCAAGTCGCTCATCGAGGCTTACGGCCTCACCGAGACCTCGCCCGCCGCGACCATCAATCCCCTCGACCTGCCCGCGTGGAACGGATCGATCGGCCTGCCGGTGCCGTCCACCGAGGTCATCATCCGCAGCGACGCCGGCGAGACGCTGCCGGTGGGCGGCGTCGGCGAGATCTGCATCCGCGGCCCGCAGGTCATGAAGGGCTACTGGCAGCGCCCGGAGGAAACCGCGAAGGCGATCTCGCCGGACGGCTTCTTCGCCACCGGCGACGTCGGGGTCATGGACGAGCGCGGATTCGTGCGCATCGTCGATCGCAAGAAGGACATGATCCTCGTCTCGGGCTTCAACGTGTATCCGAACGAGGTCGAGGGCGAGATCGCCAAGCATCCGGGCGTGCTCGAAGTGGCCGCCGTCGGGGTGCCGGACGACTACCAGGGCGAGGCGGTGAAGGTCTTCATCGTGAAGAAGGACCCGGATCTCACCGAGGCGGACATCCGCGCCCACTGCGAGAAGGTCCTGACCGGCTACAAGCGTCCCAAGCACATCGCCTTCCGCACCGACTTGCCCAAGACAAACGTGGGCAAGATCCTGCGGCGCGCGCTGCGCGACGAGAAGGCGGCGTAGGGGTTCTTCCTACGGCGCCGTCCGCGCCGCGTGGTACGGAACGTGCAATTACACACGGGCGTCCCGGCATCCGGTCGGGCGCCCGTTTTTCATTACGGGGGGCAATGCGTCCGGATTTTTCCTCTGGTATAACCGCAGTGCAACAATCAGCGGACCGGGAGCGAGAATCCCGGCGGGGGAAGACCATGCTCTACGCCTTGCACGAGATGCAGCACGCCATCCTTGCGCCATGGAACGTCATGGCGAAGGTGAATCACGAGATCTTCAGCCATCCGTTCAGTCCGCTCGCCTACGTGCCCGGCAGCCGGCGCATCGCCGCGTCCAACGAGCTGTTCCATCGCCTGACCAAGCGCTATGAGAAGCCCGAGTTCGGGCTGACGCGCACCGTCATCGGCGGCGAGGACGTCGCGGTCACCGAGCGCGTGGCGCTCGCCAAGCCATTCTGCAGGCTGCTGCACTTCCAGCGCGCCGTGGAGCGCGACGACCCGCGCGTGCTGCTCGTGGCGCCTCTCTCCGGGCATTTCGCGACCCTGCTGCGCGACACGGTGCGGGCGCTGCTGCCCAACCACGACGTGTACATCACCGACTGGATGGACGCGAAGATGGTGCCGGTGGCGGAAGGTCCCTGGCACCTGGACGATTACGTCGACTACGTGCGCGAGTTCATCCGCTTCCTCGGGCCGGAGATCAACGTCATCTCGGTCTGCCAGCCCACCGTGCCGGTGCTCGCGGCGATCTCCCTCATGGCCGCCGACGACGAGCCGGTGAAGCCGCGCACGATGATCATGATGGGCGGGCCGATCGACACGCGCCGCAGCCCCACGCAGGTCAACAACCTCGCGACCACCAAGCCGGTCTCCTGGTTCGAGCGCACGCTGATCCACAGCGTGCCGATGCGCTATCCCGGATTCATGCGACGCGTGTATCCGGGCTTCCTGCAGCACATGGGGTTCGTGGCGATGAACCCCGACCGCCACGCCGATGCGCACTGGGACTACTACAACCACCTGGTGCAGGGCGACGGCTCGAGCGCGCAGTCGCACCGCAAGTTCTACGACGAGTACAACGCGGTGCTCGACATGCCGGCCGAGTACTACCTCGACACCATCCGCACGGTGTTCAAGGAGCACCGCCTGCCGAACGGCACCTGGGACGTGCGCGGCCAGCGGGTGAACCCGGCGGCGATCTCGCGCACGGCGCTGCTCACGATCGAGGGCGAACTGGACGACATCTCCGGCTTCGGCCAGACGGAGGCCGCGCACCAGCTGTGCAGGGGCATCCCGGTGGACAACCGCGAGCACTTCCGCGTGCCGCGCGTGGGGCACTACGGCATCTTCAGCGGCCGCAAGTGGCGCGAGGTGATCGCGCCGCGCATCGGGGAGTTCATCCGGGCGCACCGGACCTAGGGCGGACCGGCATCTCCGCCGCGGAGACGCAGGGCACGCGGAGGCGTGCAGGGAAGGACTTCGCGCCGGGCGGTCGAGCGCGCTTCCCCGTGCATCCGAGCATCCTCCGGACCTCCGTGGTGAAGATCCTTGTCGGCGCCTGATCCCGTTCTCCCCGCCCTCCGTCTCGACGCCCACGGCCGGCGGCGCATCGACTACCGCGCGATCGTCCTCCTCGCGCTGCCGCTCGTCCTCAACGCGAGCACGCAGGCGGCGCTCTCGCTGATCGACACCTGGTTCATCGGCCGCCTCTCCACCGATGCGACCGCGGCGATGGGCGCGTCGTACTTCCTCGTGCTCGTGTTCATCCTGCTCTTCGGCGGCATGGGGATGGCGGTGCAGACGCTGGTGGCGCAGGCCTTCGGGAGCGGCCGCAAGGTGCGCGCCGGCCGCGCGGTGTGGACCGGCTGCTGGGCCTCGCTCGCCACCGCGCCGGCGTTCCTCGCGCTCGCGCTGGCCGGGCCGTGGCTCTTCGCGCCGTTCGGTCTCGCGCCGGGCATCGAGGCGCTCGCGCAGGAGTACTGGCTGCCGCGAATGCTCGGCGGCCCGCTCGCGGTGGCCATGTGGGCGGTCACCGGCTTCTTCAACGGCATCGGCCGCACCGGGGTGACGCTGTGGCTCAACGTGTTCGTCGCCGTGGCCAACGCCCTCCTCAACGAGGTGTTCATGTTCCGCCTCGGGTGGGGCATGGCCGGTGCGGCGTGGGCGACCACCGCAGCCGTGGCGCTCGGCTTCGTCGCCTCGCTCGCGGTGTTCCTGAGCGCGACGGTGCACCGCGAGTACGCCTCGCGCACCACGTGGCCGTTCCGCGCCGAGGCGCTGCGCCGGCTCATCGTGCTCGGGCTGCCCATGGGGCTGTCGGTGACCATGGATCTCGCCGCCCTGTCCTTGTTCCAGCTCATGCAGGTGCGCCTCGGCGCGGTGGACGGCGCGGCGTCGCAGCTCGCGATGATGCTCACCTCGATCTGCTACATGCCCGCGGTCGGGATCGGCATCGCCGGCACGACGCTCGTCGGGCAGTCGATCGGCGCCGGGGACCGCGACTGGGCGCGCAAGGTGGGCAACGCCACCATCCGGCTCTCGGTCGGCTACATGGGGATCTTCGGCGTGCTGCTCGCGGCCGCCGCGCCGTGGCTCCTGCCTGCGTTCGTCGCGGCCGACGACCCGCACGCGGCCGACGTGGTGCGACTCGGCGCGACGCTGCTCTGGCTGGCGGCGATCTACCAGGCCTTCGACGGCCTCAACATCGGCTCCTCGTTCTGCCTGCGCGGGGCGGGCGACGTGCGCGTGCCGGCGATCGTCGTGCTGGTCCTCGCCTGGGCGCTCTTCATGCCGCTCGCGCACATGCTCACCTTCGCGCCCGGGCAGGGTTGGGTACCGCACCTGCCGCAGGCGGGCTGGGGCGCGGCGGGCGGCTGGGTCGCCGCCGTGATCTACTGCTGCGCCCTCGGCACGTCGCTCTTCCTGCGCTGGCGTTCGGGGGCGTGGCGTAACATCGTGCTGCGATGAACACGCCCTGCGACTGCGGCCGCCGCCGCTGGCTCCTCGGCGCGGCGGCGCTGGCCGCGGCCGGGCGCTCGCGCGCGGCTCCGCCGGGCGCGCGCGCGGCGCTCGTGGCCCAGGCGTTCGAGATGCGCCGGCGCGCGATCGCGGCGGGCGACCAGCCCTACGGCGCGGTGGTGGTGCGCGACGGGCGCGTGATCGGCGAAGGCGTGAGCGCGGTGGTGACCCGCAACGATCCGACCGCGCACGCCGAGATCGAGGCGCTGCGCGATGCGATGCGCCGGCTCGGCACCCGCGATCTTTCCGGCTGCGACCTCTACGGCACTTCGCGGGCGTGCGGGATGTGCGAGCCGGCGGCGGCGGGGGCCGGCATCGCGCGCATGTACTACGGCCCGGACGGCCGCGACGCGGGCGTGCCGCGTGCCGGGGGAAGCTCGGTCGACGAGGGTCGCTAGATCAGCTTCCGCTCGGCGAGCTGACGCAGGATGATGTCCGCGAAGGCCGCCGACTCGCGACGCGGATCGCCGGGGGCGAACGTCTGGGTCGTGGCCGCCCAGACCAGCGCGTCGCTCGCGGCCCGATAGAGCCGGACCTCCGCATACACCACGTCGCGGGTGACCACCTGCGGCGGATAGGCGTACACCGGCCCCCACGCGCTGCCGTACCAGCCGTAGAAGCCCCACGGCGGCCCCCAGTACATCGGCGGCCCGGAGGGGACCACGTCCACCTGCTGGTTGACCTGCACCACGCGCGCGGTGATGACGCCTTCGGCGCCGGCCTGCTTCACCGCGGCGTCGAGTCGCGCCTCGGGCACCCTGCCGGCTTCCGGGATGAGCGTGTAGCTCGGGATGGCCTGCACGCCGCGCGCCTGCAGCGCCTTCACGAATTCGTCCTCGAAGGTGCGGCGTACCGACTGGTTGTCCGTCATGCCGACCACCAGGAGCTTGCGGAACGCCGGTCCCGGATCGCTCATCTCCCACTGGTTCACGACGCGGGTGGACGCGCAGCCGGACAGCACGGCGAGCGCGACGAGGGCGAGGAAGGCGCGGCGCAGCATGGCGGTTCTCCGGGATGACGCGAAGATCATTGCGCGATCCGGGCCGACGCGCAACCGCATCACAGATATGCGATGAGCCGGCCGGAGGCGATCACGCCGAGCCACAGCAGGAGGGAGAGGCCCGCGGCCCACCGCGCCGCGCCCGGTACGGCCGCATTGCGGTCCCACGCCGGGGCCGACCGCCACACGCCGAAGTGGAAGGCGGCGGCGTTCACGCCGGCGAACGCGATCAGCAGCAGCTTGATGCGCAGCGCCGGGTTGTCGAGAAACTCGACCGCGTGCGCGGAGAACATCGCGATCCCGCTCGGCACGACGACGAGGAGCGCGCTCCAGGTCCACGGCAGCACGTGGCGCGCCAGGTCGCGGACGGAAGCCGACCGGGTGAAGCCGAGCAGGCGCAGGTCGAGCATCGCGATCGAGCCGACCAGGATCACGAAGCCGGCGATGTGCACGACCTCGACGATCGGATACAGCCACAGCGAGTGGCGCATCGCGCCGGCGAGCGCCGAGGCCTCGAGGGCCTGCGCCAGCGCGACGACGTCCACTAACGGAGCTCGACCGTCTTGCCCTCGAAGGTGATGCGCTCGGCGCGCATCTCCTCCGGCTTGTTGCGGTTCGGGTAGCCGACCACGGTCACCGAATTGCCCGACTTGAGCGCGTCCCGCGGCAGGCCGCGGTTCTCCATGCGCGTCGGCGGGGCGAGCACGACCTGCCAGGTCTTGGCGGGCGTGACGAGGGTGACGTGGCCGTGCGGGTGCTCGTAACCCGAGGCCTTGATCGTTCCGGTGAGCGTGAGCGACTGGCCGGCGTCGTACTCGCTCCAGCCGTGGTGCGCGAACGCCGGGAGCGCGGCGACGAGTGCGAGCGGGATGAACAGTCGGCGCATGCGGTGTCTCCTCGGTGCGGTGGGCTGCACTATGCTATCGGCCCGATGAAACTTCAAGCATGTCTCAGGTGGCTGCTCGCTGCAGTCGCAGTGGCTGCCGCCGGCACTGCCGGGGCGCAGTCGCCGCCGCTCGAACTGGTCTCGCGGTGGACCATCGACCGATCCCTCGCCAGCGGCCCGGCGCGGATGCCGCTCGGTCTCACGCTGGCCGCCGTCACGCTGCGCGACACCGGCTGGACGGAGCAGCGCATGGCCGAAGCGCTCGTCGCGGCGGTACGGCTGCTCGCGCCTTGCGGCATCGCGCTGGAGCGCCTCGAGGTGCGCACCTATGCAGGCGGCACCCCGGCGATGCGGGATCTGTGGACGCCGGCATCGCGGGAGCTCGCGCGCAGCGTGGCTCCCGCACGGCCGGCGGTGTTCTTCGTCGCCGACACCTGGCATCGCCCGGCGTTCGAGGCCGAGGCGTTCGGGCGCGCGAACACGGCGACGCGGCCCGAACTGGTGCACACCGTGTGGATCACCGCCGCGGCACGGGACCTGCCCATCGTCGTCGCCCACGAACTGGTGCACGTGCTCACCGGGTCGGGCGAGCACTCGACGCTGCCGGGCAATCTCATGCGGGAGGACACCTCGCCGGACGCGACGCGGCTGACCCCGCCCCAGTGCGACGCGCTGCGCGACCACGCCTTGCGGGAAGGACTGGTCGCGCGCCGCTGAGCCGTCACGCGCTGGCGCCGCCGCGGGGCACGACCGCGGCATAGGCGAGTGCCAGGGCGATGGTCATGACGCCGATCGCCGTCGCCGTCGCGACCGGCGTCCCGTCGTGCAGTCGCCCGACGGCGAGGCCCACCAGCGCGCCGCTCGCCATCTGCATGAAGCCCACCAGCGCCGAGGCCGTGCCGGCAAGCTTCGGGAACGGGGCGAGCGCGCCGGCCATCGCGCAGGGCATGTTCAGTCCGGTCGCGAACAGGAACAGCGCCACCGGCGCGAGGATCGCGCCGATCGTGTGCACGCCGGCGAGCGCCAGCGCGGCGAGCAGCACGCCCGCGAGGAGCGCGATGCTCACGCCGGCGCGGAGGATGCGTCGCGGCCCGACCCGCATCACCAGGCGCGCGGTGACCAGGTTTGCGATCACGTAGGGCAGCACGGTGATGCCGAACCACACCCCGAACCACGCCACCGGCACCTGCAGCGACTCGATCAGGACGAACGACGAGCCGGAGATCCATGCGAACACCGCGCCGTAGCTCGCCGCGACACACAGCGCGTAGCCCAGGAAGCGCCGGTCGCGCAGCAGCGCCGCGTAGTTGCGGAGCAGGCCCCGGAGCGCGGTGGCGTGCGGATCGCGTTGCGCGTTCGACTCCGCGAGGAACCGCGCTGCGGCCACCAGCAGGGCGCCGGCGATGAGCGCGAGCAGCGCGAAGCTCGCGCGCCAGCCGAACGCGAGGGTGAGCAGGCCGCCGACGGCCGGGCCCAGCACCGGCGCGAGCGCCGTCCCGGCGGTGATGTAGCCCAGCATGCGCGCCGCGCCCTGCGCGCCGTACACGTCGCGGACGATGGCGCGGCCGATCACCTGCCCGCTGCACGCGCCCACCGCTTGGAAGAAGCGCGCCACGATGAGCTGCTCGATCGACTGCGCGGCAGCGCAGGCGAGGGTGGCGAAGAGATAGATGGTGATGCCCGCGAGCAGCACCGGCCGGCGGCCCAGGCGGTCGGACAGCGGGCCGTACGCGAGCTGCGACAGCGCGAACGCCGCGATGAACACCGAGAGCGTGAGCTGCACCTCGGCGACGCCGATGCCGAAATGACGCCGCAGGCCGGGCAGCGAGGCGAGATAGAGGTCGGTGGAGAGCGGCAGCAGCGCGAACGCCACGCCGACGACGACCGCCACGCCGGCGCGACGCGCGGTCGCGGCATCGCCGCTCGCGCGTGGCGGCAGCGAAGGACTCAATGCCGCATCACTTCGGCGGCGTGTACTGCACGACCTGCTGGTCGATGGCGCCGAAGATCGACTGGCCGGCGGCGTCGAGCATCTCGATGCGCACGCGGTCGCCGAAGCGCAGGAACGGCGTCTGCGGCGCGCCGCTCTCGATGGTCTCGAGCATGCGCTTCTCGGCGAGGCAGGTGGAGCCGGCGGAGCGGTCCTTGTTGGACACGGTGCCCGAGCCGATGATCGCCCCGGCGCCGAGCGGCCGCGTCTTCGCGGCATGCGCGATGAGACGCGGGAAATCGAAGGTCATGTCCGTGCCGGCGTTGGGCCGGCCGAAGAGCTCGCCGTTGAGATGGACGACCAGGGGCAGGCTGACCTTGCCGCCGTCCCACGCGGACCCGAGCTCGTCGGGCGTCACGGCCACCGGCGAGAACGCCGAGGACGGCTTCGACTGGAAGAAGCCGAAGCCCTTGGCGAGCTCGCCCGGAATCAGGTTGCGCAGCGACACGTCGTTGACCAGCATCAGGAGGCGGATGTGCTCGCCCGCCTTCTTCGGCGAGACGCCCATCGGCACGTCGCCGGTGATCACCGCGACCTCGCCCTCGAGGTCGATGCCCCACTCCTCGGACTCCATCGCGATGTCGTCGCACGGCCCGATGAAGGCGTCCGACCCGCCCTGGTACATCAGCGGGTCGGTCCAGAACTCCTTGGGCATCTCGGCGCCGCGCGCCTTGCGCACCAGCTCGACGTGGTTCACGTACGCCGACCCGTCGGCCCACTGGAAGGCGCGCGGCAGGGGCGAGTGGAACCGGGTGAAGTCGACCTCGAACACGCGCGTGCCTTCCGGCGACTTGTTCAGGCCTTCGTACACGCCCTGGAGTTGCGGTGCGATGTAGTCCCAGTCGTCGAGCGCCGCCTGCAGCGTGGGCGCGATGTCGTACACGACGATGCCGTGCTTCAGGTCCCGGGAGACGACGCAGAGCGCCCCGTCCCGGGTGTCGTTCTTGAGGGTGGCGAGCTTCATGGCGCGATTCTAGACGACCGGCTAAGGCTTCGACGGATCGAACAGTTTCGGCAGGTTCTGCCAGCACTCGTAGTACGTCGCCTGCAGCTCCGCCGACTCCAGCGCGTACCGCGTCGGCTTGAACGCGAGGCGCGTCTCGAACATGAACGCCATCGTCTCGCGGATGTAGTCGGGCTTGCTCGTGTCGGCGTTCGAGGCCTTCTCGAACGTGCCCGCGTCCGGTCCGTGGCCGGTCATGCAGTTGTGCAGGCTCGCGCCGCCCGGCTGGAAGCCCTCGGCCTTCGCGTCGTACACGCCGTGGATGAGGCCCATGAATTCGGCGGCGATGTTGCGGTGGAACCACGGCGGACGGAAGGTGTGCTCCATCGCGAGGATGCGCGGCGGGAAGATCACGAAGTCGATGTTGTCCACGCCCGGCGTGTCCGAGACCGACTGCAGCACCAGGAAGATCGACGGGTCCGGATGGTCGTAGCTGATCGAGCCGATGGTGTTGAAGCGGCGCAGGTCGTACTTGTAGGGCGCGAAGTTGCCGTGCCAGGCGACCACGTCGAGCGGCGAGTGGCCGATCTCGGCCGACCACAGGCGGCCCATGAACTTCCCGACGAGCTCGAACCTGCCCTCGCGATCCTCGTACGCGGCGACCGGCGTGAGGAAGTCGCGGGGATTGGCGAGGCCGTTGGAGCCGATCGGCCCGAGGTCGGGCAGCCGGAAGGGCGCGCCGAAGTTCTCGCACACGTAGCCGCGGGCGGTGCCGTCGAGCAGTTCCACGCGGAAGCGCACGCCGCGCGGAATGCACGCGATCTCCTGCGGCTCCACGTCGAGCACGCCGAGCTCCGTGGCGAGGCGCAGGCGACCCTGCTGCGGGACGATCAGCAGCTCCCCGTCGGCGTCGTAGAAGAAGCGGTCCGTCATCGACCGGTTGGCGGCGTACATGTGCACCGCGCAGCCCGACTGCGCGTCCGGCGCGCCGTTGCCACACATGGTGACGAGCCCCTGGATGAAATCGGTCGCCTGCGACGGAATCGGGAACGGATCCCAGCGCAGCTGGTTCGGCGTCGGCGGCACCTCGCCGAAGGCCGAGACGAAGCGGCCCTCGTCGATGCGGCGGAACGGCTGGTGCATCGCGCCGGGCCGGATGCGATACATCCAGGTGCGCCGGTTCGCCGCGCGGGGCGCGGTGAAGGCGGTGCCGGAGAGCTGCTCGGCATAGAGTCCATAGGGACACTTCTGCGGCGAGTTCTGGCCCTGGGGCAGCGCGCCGGGCAGCGCCTCGGTGGCGAAGTGGTTGCCGAACCCGACGAGATAGCCGAGCGCAGTTCCCTGCATGGTGCGGGGGGCGTGCCGGGTCTGCGTCTTGGTGATGGCGGTCATTGCGGTCTCCCGGTGGCGGGCGGCGCGGGGTCGCGCGCGAGCAGCAGGGCATCGCGCAGCACTTCCGCGTCGCCGACGTGGTTGGCGAGAAGGAGGATGAGTCGGGCGTTCACCGCGGCGGACTGCTCGTCGGTGAGGCCGCGGTGCAGGTCGATCAGTGCCTCGTAGAAGTCGTCGGGCGAGGCGAGGTTGGGTTCGGTGTTGAGCTTCATGGATCAGGAGCGAGGCGAGGGTCGGGCCCCCGCTTGCTCGCCGAAGTCGGGATCGCGGCCGGCATCATCGATTGCAGGTCGCGCGCATCACCGCCTCGCGCAGGAGGCGTTCGTCGTACCGCCGCCAGCGCGCGCACACGTGCTGGTCCGGCCGGAAGAGATACGTGGTCCCCTCGCGTGCATCGTAACGCCGCTCGAGCAGGCCTGCCGAGTCGTGGACGTCGTGCCCCACCTGCACCACCGCCACGTCGATGCCGCCGCAGCGCAGGAGCGGCGGCAGGCCGGCGGCGCCGAAGTGCACCAGCGTGAACGATCCGCCGAGTTGCTCGAGGAACCACGCCGCCCTGCCGTCCGCCATGACGGGCGCGTCGGCCGCCGGGGCGCCGGGCGCCATGGCGCCGCGGAAGGCATCGCTGTCCGGGGTATTGAGCGCGGATCGTGCCAGCGTGGCGGGCACCGAGAGCCGCCCGGAGTTCACGATGCGACGCGCGAAGGGGTGGTGCTCGGCGAGCGTCAGCGCCGCGTCGCGGAACACGCGGCTCATGGCGCTCTTCGGCGTGATGAAGTCGGTCGAGCGCGTGGAATTGAGGATGTTCTCGTCGGCGGCGTAGACGCGCTCGTCGGAGTAGGTGTCGAGCAGCCGCTCCGGCGCCTTGCCCTGCATGACCAGCGCGAGCTTCCAGGCGAGGTTGTCGGTGTCCTGGATGCCGGAGTTGGCGCCGCGGGCGCCGAACGGCGAGACCTGGTGTGCGGCGTCGCCGGCGAACAGCACGCGCCCGTGGCGGAAGCGCTCCATGCGCCGGCACTGGAAGGTGTACACGCTCACCCACTCGAGATCGAACTCGCGCTCGTCGCCGAGCATGGCGCGGATGCGCGGAATGACGCGTTCCGGCTTCTTCTCCTCCTCCGGATCGGCGTCCCAGCCGAGCTGGAAATCGATCCGCCAGACGTTGTCGGCCTGCCGGTGCAGCAGCGTCGACTGGTTGCGATGGAACGGCGGGTCGAACCAGAACCAGCGCTCGGTGGGGAAGTCGGCCTTCATCACCACGTCGGCGATCAGGAAGCGGTCCCGGAACACCTGGCCCCTGGACTCGAGGCCGAGCATCCCGCGGACCGGCGAGCGCGCGCCGTCGCACACGATCAGCCAGTCGCAGGTCACGGGGTACGGGCCGTCGGGCGTCTCGACCGTGAGCCGCGTCGTCTCCGGTTCGGCGGCCACGCCCACGACCCTGTTCTTCCAGCGCACATCGACACGGCCGGCCCCCGCCAGCCTGCCCACGAGGATCTCCTCGAAGTGGTACTGCTGCAGGTTGACGAAGGCCGGCCGGCGATGCCCCTCCTCCGGGAGCAGGTCGAACGCGTAGATGAGGCGATCCTGGAAGAAGACCTTGCCGCGCTGCCAGGACACGCCACGCGTGGTGACCGCCTCGCCGCAGCCGAGGCGGTCCAGGATCTCCAGCGTGCGCTTGGCGTAGCAGACGGCGCGCGACCCGACGCTCACCGTGTTGTCGTCGTCCAGGAGCAGCACGTCGATGCCGTGCCGGGCGAGATCCAGCGCCGCGCACATCCCGACCGGGCCCGCGCCCACGACGATCACCGGATGGTGAACGGCCCGGCCCGCACGCTGGTCCGCGGACGGCGCGTAGGCGTACTCGGGCTGGCGGTAGGTGGCGGGCATGCGTTGATGGGGGAGGGGCGGGTGGTTGAATTACGAAATAGTAAATTCGTTGAGCTTATCGTAATCAACTCATGGCATACTGTCAAACATGGGGGCGCGGAACGGGGATACGCAGCAGGGCATCCAGTCCATCGAGGTGGGCGGGCGATTGCTGGAGGCGCTGGCCGCCCAGCCGCAGCCGATGATGCTCCGCGACCTCGCCGCTGCAGCGGGCATGCCGGCGGCAAAGGCGCACCGCTATCTCGTGAGCTTCGCGCGCATGGGCCTGGTCGAACAGGACCAGGCGACCGGTCGCTATGGGCTCGGGCCGTTCGCGCTGCAGCTCGGGCTCGCCGGGCTCGCGCGACTGGATCCCTATCGCCTTGCCGAGCCCGCGCTCGCCGAGCTGTCGGCCGCCTTGGACCAGACCGTGGCCCTCGCCGTCTGGGGCAACCACGGCGCGACCATCGTCCGCTGGCTCGAATCCAGCCAGCCGGTCACGGCGAGTCTGCGGACGGGCGCGGTGATGCCGCTCACGCGCTCGGCGACCGGACGTGCGTTCCTCGCCTACCTGCCGGCCGCGCGAACCGCGAAGCTCGCGCGCGAGGAACTCGCCCTCAACGCGCGTTCCGGGCTCGCCCCCGCGAGCGCCGACGACCTCGGCAGGGTGATCGAGCAGACGCGCCGGCACGGCATCGCACGCGCCGTCGGCGACATGATCTCGGGCGTGTCGGGCCTCGCGGCGCCGGTCTTCGACTACAACGGCACCATGGTGCTCGCGCTCGTTTCGCTGGGCTACTCCGGCGCCTTCGACTCGACCTGGGACGGCGCCATCGCCAGCGCCCTGCGTGCGTCTGCGGAGAAGTTGTCGGTGCGGCTCGGATTCCGCGGCGGCGCGCGGACGCACGACGCAACCCCGGGCGCCAGACCGGGTTCGAGCGCCTGATCGACAGGCGGTGCTTCCTGCCGCGAAGGGTCGCGCCTAGACGGTCACGCGCGTGCCGAGCTCGATCACGCGGTCGGGCGGGATGTTGAAGTACTCCGCCGCGCTCGGCGTGTTCCGTTGCATCCAGCGGAAGAGATTGCGGCGCCACGTGAAGGGCCCGCGCTTCTCGGCCGGCGCGATCGTCGTGCGGCCCAGGAAGAAGGTCGTGTCGGCCACCTCGAAGCGCAGGCCGTGCCGCTCCAGCAGCTTGAGCGCGCGCAGGATGTCCGGATCCTCCATGAACCCGTAGGACAGCAGTACCTGATAGCGGTGCTGCGGCTCGAGCACGCGCACTTCGGTGCGTTCGCCGTCCGGCACGCGCGGCACGTCCTTCGTCACGATCGTGACCAGCACGATCCGGTCGTGCAGCACCTTGTTGTGCTTGAGGTTGTGGAGCAGCGTGATCGGGACGGACTCCGGGTCCGACGAAAGGTACACGCCGGTCCCCGGGACGCGCGTCACCTCGCCGAGCATCTCGAAGAAGCCGTCCAGCGCGATGCGCTTGCGCGCGGCATCGGACGATAGCACTTCGCCGCCACGCTTCCAGGTGGACAGCAGCGTGAACACCGCAAGGCCGCACGCCAGGGGGAACCAGCCGCCATCGCCGATCTTCGTCGCGTTCGACGCGAGGAAGAACGCCTCGGCGGTCGCCACCGCGGCGAGGAACGCGAGCACCAGCGGGCGCAGCTTCGGCATCAGGGCGTACGCGACGATGGCGACGAGGATGGTCTCGAGCAGCATCGTCGCCGACACCGCGATGCCGTACGCCGCGGCGAGGCTGGACGAGGACCCGAAGCCGATGACCAGCGCGATGACGATGACGAGCATCAGCCAGTTCACCTGAGGGATGTAGACCTGGCCACGCTCGGATTCGGACGTGTGCCGCGTGGGGATGCGCGGCAGGTACCCCAGGCGCGACGCCTGCTGGGTGACGGAGAAGGCGCCGGAGATGGTGGCCTGGGAGGCGATCACGGTCGCCAGCGTCGCCAGCACCACCAGCGGCAGCACGAGGAGATCGGGCGCCAGCAGGTAGAAGGGGTTCTTCGCCGCCTCGGCGTCGCGCAGCACCAGCGCGCCCTGGCCGAGGTAATTCAGCATCAGCGAGGGGAACACCAGGCCGAACCAGCCCACGCGGATCGGCCCGCGGCCGAAGTGGCCCATGTCCGCGTACAGCGCCTCGCCGCCGGTGAGGGTGAGGAAGACCGCGCCGAGCGCAATGAAGGCCGCCCCCGGCGAGTGCGCGATGAACGCGGCGGCGTAGCGCGGGTCCACCGCGCCGAGGATGCGCGGCGTTTCGGCGATGCTCGCGATGCCGAGCGTCGCGAGCGTGAGGAACCAGATCACCGTGATCGGGCCGAACAGCCGTCCCACCTTGCCGGTGCCGTGGTTCTGGAGGGCGAAGAGGCCGATGATGATGACCACGGTGATCGGGAGGACGAAGCGCTCCAGCCCCGGCGCGGCAACGGACAGCCCTTCGACCGCGGAAAGCACCGAGATGGCCGGCGTGATCACCGCGTCGCCGTAGAAGAGCGACGCGGCGAAGACCGCGAGCACCGCCGCGGTCCACTGCAGCCGGGCATTGCGGCGGATGAGGCGCGTCGCGTAGGCGAGCAGGGCGAGCACGCCGCCCTCGCCGTTGTTGTCGAACCGCAGGACGAAGAGCAGGTACTTGAGCGTCACGATGAGCGTGACCGCCCAGAAGATCAGCGACAGGACGCCGAAGACGTTCGCCTCGACGAGCTCGAGCGAGAAGTGCCCGCCGAACGCCTCCTTGAAGGCATAGAGCGGGCTGGTGCCGATGTCGCCGAAGACGACGCCGAGCGCGCCCAGGGTCAGTGCGGCGCGCCGGCTGCGCGCCGGGTGGGTCCCGGCGGTAAGCGTGGAAGCCAAGGGACGGCCCTTGTTGCATCGCAACATGGCATTTTACGCCGCCGTGCGCCGTCGCGCATCGGGGTCGGCCCGACCGGCGGATCAGGCCGCCAGGCGATCCGCCGCCAGCCGTCCGTCCGCGGGCAGCACCGGCAGGCCGCGCAGGCGGGCATAGATCGGCTCGAAATCGGGCGCCGTTGCCTCCCGCAGGGCGCGGAAGCCGTCGATCACGAAGTACGTCGGCTGGAAGGTGTCGATGCGGTAATCCGTTCGCAGCACCCGCTCGAGATCGAACCGGAGGCGCTGCGGCGCCGGATCATCGATGCAGTACGCGAGCTCGCCGCCCGAGGACAGCAGCCCGGCCCCGTACGCGCGCAGACCCTGCGGCGAGCGGACCAGCCCGAACTCGATGGTGTACCAGTAGAGCCGGGCGAGCATCTGCAGCGCATCGAGCCCGAGCGCCTTGAGACCGCCGGCCCCGTAGGCCTGCACGTGATCGGCATACGAGGGCTCGAACAGCAGCGGTACGTGGCCGAAGAAGTCGTGGAAGACGTCGGGCTCGACGATGTAGTCGAACTCCTCGGGCCGGCGCAGCCACACGGTCACCGGAAAGCGGCGGGCGGCGAGATGGGTGAAGAACTCCCGATCGGGAATGAGCCCGGGCACCGCGACGATCTCCCAGCCGGTCGCCGCGCGCAGCTTGCGCGATACCTGCTCGAACCGCGGGATGCCGTCGCTCGATTCGATGCGTGCGAGCGCTTCGATGTATTCCGGACAGGCGTAGCGCGGGACGAGCGCCGACTGGCGCGCATACAGCCTTCGCCACAGCGCGTGCTCGTCGGCGGTGTAGGCGCCCCAGTCCTGACCGAGGGTGTAGTCGGCGGCGGCGCGGGCGTAGTCCCCGCGCAGCCCCGCCTTCGGCGGCTGCGGGCTCATGAGGTCGCCTCCTCCGCCGGGAGCACGCCGCGGCGCATCTGATCGAGCTCGATGGATTCGAACAGCGCCTTGAAGTTGCCCTCGCCGAAGCCCTCGTCGCCCTTCCTCTGGATGATCTCGAAGAAGATCGGGCCGATCACCGTCTTGGTGAAGATCTGCAGCAGCAGGCCGCCCTGCGGACCGCCGTCGACCAGGATGCGACTGCGGCGCAGGCGCTCGACGTTCTCGCCGTGGCCGGGCAGGCGCTTGTCCAGCAGCTCGTAGTACGTGTCCGGCGTATCGAGGAAGGTGACGCCGTTCGCCTGCATGCCCTCGACCGTCGCGTAGATGTCGCGAGTCTCCAGGGCGATGTGCTGGATGCCTTCGCCGTGGTACTGCTCGAGATACTCCTGGATCTGGCCGCCGCCCTTCTCGGTGCCTTCCTCGTTGATCGGGATGCGGATCTTGCCGCAGGGGCTGGTCATCGCCTTGGACTTCACGCCGGTGACCTTGCCCTCGATGTCGAAGTAGCGGATCTCGCGGAACTCGAACAGGCGCTCGTAGAAGTCGGCCCACTCCTTCATGCGGCCGCGATGCACGTTGTGCGTGAGGTGGTCGACCGCGGTGAGCCCGTAGCCCTGCGGGAACGCGTCCGCCCCGGGAATCGGCTCGAAATCGACGTCGTAGATGTCGATGTCGCCGATGCCCCCCTTCGCGCCGCCCTTGCCGCGCCAGCGGTCGACGAAGTAGATGAGCGAGTCGCCGATGCCCTTGATGGCCGGGATGTTGAGCTCCATCGGGCCGCTGCGGGAGTCGAATCCCCAAGCGCCGAGCTCGAGCGCCCGCCGGTACGCGCGCGCCGCGTCCTGCACGCGGAAGGCGATGGCGCAGATCGACGGACCGTGGAGCCGCGCGAAGCGCTGCGCGAAGCTGTCGGGCTCGGCGTTGATGATGAAGTTGACCCCGCCCTGGCGATACAGCGTGACGTGCTTGTGGCGGTGGCGGGCGACGGCGCGGAAGCCCATCTGTTCGAAAAGCGCGCCGAGCGCGGCGGGGTCGGGAGCGGCGTACTCGATGAACTCGAAGCCGTCGGTGCCCATGGGGTTCTCCCATGGCGCGCCTGCGGTGCTGGCCATGTGCGTCTCCTGGTGAGAGAGACGCCCATTCTAGGCAGCGGCCACGGCAAGACGATTGCGAGTTGCGCTGCATGCGCCATGAATTGCGGCATACAATTGCGACGCCAGGCCAGTTTCAGGACAGAAAATGCCAATCGCGCCACTGGACCGCACCGACCGCAAGATCCTCGACCTCCTGCAGCGCGACGGCCGCCTCAGCAATGCCGAACTGGCGGAGCAGGTCTCGCTGTCGCCGTCACCGTGCCTGCGCCGGGTCCGGGCGCTGGAGGAGGCGGGCGTGATCCGCCAGTACGTCGCGCTGGTCGATCCGGCCCGGATCGGCCTCGGCCTGCTCGCCTATGTCGTGGTCAAGCTGGAGAAGCGCGGTCGCATGCCGGTCGACGAGTTCAGCCGAGCGGTGCAGGCCTGGCCGGAGGTGGTCGCCTGCTACGCGATGACGGGCGACATGGACTACCTACTGCGCGTGCAGGTCGAGGATCTCGAACACTTCTCCCGATTCGTGCTCGACCGGCTGCTGCAGCATCCGGGGGTGATCGACGTGAAGTCGAACTTCGTTCTGGAGCGGATCAAGGACACGACGGCCCTGCCGCTCAGCCACCTGCGCTGAGGCGCCGGCGCTCAGCCCCCGAAGGCGAGGACGCGCTCGCGCAGGCCGGCGAGATGCCGGTCGTGGATGCCGTGCGCGGCGAGTCCC
The DNA here is from genome assembly GCA_964552535.1 of uncultured Enterobacteriaceae bacterium. GTDB lineage: Bacteria > Pseudomonadota > Gammaproteobacteria > Burkholderiales > SG8-39 > CAZKHE01. Next base: position 5,098 of record CAZKHE010000014.1, on the reverse strand, counting down.
TCGAAGGTCTTCATGAGGTATTCGGCGGACGCGCCGATGTGGCCGCGCGCGGTGGCGAGCGCGGTGGCGACGCGTTCGTCCGGCAGGCGGCCGGCGTAATTGCAGTGCTCGCGGTTGACCACGAAGGCGAGCGCGCGGACGTCCTCGCGAGAGGCGTGGCCGGGGGCCTCCACCTTGAGCCAGCGCGGGCAGTAGGAGCCGACCACCATCTCCCGCCGCCAGAGAAGCCGTAGTTCCTCCACGGCATGGTGGGCGGAGATGCGGTAGACCACGCCGCGGCAGACGCCGCCGCGGTCGAGCCCGAGGACGAGGCCGGGGTTCTCCGGCGTGCCGCGGCCCATCATCGACCACAGGCAGAAGCGCCGGTGGTAGCCGCGGAGGGTGGCCGTGCGGCGCTCGAGGTAGTGGAAGAGCGGGTTCCAGATCAGCGACCCATAGCCGAACACCCAGATGTCCTCGCCCGGGGCATGACCGGCCAGCGTGCACCGGATCGAGGCATCCAGTTCCTCGTCGGAGAGGCAGCGCGGACCGCCGCGGCACTCGGAAAAGAGTTGCTGCATCAAGCCATTCTCGAGGTCTTCGCGGGTCAGCGACATGTTCTGGACGGGCGGTTGGCGCGCGGATTCTGCACTACCCATGCCAACGGACCAACCCTGCATCCGGTTTACCCGGCGTCGCGCGGGGAGTGCGTCATCCTTCACGGCGGCCGTTTCGCTTTCCATTGCGGGGGCCAGCCGTCAGAGACCCCGTGCCCGCGCGAGCGCGTCGAGCCGCGCGAGGTACGGGTCCCGGATGCCGCTGTTCTCGAGGCCGGCGATGGTCTGCCGCAGGTAGTCGAGGCCGGTGCCGAGCTTGCCGCAGGCCACCGCGAGGCGGTCGATGACCTCCTCCGGGCTGAGCTTGCCGGTGTAGCCGGAGCGCTTCACGTTCACGACGAAGGCGAGCGCGCGGAACTTCCCGCCGGCGCCGCTCGCCTGCACCCAGCGCGGCTCGTACGAGCCCAGCAGCATCTCGCGGCGCCACAGCAGACGCAGGTCGAGCTCCGCCTCGCGCTGGGGCAGGCGGTACGCCACGCCGGTGCAGCGGCCGCCGCGTTCGAGTCCGAGCACGAGACCGGGGCAGTCGACGGTGCCGCGATTGATGCGCGACCACAGGCAGAAGCTCCGGTGATACCCGTGCACCGTCACCGGGCGTCGCTCGGCGTAGGAGAGCACGGGATTCCAGATCAGCGAGCCGTAGCCGAACAGCCAGACGTCGGCCTGCCGGTGCGGGGAGGCGAGCGCCGCCTGGAGCGACGCCTCCAGCTCGTCCTCGGTGAGCAGCAGGTCCTTCAGCGGCCCGTGCTCGACGCTCTGGCGCAGGAGGTTGTTCTCGAGCGCGAGACGGGTGAGGCCGCCGATGGCGAGCGAGCCGTCGCCGTGGGGGGGATCCGCCGCCTTGGGCGGGGCTGGGTCGCGTTTCACCGCAGGGCATTGTACGGTACGCCTGCTAGCATAGTTGCGCTCCGCCGTGATCCTCCTCCGCCTTCTCCGGATGCCTCCATGACCCGTTTCGCCGTCGGCCAGACCGTCACCCGCGTCGAGGACGCCGCGCTGCTGAAGGGCGCCGGCCGCTACGCGGACGACGTCCACCTCGCGCACGCCGCGCATGCGTACATCCTGCGTTCGCCCCACGCGCACGCGCGCATCACCCGCCTGGACGCGGCGCCCGCCGCATCTGCGCCGGGCGTGCTGACCGTGCTGACGGGGCGGGACGCGCAGGCCGACGGGCTCGGCCTCATTCCCTGCCTGATCCCGGTCACCAATCTGGACGGTTCCGAGCGCGCCGACACGCCGCGGCCGATCCTCGCGCTCGATCGGGTGCGCCACGTCGGCGACCCGGTCGCGGTAGTGGTGGCCGAGACCCTGGCGCAGGCCAAGGACGCCGCGGAGGCCATCGTCGTCGAGTACGAGCCGCTGCCCGCGATCGCCGATACCCGCCATGCCCTCGACCCCGACGCGCCGCTCGTGTGGGAGCACGTTCCCGACAACCTGATCTTCGACATCGGCGCGGGCGAAAGCCGCAGCGCCGTGGACGCGGCCTTCGCCCAGGCCGCGCACGTGACGCGTCTCGAGCTCGTCAACAACCGCATCGTCGCCAACTCGATCGAGCCGCGCGCCGCGCTCGCCGACTACGATGCCGCCACCGGACGCTCCACGCTCTACACCCCGACGCAGGGGCCGCACGTGGTGTACGAGCAGATCGCCGACGCGATCCTGAAGATCGGTCGCGAGCAGCTGCGCGTCGTGTCGGGGAACGTCGGTGGGGCCTTCGGCATGAAGATCTTCCTGCACCCCGAGCAGCCCATCGTGGTGTGGGCGTCGCGCCGGCTGCGGCGCGCCGTGCGCTGGACCGCGGAGCGCAGCGAAGCCTTCCTCTCCGACGTGCAGGGCCGGGACAACCACACGACCGTCGAACTGGCGATGGACGGCGACGGCCGCTTCCTCGCGCTGCGCGTGACGACGCTCGCCAACATGGGCGCGTACCTCTCCAACTATGCGCCGTACATCCCCCAGCTCGCGGTGTACATGCTGTCCGGCACCTACCGCGTCCCGGCGATCTACATCAACATCCGCGGCGTCCTGACGCACACCGTTCCGGTCGATGCCTACCGCGGCGCCGGGCGGCCGGAGGCGATCTACCTCGTCGAGCGCACGGTGGATCTCGCCGCGCGCGAGCTCGGGCTCGCGCCCGACGAGCTGCGGCGCCGCAACTTCGTCAAGCCCGCGGACATGCCCTACCAGACGCCGGTGGACAGCCGCTACGACTCCGGCGACTTCGAAGCGGCGATGCACCGCTGCATGGCGCGCGCCGAGTGGGACGACTTCCCGCTGCGGCGGGCGGAGGCGCAGCGCCGCGGCCGCCTGCGGGGCATCGGCCTCGCGATGTACATCGAGCGCTGCGGCGGCGGCAGCGGCGACACGATCACGGTGAAGGTGGACGACCGCGGCGGCGTGGAGGTGTACTCCGGCATGCAGGACAACGGCCAGGGCCACGTGACCACGTTCGTGCAACTGTTGTCGGAGAAGTTCGGCATCGACGCCGACCGCATCCGCGTCATCCAGGGCGACACCGACGTCGTGCCCTCCGGCATGACCGGCGGCAGCCGGTTCCTCGCCATTGGCGGCGTGGCCGCGCAGGCGGCCGCGGACGAGGTGATCGCGGATGGCAGGCAGCACGCCGCCGCGCTGCTCGAGGCCGCGCCGGCCGACATCGAATACCGCGACGGCGAATACCGCATCGTCGGCACCGACCGCGCGGCCTCGCTGGCGCAGGTCGCAGCCAAGGCGGGCGGCCTCGCGGCGACCCACACGCGCAACCCCGAGGCGTTCACCTATCCCAACGGCTGCCACATCTGCGAAGTCGAGATCGACCCGGACACGGGGGCGACGGCGATCGTGCGCTACACCATCGTCGACGACTTCGGCCGCGCCATCAATCCGCTGCTGCTGGAAGGGCAGGTGCACGGCGGCACGGTGCAGGGTATCGGCCAGGCGCTGCTCGAGGAGGGCGTGTACGACCGCGACACGGCACAGCTCGTGACCGGTTCGTTCATGGACTACGCCATGCCGCGGGCGGACGACGTGCCGAGCTTCGACTGCGGCTTCCATCATGTGCCGAGCACGTCCAATCCGCTCGGCGTGAAGGGGGCGGGCGAGGCGGGCGCGGTCGGCGCGCCCCCCGCAGTCATCAACGCAGTGGTCGATGCGCTGCAGCCCGCCACCGGGCTGAAGCACATCGACATGCCGGCCACCCGGGAGAAGGTGTGGCGCGCCCTGGCAGGTGCCCGATGAGCGCCCATCTCGCCGACTGGGTGGGGCGCACGGAGACGTTGTCGGACCTCGTCACGCCCACCCCGTATGCCGGCCTTGCCGCGACGCTCGATCGTGATCCGGCGCGGCCCGCCGACGGCACCGAGCTGCCGGCGCTGTGGCACTGGCTCTACTTCCTCCCGCTGGCGCGCCAATCGGAGATCGGTCCCGACGGCCATCCGAAGCGCGGCGGCTTCCTGCCGCCGGTGCCGCTCCCGCGACGCATGTGGGCGGGGAGCCAGCTCGAGTTCCACCGTCCCCTGCGCATCGGCGATCGCATCGAGCGCACCTCGACCATCGAGAGCGTGAGCGAGAAGTCCGGCCGCACCGGCCGGCTGGTGTTCGTGCGGGTGCGCCACGAGATCCGCGCGAACGGCGCCCCGGAGGTCGCCCTCACCGAGCATCACGACATCGTGTACCGCGACGCGCCGCGACCCGACGACCCGGCGCCGCCGCCGCAGGCCGCCCCCGCGAACCCGGCATGGGAGAAGCGCTGGGTGCCGGACGACGTGCTGCTCTTCCGGTATTCCGCGCTCACGTTCAACGGCCACCGCATCCACTACGACCGGCGCTACGTCACCGAGGTCGAGGGCTACACCGGCCTTGTCGTGCACGGGCCGCTCATCGCCACGCTGCTGGTGGACCTGCTGCGCTGGCAGCGGCCGGAGGCGCGCGTCGCGAGGTTCCAGTTCCGCGCCGTGCGCCCGACCTTCGACCTGCATCCCTTCTTCGTGTGCGGCGCGCCCGGGGAGGATGGCAGGACGGTGCGGCTCTTCGCCCGCGACCACGAAGGCTGGCTCACCATGGACGCGACCGCAGAGCTTGCATGAAGCCGCTCCAGGGCATCACGGTCGTGACGCTGGAGCACGCGATCGCTGCGCCGTTCGCGACGCGCCAGCTCGCCGATCTCGGCGCCCGCGTCATCAAGATCGAGCGGCCCGGGGTGGGCGACTTCGCGCGCGGCTACGACGCGCGCGTGCGCGGACTCGCGTCGCACTTCGTGTGGACCAACCGCTCGAAGGAAAGCCTCACCCTCGACGTGAAGCACCCGGAGGCTCGCGCCATTCTCGCGCGCCTGGTCGCGCAGGCCGACGTGCTGGTGCAGAACCTCGCGCCGGGCGCCGCGGCGCGGCTTGGCCTCGGATACGAGGCGCTCGCGCCGGCGCATCCGCGTCTCATCGTGTGCGACATCTCCGGCTACGGCGACGACGGGCCGTATCGCGACAAGAAGGCCTACGACCTGCTGA
>CAZKHE010000013.1:0-57011 GCA_964552535.1 uncultured Enterobacteriaceae bacterium | reverse complement strand
CTTCCCTGAAAAAAGATTCGGGGTCCCCCCCTCTATGCCTGTACTTCAAGCCAGCTTTCGGGACAGAGCGTTCCTCATACCGCTTGAAAACAAACACGGCTTGCCTTTTACGCGCTTCCAACCCGGGCGTCAAGAGTGCCGACGCGACGGAAATCCCTGATTTCGCAAGTTGTTGCGCGCGGGTCACGGGTCATTGCACACCCCCCCGAACATGGCTACGATTGGTTTCGCCCCGTGCCGAGGAACACGCTCTGCCGTCTCCCGCCCCTGGACCGCATCGGGGGGAGCCGGAGCGCCGGTCGGCCGCCGGGTCGACGGGCGCCGCGCCGCACGTCCTCAGGACGTGTCATGGATTTGACGGTTGGGTGGTTCTGGCATAGTGTGGACATCAGCATCGCAGCATGGCAAATCGTTCGCGTGACGGCACCGTCCTCGAGGCCAAGAAGGCCAAGGTCAAGCCGCCGCCGCTCTTCAAGGTTCTCCTGCTCAACGACGATTACACGCCGATGGAGTTCGTCGTGGTCGTCCTGCAGACCTTCTTCTCGATGAGCAGGGAGAAGGCAACCCAGGTCATGTTGAAGGTCCACCGCGAGGGCATGGGCGTCTGTGGCGTTTACCCCCGCGACATCGCGACGACCAAGGTCGAACAGGTCGTCAACTACGCCCGCAAGCACCAGCATCCGCTGCAGTGCGTAATGGAGGAAACGTAATGATCGCCCAGGAACTCGAGGTCAGCCTTCACATGGCGTTCGTCGAGGCGCGCCAGAAAAGGCACGAATTCATCACCGTGGAGCACCTGCTCCTCGCACTGCTGGACAACCCCACCGCCGCCGAGGTGCTGCGCGCGTGCGCGGCCAACATCGAGGAATTGCGCAAGGCGCTGACCGATTTCATCGGCGCGCACACGCCGACCGTGGCCGGCTCGGAGGAGATCGACACGCAGCCGACGCTCGGCTTCCAGCGCGTGATCCAGCGCGCCATCCTTCACGTCCAGTCGTCGGGCAAGAAGGAGGTCACCGGGGCGAACGTACTGGTGGCGATCTTCGGCGAGAAGGACTCGCACGCCGTGTACTTCCTGCACCAGCAGGGGGTGACGCGCCTCGACGTGGTCAACTACATTTCGCACGGCATCACCAAGACCTCGCAGGCCCAGCCGCAGAAGCAGGAGCAGCCCGAGGCGGAGCAGGAGGAAGGCAACCAGTCCGGCGGCGCCCTGGAGACCTACACGGTCAACCTCAACGCGCAGGCGCTGGTCGGCAAGATCGACCCGCTGATCGGCCGCGACCGCGAGCTCGAACGCGTCGTCCAGACGCTGTGCCGGCGGCGCAAGAACAACCCGCTGCTGGTGGGCGAAGCCGGGGTGGGCAAGACCGCCATCGCCGAAGGTCTGGCACGGCGCATCGTCGAAGGCCAGGTGCCCGACATCCTGTCGCGCTGCCAGGTGTACTCGCTCGACATGGGCGCCCTCCTCGCCGGGACCAAGTACCGCGGCGACTTCGAGCAGCGCCTGAAGGCGGTGCTGAAGCAGCTGCTCGACAACCCCAACGCGATCCTCTTCATCGACGAGATCCACACCCTCATCGGCGCCGGGGCGGCCTCGGGCGGGACGCTCGACGCGTCGAACCTGCTGAAGCCGGCGCTCTCCACCGGGCAGCTGAAGTGCATCGGGGCCACGACGTACAACGAGTACCGCGGGGTGTTCGAGAAGGACCACGCGCTGTCGCGGCGCTTCCAGAAGATCGACGTCAACGAGCCGTCGATCGACGAGACCGTGGAGATCCTGAAGGGGCTCAAGAGCCGTTTCGAGGCGCACCACGGCGTCAAGTACTCGGCCAACGCGCTCTCCTCGGCGGCCGAGCTCTCCGCCCGGTTCATCAACGACCGCCACCTGCCGGACAAGGCGATCGACGTCATCGACGAGGCCGGCGCGGCGCAGCGCATCCTGCCGAAGTCCAAGCAGAAGAAGGTCATCGGCAAGGGCGAGATCGAGGAGATCATCGCCAAGATCGCGCGCATCCCGCCGCAGAGCGTCTCCAACGACGATCGCCAGGCGCTGCGCAACCTCGACCGGGACCTGAAGGCCGTGGTGTTCGGGCAGGACAAGGCGATCGATGCGCTCGTGGCGGCGATCCGCACCGCGCGCTCGGGCCTCGGCAACCCGCAGAAGCCGATCGGGAACTTCCTCTTCTCCGGCCCGACCGGCGTCGGCAAGACGGAGGTCGCCCGTCAGCTCGCCTACTGCATGGGCATCGAGCTCATCCGCTTCGACATGTCGGAGTACATGGAGCGCCACGCGGTCAGCCGCCTCATCGGCGCGCCGCCGGGGTATGTCGGCTTCGACCAGGGCGGCCTGCTCACCGAGCAGATCACCAAGAAGCCGTACGCCGTGCTGCTGCTCGACGAGATCGAGAAGGCGCACCCGGACATCTTCAACATCCTGCTGCAGGTCATGGACCACGGCACGCTGACCGACAACAACGGACGCAAGGCCGACTTCCGCAACGTCACCATCATCATGACGACGAACGCGGGCGCCGAGTCGCTCTCCAAGTCGTCGATCGGCTTCGCCAACCCGAAGCAGGCCGGCGACGAGATGGCCGACATCAAGCGCATGTTCACGCCGGAGTTCCGCAACCGGCTGGACGCGATCATCTCCTTCCGCCAGCTGGACACCGAGATCATCCTGCGCGTGGTCGACAAGTTCCTTATGCAGCTCGAGGAGCAGCTCCACGAGAAGAAGGTCGAGGCGGTGTTCTCCGACGCCCTCAAGGCCCACCTCGCCAAGAAGGGCTTCGACCCGCAGATGGGGGCCCGCCCGATGTCCCGCCTCATCCAGGACACCATCCGCAAGGCGCTGGCCGACGAGCTCCTGTTCGGACGGCTGACCAACGGCGGCAAGGTGATCGTGGATCTCGAGGCGGACGACAAGGTGGTCCTGAACTTCCCCGAGGGCCAGCCGGAGAGCGTCCCGCCGTCGGCCGAGCCCACCGACGCCGCCACCTGAACGGCGCAGCGCCGACCGCGACGGCCGCCCCCCCGGGGCGGCCGTTTCGCTTTGGCACGGTCATCAGCAAACCGCATGAGCTCATGACGCGGCGCGCCTTGACGCTCCGGGTCGCCCGGCGGAAACTCCCGGCGCCCTACAATAAGGAGGAGCCAAGAATGCGTGTTCTGCGTATTGCGGCGGCAGGAGCCCTGCTCGCCGCCCCCCTGCTCGCTTCCGCGCAGCAGGCCACGCCGCCCTCGGGCCGCGATCTCAGCGCGTCCTGCGCGATCTGCCACGGCACCAACGGCGTGAGCCCGGGCGGCATGCCGCAGCTCGCGGGGCAGTCGGCGTCGACCATCTCCCAGCACATGCGCGACTTCCGCGAAGGCAAGCGCCCGGCGACGATCATGCATCAGATCGCCAAGGGCTACACCGATGCGCAGATCGACGCGATGGCGGCGTGGTTCGCCGCGCAGAAGGCCAAATAGGGAGAGCGCCATGACCACAGCATTCGATCGCCGTCAGTTCATCAAGCTCATGGGCGCGGGGACCGCGCTCGGGCTGGCCGGCTGCGCCACCGCCCCGAGCGCCCCCCCCAAGCCCGTCGGACGCGTCATCGTCATCGGCGGGGGCTACGGCGGCGCCACCGCGGCGAAGTACATCCGCATGTGGAGCGGCGGACGCGTCGAGGTCTTCCTCATCGAGCGCAACACGCAGTTCGTGTCCTGCCCGCTGTCCAACCTCGTGCTGGGCGGCTCGCGCACGATCGAGAGCCTCACCATGGGCTACGGCGGCCTGCGGGACTACGGCGTGCAGGTGATCCGGGACGAGGTCACCGGGATCAACGTCGAGCGCAAGCGGGTGCAGCTGCGCCGCATCGAGGACCTGCCGTTCGACCGTCTGGTGGTCGCGCCGGGCGTGGACTTCATGTACGACCAGATCCCCGGCCTCAATGCGGAAGCGCAGAAGACGATCCTGCACGCCTGGAAGGCCGGCGAGGAGACGGTGGCGCTGCGCAAGCAGCTGGAGGCGATGCCCGACGGCGGCACCTACGTGCTGTCCATCCCGAAGGCGCCCTACCGGTGCCCGCCCGGTCCCTACGAGCGCGCCTGCCAGGTGGCGAGCTACTTCAAGAAGGCGAAGCCGAAGTCCCGGGTCCTGGTACTCGACGGCAACGAGGACATCGTCTCGAAGAAGGGCCTGTTCCTCGCCGCGTGGAACGATCTCTACAAGGGCATCATCGACTATCGCCCGAACCAGGAGGCGAAGGACATCGACCTGAAGGGCATGACCGTCAAGACCGAGTTCGATTCGTTCAAGGGCAATGTCCTCAACGTCGTGCCGCCGATGCGCGCCGGCAACATCGCGCAGCAGGCGAAGCTCATCACCGCGAACAACCGCTGGTGCGGCGTGAACTGGCAGACCATGGAGTCGGTGGCCGTACCGGGCATCCACGTCCTCGGCGACGCGACGCTCTCCGCGCCCGCGATGCCGAAGTCCGGCAGCATGGCGAACAACCACGCGAAGATCTGCGCGTCCGCCGTCGTCGCGATGATGACCGACAAGGCGGTCAACCCCGAGCCGGTGATCAACAACACCTGCTACAGCTACGTGAGCGACACGGAGGCCATGCACGTGACCTCGGTGCATCGCTGGGATGCCGCGCAGAAGACCCTCGTGACGGTGCCCGGCTCGGGCGGCGTCTCGAACCAGCGCAGCCAGCTGGAAAAACAGTACGCCGACGGCTGGGCGAAGAGCATCTGGAACGACACCCTCGGCGCGTAGCCGCGCGACCGCCGTAAGACGCCGAGGCCGCCGCGAGGCGGCCTCGGCGCTTTCAGCCCTTCCCCGTGCTGCCGAAGCCCCCGGCGCCGCGCTCCGACGCGACGAACGCTTCCACGATGTTCAGACCCACCCGGTGCACCGGGACGATCACGAGCTGCGCGATGCGCTCGAGCGGCTGCAGCGTGTAGGCGGTCTGCGAGCGGTTCCACAGCGAGACCATGATCTCGCCCTGGTAGTCCGAGTCGATCAGTCCGACGAGGTTGCCGAGCACGATGCCGTGCTTCGCGCCAAGGCCCGAGCGCGGGAGGACCAGGGCCGCATAACCCGGATCGCCGATGTGGATCGCGATGCCGCTCTTCACCAGCGTGGAGGCGCCGGGTTCGAGGACGAAGGGCGCGTCCGTGCAGGCGCGCAGGTCGAGACCCGCGGCGCCCGCCGTGGCGTAATGCGGGGGCGTGTCGTGCAGGCGTGCGTCGAGCACGCGGACGTCGAGCTGGTTCATTTGCGTGGAAGCATCGCGGCGATGTGCGCGACGAGCTGCCGCGCGATGACGATCTTCGGAGCGCGCGCCAGCGCATGCTCGCCGGCGTCGTCGAACAGGGTGAGCGCGTTGTCGTCGCGGCCGAAGGCGTGCTGCGCGAGGTTGGCGGCGAGCAGCGGAATGCGCTTCTTCTTCCGCTTGGCCTGGGCGTACTCGTGGAGGTTCTCCGTCTCCGCGGCGAAGCCCACGCAGAACGGGCCGCTTTTCAGGGCGGCGACGGACGCGAGGATGTCCGGATTCTCCTCGAGCTCGAGCTTCGGCAGCTCGCCGTTCTTCTTGAGCTTGTGTCCGGCGGCGTTCTTCACGTGGTAGTCGGCCACCGCGGCGACGGCGATGAAGACATCGGCGCCGGCCACGGCGCGCATGACCGCGGCGTGCATCTCGCGCGCGGTGATGACGCGCTCGCGCTTCACGCCCGCCGGCGTGGCGAGGGACACCGGCCCGGAAACCAGGGTCACTTCGGCGCCCGCCTCGGCCGCCGCCTGCGCGACCGCGAATCCCATCTTGCCGCTGGACAGGTTGGTCATGCCGCGCACCGTGTCGATCGGCTCGAAGGTCGGGCCGGCAGTGACGACGACGCGCTTGCCGGCCAGCGACTTGGGGCCCAGCGCACGCACGATCTCCGCGTGGATCGCCTCGGGCTCGAGCATGCGCCCCATGCCGGTCTCCCCGCATGCCTGGTCGCCCGCTTCCGGCCCGACGAGCACGACGCCGTCGGCGGCCAGGGCAGCGGCGTTGCGCTGTGTGGCCGGGTGCTCCCACATCTGCCGGTTCATCGCCGGCGCGAGCATCAACGGGCACTCTCGGGCGAGCGCGAGCGTGGAGAGCAAATCGTCCGCGAGCCCGTGCGCGACCTTCGCCATGAAGTCGGCGGTTGCCGGCGCCACCACGATCAGCTCCCGGTCGCGCGACAGCTCGATGTGGCCCATGTTGTTCGGGATGCGCGCGTCCCACATGTCGGTGAACACCGGCTTGCCCGAGAGCGCCTGCAGCGTCACGGGCGTGATGAACTGCGCCGCCGCGGCGGTCATGACGACCTGCACGTCCGCGCCCGCGGTGACGAGGCTGCGCACGAGCAGCGCGGACTTGTACGCCGCGACGCCCCCGGTGATGCCGAGCAGGACGCGCCTGCCGAGAAGCTCGCTCATGATCTCTTCGCTAAGATGCGAGCGCGGATTCTAATGCGGATCGGGGGAGCGGCATGGCGATTTCGGACTGGCCGGAGGACGAGCGACCGCGCGAGAAGCTGTTGAAGCGCGGGGCGGACGCGCTTTCCGACGGCGAGCTCCTGGCGATCTTCCTGCGCGTGGGGGTCCGGGGGCGAAGCGCCGTGGATCTCGCTCGCGAGCTGCTCCTCGAGCACAAGTCGCTCGCCGGGCTGTTCGCTGCGTCGAACGCCGAGCTCATCGGGTCGAAGGGCATCGGCAAGGCCAAGGCAGCACAGCTGAAGGCGGCCTACGAGCTGGCCAAGCGGGCGCTGCACGAGCGCATTCCGCGTGAAAAGGCGCTCAGTTCCCCGGACGCCGTCCGGGCCACCCTGCAGGACTGGATGCGCCTGCACCTCGGCGGGCGGCAGCGCGAGCTGTTCGCGGTCGCCTACCTGGACGCGCAGAACCGGCTGATCGAGATCGAGGAGCTGTTCGAGGGCACGCTCACGCAAACGAGCGTCTACCCGCGGGAAGTGGTCCGGTACGCCCTGAAGCACAATGCCCGCAGCGTGATCTTCGCGCACAACCACCCGTCCGGCGTGGCCGAGCCCAGCCAGGCCGATCAGGTGCTCACCGAGACGCTGAAGCGCGCGCTGCGGCTCGTCGACGTCGAGGTGCTCGACCACTTCGTGATCGGCCACGGCGCAGCCCTGTCGTTCGCCGAGCGCGGCCTGCTCTGACGTGCCGCCTTGCCCCGGTCACCGGCTTGATCCCTAAAGGAATTCATGGCTATAATTGCCGTTTTCCGATTTTCCCCGGAGCGAATCCCATGGCACGCGTTTGCCAAGTGACCGGCAAGAAGCCGATGGTGGGCAACAACGTGTCCCACGCCAACAACAAGACCAAGCGCCGGTTCCTGCCGAACCTGCAGTACCGCCGCTTCTGGGTCGAGAGCGAGAACCGCTGGATCTCCCTGCGGGTCTCGAATGCCGGGCTGCGCCTCATCGACAAGCGCGGCATCGACGCGGTGCTGCAGGATCTGCGCGCCCGCGGCGAAGTCTGATAGGAGCCGAACGCCATGCGCGAAAAGATCAAGCTCGAGTCCACGGCCGGCACCGGCCACTTCTACACCACGACCAAGAACAAGCGCACCATGCCCGAGAAGATGGAGATCAAGAAGTTCGATCCCGTCGCGCGCAAGCACGTCGCCTACAAGGAAACCAAGCTCAAGTAGCCGATGGACCGCCGGGCGCGGCGGCGCCCTGCCTGAAAAGAAAAAGCCCGCAGACGCGGGCTTTTTCTCTTGGTGCGCGAGCCGTCAGACGGCGTAGCTGCGCAGTCGGATGGAGAACTCGCGAAGCTGTGCGATGCCGCTCGCCTCGGCGCGCTGGCACCAGTCCTGCAGCTCCTTCACGAGCTGGTCCTTCGAGGCGTTCGAGCGCTCCCACACCGCGACGAGCTCGGCGCGCATCGAATGCACGGTCGCGAGCGGTTTCGCCTTGGCCAGCGCGGCCTGCAGCGTCTCGCGCTCGCCCTGGGCCAGATCCGCCTCGTCGCGATGCAGCCAGCGGCGCACCCGGCGCAGCACCTCCACGTCCTGCGGGGCGCGCGCCTTGAGCTTCGCGACCTCCTCGGCGTACACCGCCTTCAGCGACTTCGCGTACTTGGCGAGCACGTCGTAGCGGTTGGTGATGACCGCCTGCAGGGTCTCGAGGTCCACCGCCGACTTGGCGGGGGCGAACTTCGGCACCGGCGCGACCTTCTTCACCTTCGCGAGGCCGAGCATCTCGAGGATGCGGATGTACATCCAGCCGATGTCGAACTCATACCACTTGCTGGAGAGCTTCGCCGAGGCGGCGAACGAGTGGTGGTTGTTGTGCAGTTCTTCCCCGCCGATCAGGATGCCGATCGGGAAGATGTTGGTGCTCGCGTCCGGGCAGTCCCAGTTGCGATAGCCCCAGAAATGGCCGATGCCATTAATCACGCCGGCGGCCCAGAAGGGGATCCACACGATCTGCGTGAGCAGGATCGCGAGTCCCGGGACGATGCCGAATAGCGCGACGTCGATGAGCCCCATCAGCGTCAGGCCGCCGATCGGGAAGCGCTGGTAAAGGTGGCGCTCGATCCAGTCGTCCGGCGTGCCGTGGCCGTAGCGCTCCATCGTCTCCCGGTTGTAGGACTCCTTCACGTAGAGGAAGACGCCGCCCCACAGGACCCGGTTGATGCCCAGCACCTGCGGGCTGTGCGGATCCTCCGCAGTCTCGCACTTCGCGTGGTGCTTGCGATGGATCGCCGCCCACTCCTTCGTGATCATGCCGGTCGTCAGCCACAGCCAGAAGCGGAAGAAGTGCGACGCGATCGGATGCAGATCGAGCGCGCGGTGGGCCTGGCAGCGGTGCAGGAAGATGGTGACCGAGGCGATCGTGATGTGGGTCAGGACGAGCGCGACGACGACGAGTGCCCAGGCGGGCAGGTCCAGAAGACCTTGAAAGAGCATGGGATCCTTGGGAAGTGTGGCGTTGCCGCCGTTATCGGGTTATGGGTCGATTCTAAGGGAAATCAATTGGCAGCCGAGTCTAATCGCCGCCGACCGGCAAAAAGTTGCGCTGGATCAAGGTCCTCGGTTTCCAAGCAGACTTGGGGCCAGCCAGGGGCGCCCAAGTGTCTACGTCAGATTCAAGGCGTTCGGCCGCCCGCGTAGGGCAGGGCGTCCGCGCGATGGCGGCGCCAGTTCGCCTCGTAGGCTTGCGCCAGCCCGGCATGTCCGCGAAAGAGCACCACGTTCTCCGCGTTCCTGCGGGCGGCTGCGCTGGTCCAGTTGGCGCTGCCGGTGATCACGGCCGGCGAGGAGGTCGCGGCGTCGATCACCATCACCTTGTTGTGGGCCGCCTGGTAACGGACCTCGAGCCAGACGGGAATGCCCGCTGCGGCCAGCTCGGGAATGCGCGAGTTCTCCCCCGAGAACGTCTGCTCGCGGTCCGCCGTGACCTGCACGTCCACGCCGCGCCGGTGGGCAGCGATGAGCGCCGCCGCCATCCTGCGGCTGGTGAACGAGTAGGCCTGCACCAGAACCTGCTTCCGTGCGGCGCGGATGGCGCCCACCACGGTGCCTTCCAGGTCATCCCACGGCGCGAAGGCCACCTCCACGGTGCCCGCCGCCTCGAACACGCGCGAACCCGCCGCGGTGGCGCAGGGCGCCAGCACGCACGCGACGAGCAGGGCGGCGGCCAGCCGCTTCACCGGACGCGGACCATGGCACAGGCGAAGAAGCCGTCGGTATCGTGCACGTCGGGCCGCAGCCGCAGATACTCGTCCTCCTGTTGAGGGAGATCGATCCGCGCATCGCGCAGCAGCGCCGGCGCGGACTCGCGCGCGAAGGCCGGTTGAGCCGCGAGGAACGCCTCGGCGATGGCCTCGTTCTCCTCGGGCAGCACGCTGCACGTGGCATAGACCAGCCGACCGCCGGGCTTCACCAGCGCCGCCGCCGCGGCGAGGATCGCGCCCTGCTTCGCCGTCAGCTCGGCAAGATCGGACTCGCGCTGCCGCCACTTGAGATCGGGGTTGCGCCGCAGCGTGCCGAGCCCGCTGCACGGCGCATCCACCAGTACCCGGTCCACCTTGCCGGCCAGGCGCTTCACCCGCGGATCGCGCTCGGAATCGATGCGCTGCGGATGCACGTTCGACAGCCCCGATCGCACCAACCGCGGCTTGAGCTTCGCGAGGCGTTTCTCGGCGACGTCGAAGGCATACACGCGGCCGGAGGAGCGCATCGCGGCGCCGATGGCGAGCGTCTTGCCGCCGGCGCCGGCGCAGAAGTCCACCACCATCTCGCCGCGGCGCGCCCCGGTGAGTACGCACAGGAGCTGGCTGCCCTCGTCCTGCACTTCCACCGTGCCGTCGAGAAATCGCGGATGGCGCGCCAGCGCCGGCTTGTCCGGGAGTCGCAGGCCCCATGGCGAGTACGGGGTCGGCAACGCCCGGATGCCCTCGGCCGCGAACCCCTGCGCGAGCGCATCGCGCTCGCCCTTGAGCAGGTTCACCCGCAGGTCCAGCGGCGCCGGGCGGTTGAGCGCGTCGGCGAGCGCCGTGATCGATGCGTCGTCCATCGACGTCCGCAGACGCGCGATCAGCCAGTCCGGCAGGTCCACGGCGATCCCGAACGGCAGCGGCGCCTGGGCGTTCGCCTTCACCTGTGCGAGCCAGTCGGCGTCGCGCGCCGGGATCGCGCCCGCCAGCTCCCGGACGCTCACGCCGCGGACGAGCGCCAGGGCGGCGAGCGCCAGGCGGCGCGGATTCGCGGTCGCGGCGGCGTGCTGTACGAGCCGCAGGCGCCGCAGCAGCGCGTACACGGTTTCGGCGACGAGCTCCCGATCTTGCGCGCCAAGGTCGCGATTGGCGCGGAAAAATTCCGAGAGCACACGGTCGGCGGGGCGGTCGAGGCGGAGCACCTCGTCCACGGCCGCCGCAAGTCGATCGAGCTGCCCGCTGGCGATGCGCATGGCCTCAGTCCGCGAAGCGCTCGAGCACCTGGTCGGTGCGCGCCCCGTCGCGCTCCACCACCAGCACCCGCACCGGCAAGTAGTGGCGCTGCGTGGCAAGCCACACCGCGGTCTCGCGCGTGTCGCCCGGCTCGCGCAGGCGCTCGATGCGCAGCGTCTCGAATCGTCCCGCAGGCACGGTCACCGCCTCGCGACCGGTCACCGCGTAGCGCTGATCGCCGACGCCCCGTCCATCCGTGACGCGCATGTCGAACGGCTGGTCCGGCGGCGGCGCGAAGGCGAACGTGTAGATCTGGGTCAGCCGGTCGTGCGTGGGACCGTCCAGGGGGTGCGTGTCGGTCCGGCCTCGGTAGGTCGTGGAGAGCGTGCGCGCATCGCGGTCGAACGCGGCTTCGGCGAGGCGGCCGCCGCGCTGCTCGCGGAACGCGCTCGGCTGCAGGCCGTCGGCGGTCACGTCGCCGCGGCTCTCGCGGCGGTACGGACCGAGCGGCAGCACGGCAAGCACGCCGCGTCCCCTGGCTTCCGAGACGATCTCGTACCGGCCGTCGCGGTGCTCGAGCGTCTCGGTCACTTCCGCGATCGGCTGGCCATCGCGCTGCAGGCCGTATACCAGCGTGACGCGCGCAGGCGGCGCGGCCGCTGCAGCGACGGTCGTGACGAAGAGTCCGAGCGCCGCGAGGCACCGCAGCGCCCTCCGAGGCCGCAAGGTCATGCCGCGCAGACGAGCTGCGGCTCGCCACCGGCGATGCGCACCACGTCGCCGTCGAGGCGCACGCGGCCCTCGATGTGCCAGCGCACCGCCCGCGGATAGATGACGTGCTCCTGCGCGAGCACCCGAGACGCGAGCGCGGCGGCATCGTCGCCGGCCATCACCGGAACCACGGCCTGGATGACGATCGGGCCGTGATCGAGCTCGGGCGTCACGTAATGCACGGTGCACCCATGCGCCTTCACGCCCGCGGCGAGCGCGCGCGCGTGCGTGTCGAGCCCGGGGAACGCCGGCAGCAGCGAGGGATGGATGTTGAGCATGCGGCCGGCGTAGCGATCGACGAACGCGGCCGTCAGGATGCGCATGAAACCGGCGAGCACCACCGCACGCGGCGCGTACCCGTCGATCGCCTCGGCGAGCGCCGCATCGAAGGGCTCGCGGCCGGCATAGGCCTTGTGATCCACGACGCGCGTGGCGATGCCGCGTTCGCGAGCGAAGGAGAGACCGGCGGCATCCGGCCGGTTGGAGATCACCGCGGCGATCGGCAGGCCGGCGGCCGCCAGCGCCTGCATGTTGCTGCCGCGGCCGGAGATCAGGACGACGATGCTCATGCCCCGATTCTACCGGGGCCGCAGCGGACCCCGCGCTATGGACGCAGCCGGGCGGTGACGTGCACCAGCCGCTGTACCACCCCCTGCACCGACGCGCGCTGGCGCACGTCGGCGAGCCCGCCGTCCGCGGCGAACGCCTCGTGGGCGCGGCCCAGCGCGAACTGCTCGGTGATGACCAGCACGCCGAGGGTCTGCAGGATCGCGCGCAGGTGCTGCAGGCCGCGCAGGCCGCCCAGCGCGCCTGGCGATGCGGCCAGCAGCGCGGCCACCTTGCCCTGGTAGGGCACCAGGCCGTTCTGGCCCCCGTGCGGCCGCGACACCCAGTCGATCGCGTTCTTCAGCGCCGACGATACCGACGCATTGTTCTCGGGGGAGGCGATGAGGAGCGCATCGTGCGCGAGGAACGCCTCACGCAGACGCTGCGCAGCCGGCGGCAGGCCGTTCGCTTCCTCGTGATCGCCGTGATAGACCGGCATGTCGTAGTCGTCGAGGTCGACGACCGTGACGTCCGCACCCGCTTCCCTGGCGAACGGCACCGCGGCCGCCAGCAGTCGCTTGTTGAGGGATTCCCGCCGGGCGCTGCCGGCGAAGGCGAGGATGCGGACGGTCATGAGGCAGGCTCCTTTGCGGATCAGGTGCCGCGCGCGCCGAGACGGTCACGCGCGAGCGCAAGCAGGATGGCGGCAGCCACCATCGCCATGCCGCATGCGACGAAGGCCCCGCCGATGCCCACCGCGGCCACGGCGGGCTGGACCACGATGGGCGAGGCAAATTGCCCGAGGAAGATCGCCGTCGTCAACCCGCCGACGACCCGGCCGCGCACCGCCGGCGGGGCGAGGCCGAGCACGGCGATGTTGCTCGCCGGGAAGAACAGCCCGACGCCGATGCCGGCGACGAATGCGCCGGCGACCACCGCGGCGTAGTGCGCGAAGGCGCCGGTGAGCACGTATCCGGCTCCCATCAGCGCGAAGGCCGCCGCGTAGACGCGCAGCGTGCCGGTGCGACGACGCAGTGCCGGCAGCCACCACGAGCCCAGCGCGGCCGACAGCGAGGTCATCGCGATGGCGATCCCTGCAAGCACGGGACGCTCCACGCCGATCTCGCGCAGCAGGAACGGAAGCTGGACCGCGGTCATGTAGAACATGGCGACCAGCACGAACGTGATCGCGTACACGAACAGCACGCGCGACCACGGGATGGCGCCGCCGCCGGCCGCCGTCGCTTGTGCAGCGGCGGGCGGGGGCTCCCGCAGGTACAGGATCACGGGCACGAGCAGCACCCAGCCGGCGAGATAGAGCAGGAACGGCGCGCGCCAGTCGAGATCGGCGAGCAGTCCGCCGACGATGAACGAGGCCACCGCGCCGATGGACATGACGATGCTCTGCCGGCTGGCGAAGCGGCTGCGCGCTTCGCCGTGGAAGTAGTCGCCGGCCAGCGTGGTCATGGCCGTCATCGTCCCGCCGATGGCGAGTCCGAGGAAAGCGCGGCTCGCCAGGATGTGCGTGAGGTCCTGCAGCACGAAGCCCGCAGCCCCGGCGAGGCCGTAGAGCGCGAGGCTCGCGCGCAGCAGGCGGATGCGGCCGAAGCGGTCCACGATGGCGCCGGCGAGCGGCGCCACCGCCGCGATCACCAGCGCCGGCATGGTGAGCACGAGCTTGGTGAGCAGCGCCGCACCGGGCGCCTCCCGGAATGCGTCGGCCATCCGCGGCATCGACGGGGCGACGATGGCCGACGCCATGACGGTGAGCGTCGCCACGCCGAGCAGCGCGGCCGCGCGGCGCTTCGCCGAGACGCTCACCCGCCGCCCGCCGCCCCGCTCAGGCGAGATCGAACAGCAGCACTTCGGCGCCGCGGCCGCGTTCGATCACCACGTCGGCGACGTCGACCGCCTTCAGCGCATCCCCCGCCTCCAGCGGCTGGCCGTTCACCGTCGCTGCGCCCCGGGCGATGTGCACGTAGGCCTTGCGACCGGGCGTCAGGGCGTGCGACACCCGTTCGTCGCCGTCCACGAGCGCCGCATGGAGGAAGGCGTCCTGGTGGACCGTGACCGAGCCGTCGCGCCCGTCGGGCGAGGCGACCAGGCGCAGCCGGCCGCGCTTGGACGCGGCGTCGAAGTGCTTCTCCTCGTAGGACGGCGCGATGCCGCGCACGCCGGGCTCGATCCAGATCTGCAGGAAATGGACGAGCTCCGCTCGCGAGGCATTGAACTCGGAGTGGCGGACGCCGGTGCCGGCGCTCATGCGCTGCACGTCGCCGGGCCGGATGACCGAGCCGTTGCCCATCGAGTCCTTGTGCTCGAGCGCACCCTCCAGCACATAGCTGATGATTTCCATGTCGCGGTGACCGTGGGTGCCGAACCCCATGCCCGGCTGCACGCGGTCCTCGTTGATCACGCGCAGTGCGCCGAAGCCCATGTGACGGGGATCGTAGTAGTCGGCGAACGAGAAGGTGTGGAACGAACGCAGCCAGCCGTGGTCGGCGAGGCCGCGCTCGTGCGACTTGCGAACTTCGATCATGTCGGGCTCCTGGTAGGTCGGCGGGTCACGCCCCGCTGCATGACGGCCAGTATGGGGCTGCGCCGCGACAGTTTCCAGACGGGAATTTCGGCAGGATTGATCGGGGGTTTCGAACGATGCGCGCACCAACCCGCGGACGACAGGCGAATCGGTGGCGCGAAACGACTCCTGGGGCGGCGGGTCCCCGCCCGGCTCAGGCCCCCTGCTCGTTCGCGGCCTGCGGCGGCACGTCCCCGCTGTAGAACTGGTAGCGGTTCTTGCCCGCCTCCTTGACCCGATACATCGCCGCGTCGGCGTGGCGCAGCAGGGCCTCGGGCGTCAGGCCGTCGCGCGGATACACGCTGATGCCGATCGAGGCGCCGACGCGGAACTCCCGCCCCCCGCCCGCGATGGGCGCGGTGAGCGACGCGAGGATCTTCTCCGCCACCTGCGCCGAATCGTCCGGCGAGCGCTGTCCCGTCAGGAGCACGACGAACTCGTCGCCGCCCAGGCGTGCGACCGTGTCGGTCTCGCGCACGCACTCCTTCATGCGCTTCGCCACGGTGCGCAGCACGTAGTCGCCCGAAAGGTGTCCGAAGGTGTCGTTGATCTGCTTGAAGCCGTCGAGGTCGATGATCATGAGCGCCGCCAGCTTGTCCTGACGCCGCGCCATGCCGATCGCCTGGCGCAGGCGATCCTCGAGCAGGCGGCGATTGAGCAGGCCGGTCAGGGCATCGTGGTCGGCCAGGTGCTGGATGCGCTGCTCGCGCTCCTTTCGGGCGGAGATGTCGATGTACACCCAGATCGAACCGGCGTCCGGGTCGTCCGGGCGCACCGCGCGGCCGCGCACCTCGCACCAGAAGGCATCACCGTCGCGCCGCCGCACCAGCAGCTCGCCGCGGTGGATCTCGCCGCGCGCGAGCACCGCGTCGATCTCGCGCCGCTCCTGCTCCCACTCGGCCGGCTGCGCGTACCACAGCACGTCCGGCTGGCCGATGAGCGCCTCGAGCGGGTGGTCGACCATCGCCGCGAACTTTCCGTTCGCCTTGTGCACCACGTGGTTCTTGAGGAACACGATGCCCTCGGACACCGACTCGAAGATGAGCTCCTGCTCGGCCAGCGCCGCGGAGAGCTCCGCCTCCTTCAGCTTGAGGGGCGTGATGTCGGTGGCGGTGCCGGTCACGCCGACGATCGCGCCCGCGCCGTCGCGCTGGGCGGTGGCGTTGAGCGACAGGGTGACCGGCGCGCCGCTCTTCGGCTGGTGCACCGTCTGGAAGTGCGACGCAGTGCCGTCGGCGAGCACGCGGGCGAGCATGGCCTCGGTGCGGGTGCGCTCCGCCGGGGCCTGCGTGTCGGTGAGCCGGCGGCCGAGCAGATCCTCGGGTTCGCAGCCGAAGATCTGGCGCGTCGCCCGCGGGCTGAGATAGGTCCAGCGCCCGCGCCGGTCCACCGCCCAGACCAGATCGTTCGCCGTCTCCACGAGATGCCGGAAGTGCTGTTCGCTCTCCCGCAGCCGCGCCTCCACGTGCTTGCGATCGGAGATGTCGATGATCGAGCCGACGAAGCGAACCGGCGCGCCCGCCGCATCGCGCACCACTTCGGCCCGCCCGTGCACCCAGACCCAGCTGTCGTCGCTGCGGCGCATGCGGCCTTCCTCGTCGAACGCAGCGCCGCCGGCGAGTGCGTCGTCGATCGCGTCGAGCACGCGTGCGCGATCGTCGGGATGGATCCAGTCCCCGAGCGCAGGCGGGCCGGCGAGCTCCGCGTCCGGATGGAACCCGAGGATCTCCTTGAAGCGCGGCGACACGTGCTGCCGGCCGGTCGCGATCTCCCAGTCCCACAGGCCGCTCTGGCTGGCGCGCACCACCAGGTCGAGGCGGTCCGTGCTCTCCAGGAGCCGCGCCTCGGCGCGCTTGCGCTCCTCGATGTCGGTGCACACGACGACGAGGCCGAGCTCGGGACGGCCCGCCACGATGGCGCGGCTCGACACGTCGCACCACACGGGTGTCCCGTCGCGGCGCGCAAGCTGGAGCTCGGCGCGGTAGGCCATGCCGGCGCGGTGACGGGCGCTCGCCTCCTCCCGGGCGCGCCGGAACGATTCCTCGTCGGCGAACCAGCGTTCAGGGGTCCCCTCCATCAGCTCCGCGCGGCTGCGTCCGAGGATGCGCTCGAACTCCGGATTGCAGTCGACGACGCGCGCCTCCTTGAGGAACGCGATGCCCACGGTGGCGGCATCGAGCAGCCCGCGCTGCTCGGCCACCAGCCGATCGTTGTCGAAGCCGCGCTCGATGTTCTCCAGCACCGCGCGATGCAGGTTCGCGTGGATGCGGTCCAGCGCGACGAGGAAGACCAGCACGAGCGCGGCCATCGCCACCTGCAGCCGGCCGCCCTGCACGGCGAAGTCGACCGACACGGCCGCCATCATCGGCACGGCGAACAGGAGGAATGCACGCCGGCTCGCGGCCAGGACGCCGATCGCGCCGATCGACATGCCGCCGATCACGAACGCGACGAAGAGTCCGTACTCGCTGCTCGCGGGATGGAAGGCCAGCGCCAGGGACGCCCAGGCGAGTCCCTGCAGCGCGCTGCCCACGGCGTAGGCGTTCTCCCACCAGCGTGGGGCGACGCCCGCCGGGCGGCGCCGGTAGCGCGCCACGAGGGCGGCGCGGCCGGCGAGGATCAGCATCACCACGCCGAGCCAGCCGGCCAGGCGTGCCGCCGGCACGGCCGAGGAGAGGATGGCCGCAGTGATCAGCGAGACGGCCAGCGTCACGGCGAAGCCCGGCAGGGCATTATCGAAGAGAACGGCCATTCGGCCGGCGTCGATGGCCTGCGCGCGATACCGCCGCAACGAACCCGCGACTCTCCCCATCTCCTTCCCGTTTCGCCATGCGGCGGCGCCGCGCGCCGGACCGCGGAAGTATAGGGGCCGGCATCCCGCCCGGGCGCACGGGGTGTCAGGAAGGGAGGATTCTTACGCGCGCGGGATGATCGGACCGACTCGACGGCGGTCCTTGCGCCTACATGCGAGCGGCAGGCGGGGTCAAGGGTCCGGCGGGATCAGCCCGCGAGGCGCGCACGCAGCGCCTCGACGCGCCGGCGATTCACGCCGAAGTCGCTGTATCCCACCCGCGAAGCCGACCGAACGTGGATCACGCTCGCCTTGCGGTCCAGCAGGCACTCGAGATCGTCGACGAACCCGAGTACCGCGCTGGCGCACTCGGCGTGGAGGTAGTCGGGCCGCAGCGTGACGACGGCGGTGCGCTCCATGCCGCGAACCAGGTCGTGCAGCGCCGCCCAGGCCGCCGTCGGGTCCCCCTTCGCCGCGCGCGGAAACGGCAGTGGCGCCACGTGGTGCTCGGCATCCGCCGCGGGCTCGAAGCTCGACACGCAGTTGGGCGACGTGGGACAGGCGGCCAGGCGCCCGTCGCGCACGCCGAGATCCGCGGGGCGCCTGCCGGAGAAGAGCCCCACGGCGGGGGTCAGGCGCCCTTGTTGGCGTCCTGCTCGGCGGCGATCTGGCGATGCACCTCCGCCATGTCGATCTCCTTCGCCTTGCCGAGCACCTCGTCGAGCGCCGGCGCCGGCAGCGCGCCCGCTTCCGCGTAGAGGATGACCTGCTCGCGGAAGATCATCAGGGTCGGGATCGACCGGATGTTGAACGCGGCCGCGAGCTCCTGCTGCTCCTCGGTGTTGACCTTCGCGAACACCACATCCGGATGGCGCTCGGACGCGGCTTCGAACGTGGGCGCGAACGCGCGGCACGGGGCGCACCACGACGCCCAGAAGTCGATCACGACCTGATCGTTGCCGTTGATCACGTCCTCGAAGTTGTCCTTCGTCAGCTCGATGGTGGCCACGTGCGGCTCCAGCGCGTAAAGAACCAGTATATCAGCGCGTCGCGGCGTGCCCGGGCGCGGCAAGGAACGCGCGCACCTCGGGCCAGAACCCAGGGTGCCGCACGACGTCGTCGTGGTTCGCGTCGGCGATCTCGCGCCAACGCTTCGGTCCGGCCCAGGCCTCGTGCAGCCGCGCGGCGTGCACCGGCGGCACCACGCGGTCGCGCCCGGCGGCGATGGTGAGCAACGGCGTCCGGATGGACGGCGCCCGCGCCGCCGAGTCGAACTTGTGCCGGAGCATCAGCCGCACCGGGAGAAACGGATACAAGGATTGGGCGACCGCCGTGACGCTGTCGAACGGCGTGACCAGCACCACGCCGGCGAGCGGCCGCTCCGCCGCGAGGTACACCGCAACCCCGCTGCCCAGGCTGCGGCCCAGCACATGGATCGCCTCGCCGGCCACGTCCCCCCGCGAGAGCGCGTAGCGATGCACGACGAGGGCGTCGGCGAAGAGCTCGCGCTCACCGGGGCGGCCTTCCGAGCGGCCGTAACCGCGATAGTTGACCGCGAGCAGCGCGTGCCCCGGCATCCGCGACGTCCAGTCGAGCATCCACGACACCTCCTCGGCATTGCCGCCGAAGTAGATGACCAGCGGCGCGCGCGCCGGCGCATCGGACGGACGCGCGAACCAGCCGTGCAGGCGCGTGCCGTCGTCCGCCGCGAGCGTCACCTCCTCCACGCCCGGCGTGAGGCGCGGGCCGCCGGGGGCGAGCGGCTGCGGGAAGAAGATCATCTGCTCCTGCGAGAGGAAGAGATAGGCCGGAAAGGCGGCGATGGCGGTGCCGGCCGCGAGCGCGGCGCGCACGAAGCCCCGGCGCCGGGGCGAAGCGAGAGCGGAGGGCATGCCGGCTGATACGCTAACGGGCCATGATGACATACGTCGGGCGCTTCGCCCCCTCGCCCACCGGACCGCTGCACTTCGGCTCGCTCGTCGCCGCGGTCGCGAGCTGGTGCGATGCGCGCGCCGCGGGCGGACGGTGGCTGGTGCGCATGGAGGACGTGGACAAGCCGCGCGAGATGCCGGGCGCCGCCGCGGGCATCCTGCGCACGCTGGAGGCGTTCGGCCTGCACTGGGACGGCACGGTGATGGTGCAGAGCGAGCGCACGGCGGCGTATCGCGCAGCCCTCGACCACCTGGCCCCGCACGTCTATCCGTGCGCGTGCACGCGGCGCGAGATCGCCGACTCCGCGCTGGTCGCGCCGGACGGCGCGGCCGTCTATCCGGGCACCTGCCGCAATGGCCTTGCGCCGGGCCGGGTCCCGCGCGCGATCCGCGTCCGCGTGGACGATGCCACGGTCACCTTCGACGACGCCGCGCAGGGCCGCATCGCGCAGTCGCTCGCGCGCGACGTCGGCGATTTCGTGCTGCTGCGCGCCGACGGCCTGTTCGCCTACCAGCTCGCGGTGGTGGTGGACGACGCCGAGCAGGGCGTGACCGACGTCGTGCGCGGCGCGGACCTCCTCGATTCCACGCCGCGGCAGATCTTCCTGCAGCGGCTGCTGGGCCTGCCGCAGCCGCGCTACCTGCACGTGCCGGTCGCGACCAACGCCGCGGGCGAGAAGCTCTCGAAGCAGACGCTCGCCGCCGCGATCGATCCCGGGCGCCCGGTGCCGGCGCTGGTGGCGGCGCTGCGGTTTCTCGGTCAGACGGTCGCGGACGTCGACGACCGTGATGCCATGCTCGCAGCGGCCGTGGCGCGCTGGGACCGCTCGCGCATCCCGCGGGTGCGCGCAATCGCTATCGCGTCGCCGGCATGACCGCCGACACGCGCCGGGGCGGCAGCAGCACGCTCGCGATCGCGAGCCCCACGAGCACCAGCGCGGCGTAGTCCTGCCAATGGGGCTGCTCGCCCAGCACCACCATGCCGCTGAATACGCCCACCACCGGGACGAGCAGCGTGCCGATCGAGGACACGGCGACCGGCGCCACGAGTGCGATCTTGATCCACGCCCACTGGCAGAAGATGAACGAGACGATCATGTTGTAGAGCACCCCGGTGAGTGCGGGCGCGGAGAGGAGGCGCAGGTCGAACGAGCCCGGCTCCACGAAGATCGCGTACAGCAGGATCGGGATCGCGGCGATCGCCATCTGCCACGCGGTCAGCGAGGACGCCGGCAGGCTCACCGGCCAGCGCTTCATGACGACGGTGCCCAGGCCCCACAGGACCGCCGCGGCGACGATGAGCACCGCCCCGAGCGGGGAGCGCTCGATGGCGGCGATCTCGGTCCACAGCAGGAGCAGCATGCCGGCCATGCCGAGCACGAGGCCGGCGAGCCGGCGCGGCGTGAGCCGCTCGCGGAGGATCCACACGCCGAAGAGCGTCGCCCACACCGGCATGGTGTAGGCGAGGATCGCCGCACGGCCCGAGGACATGAGCGGTACCGCGTAGGCGACCAGCACGTTCCACGCGGTGAAGTTGAGCAGCGCGAGGACGACGAGGCGTCCCCACTGGCCGCGCGGCACGCGCAGCGGCTGGCGGCTCGCGGCCGCCATCGCGAAGACGCCGACCGCACCGCTGACCAGGCACAGGCTGCGGAAGTGGTTGGGGCCCATCTCCGCCAGCGCGAGCTTCATCATCGGCCAGTTGAAGCCCCAGAAGGTGGTCAGCGCCACGAGCAGCGGAATGAACTGCCGCGGGAAGTGCTGTGCGGCCGCGGTCATGCGGCCCGGTCCCAGGCGGTGCGCAGTCCCTCCGCGACCGTCTCGGGCCAGGCCATGGCGAACTTCTCGTCGAGCAGGAGGTGCATGTACGCCACGTCGCTGACGTGCAGCGCGGGATTCAGGTACAGCCGCGGCAGGAGCCGGGCGACGAGCCGGTGGGCGCCGTCGCCGGCGCCGAACGCGGCCGGCAGGAAGCAGAGGTTGAAGCTCCACAGTCCGCGCGCTGCGAAGCCGCGCAGCACGCGCACCAGCCCGCCGGCGAACGCCGCGATGTCGGCGTCGTCGAGGTCCGTCACCGAGGCCGCGTGCGCGAAGACCGCCTGCGCATCGCCCAGGAGTCCGGTCGGCGCGAACGGCACCAGCCATTGCACGCGCGCATCTTCCCCGATCCACCGCGGGCCTCCGCGTTCGGCCTCGACCAGCATCTCGGCATGGCACCGGCCGTGCCGCGCGTGCCAGTCCCGCTCGGCCGCCAGCTGCCGCCGCAAGGCGTTGCCCGCGTTGCTCGTGGCGATCATCTGCATGTGCGGGTGCACCTGCGTGGCGCCGGCGGCGGGCATGTAGTTCCAGGTGACGAGGCCGTATCCGGCGCGACCGGCAAATGCGGGGGCGGCGAGGCGCAGGAAGTCGCGCGCGGCGGTGAGCCCGTCGACGACCACGCGCTCGGGCATCGCGTCCATGGCATGGAAGTGCGCGTCGCAGAGGACCGCGATGGCAGAGACCTCGTCGTACGGAAACAGATTGGGAAACACCCGCGCCTCGCCGCGGCGAAGCCGTCCGCCGGGCACGAGGTCGTCGGGAAAGCGCGGCGTGATCGTCTCGACCTTGTCCGGGCAGAACGGGCAGGCGGCGCGGCTCTTCTCCACCAGCGCGTCGAGGTCCCCGGGCGGCCCCGCGTTGAGCGCGAAGTGGCAGATGCGCGCCGAGTCGCCGGTCAGCGGATCGACCCGCACCTCGCTCTCCACCTCCGTGAGCTCGAATCCCCTGCGCGGATCGTGCAGCCGCGCGGCCTTGCGCTCGGCGTGGAAGGCGATGGCGCCGGCGCTCACGCCGCGATGCGCTCGAGCACCGCGCGCAGCGTGGCAGGCAGCGGCGTCGGACGATTGGTCACGCGGTCCACGTAGACGTGCACGAAGTGGCCCTGCGCCGAGGCGAGCGGCTCGTCGTTGCGGAAGAGGCCGATCTCGTAGCGCACGCTCGATCCGCCGAGCTTCGCGACGCGCACGCCGGCATCCACCGTGTCCGGAAACGTGATCGGACTGAAGTAGTTGCACTGCGTCTCGACGACGAGACCGACGACCGTGCTCGACTCGATGTCGAGCGCCCCCGCCTCGATCAGGTACTGGTTCACCGCGGTGTCGAAGTACGAGTAGTACACGACGTTGTTGACGTGGCGGTACACGTCGTTGTCCATCCAGCGCGTCGTGATGCGCCGGAAGTGGCGATAGGCGTCGCGCGCGTGCGGGGTCGGGCGGCTCATGGTCGCGGGCGATTCTATCAGCGGCTGCGAGTGACCATCGCCACGCCGACGACGGACACCGCCATGCCGAGGATCGCGAGCGGGGTGAGCGATTCGCCGAAGGCGAGGTAGGCGAGGATCGCGGTCACCGCGGGCGTGAGATAGAACAGGCTCGCCATCTTGGTGGCCTCGCCGCGCCGGATCAACACCGCGAGCAGCGAGATCGCCGCGATGGACAGCACGATCACCAGCCAGGCGAGGGCGAACACGAACTCGCCGGTCCACGCGACCGGCCGATGCTCGAACGCGAGCGCCAGGGGTGCGAGCAGCGCGAGCGCCGCCGCGAACTGGATCACCGACCCGGTCCGCAGGTCGAAGTGGCCGCACCAGCGCTTCTGGTACAGCGTACCGAGCGTGATGGAGAGCAGCGCGACGATCGCGGCGGCGAGCGCAAACAGCGTGAGGCCGGCGACGGTCGCCTTCTGCATCACCACCAGCGCAACGCCCGCAATGCCGAGGGCGAGGCCGACCCACTGCCGCGTCGTCACGCGCTCGCCGAGCATCGGCGCGGCCGCGAGCCCGGTGAGGATCGGCTGCAACCCCACGATCAGCGCGGCGAGTCCGGCCGACATGCCGTTGTGGATGGCAGTGAAGACGCCCATCAGGTACCCCCCGTGAACCAGCATGCCGGCCACGGCGAGGTGCAGCGCCTGCCGGGGCGATCCCGGCCACGGCGCGCGCAGCGCGAGCGCAAGGGGCAGCATCAGCGCGATGACGAGGACGAACCGCAGGCTAAGAAAGGTGGCGGGCTCCGCGTGCGGGAGACCGAGCTTGGCGCCGACGAAGCCGGTGCTCCACAGAAACACGAACAGTGCCGGCGTGCTGCGGAGCCACAGACTGCCGTAACGGGCCGCTGCGTTCACCGCCCGCCCCCACTTTCCGCTAACCTACTGAAAGGCCAGGCTTTCCCGGATGTTTTGATGCGTTGCACAAGTTTCTGTTGACTTCGTCGCACCGATCGGTAGAATTGTCCTTGTGCACCGCAACATTCCACCCCGACCCGTTGCAGCTTGATTGAATGAGGAGAGAACACATGTACGTCACCCCCGACCAGATCACCGCTGCCAACAAGGCCGGTGTCGAAGCCATGCTCGGCCTTGCGCACTCCAACTTCGCCGCGTTCGAGAAGCTCTCGGCGCTCAACTTCAACGCGACCAAGACCGCGTTCGAAGACGCGATGAACCACGCGAAGGCGCTGATGAACGTGAAGGACGTCCAGGAGCTCGTGAACCTGAACGTCGCCGCGGCGCAGCCCGCGCTCGAGAAGGTGATCTCCTACTCGCGCAGCGTGTACGAGGTGACCTCCGGCTCCCAGGCCGAGATGACCCGCCTCCTGGAGTCGCAGGCGTCCGAGTACAACCGCAACGTCGCGGGCCTGCTCGACAAGTTCGCGAAGAACGCGCCCGCGGGTTCCGACGTGGCCGTCGCCGCCGTGAAGTCGGCCCTCGCCGCCGCGAATTCCGCGTACGACAGCATGACGAAGGTCGCGAAGCAGGCCACCGAAATCGCCGAGGCGAACTTCGCCGCCGCGACCGCCGTGACCAAGGACGTCGTCAAGAAGAAAGTCGCCTGACCGACGCGCAGCAGACCTGACGAAGGCCCCGGTTCCGACCGGGGCCTTTTTCATTGCGGCGTCCTCACGAAGCCGCCGGCGCGCGCACGCCTTCCTCGTACGATCCGCCCACGGCAGCGACCCCGCGACGCAGATCCTCGATCGCGAGCGCGACCTCGTCGGGCGCCCCGCGCACGCCGAGCTCGATGTGCCGGCGGCCGCCGGCCTCGCCCATGTGCGGAAGGCTGTACACCTTGAGGCCGCGATAGCGCGCCTCGATCTCCAGCATCAACGGCGTGAGCGTGCTCTCCGCCGACCCGTACACCACGAGCGAGGCTTCGCCCTCGGGCCGCTGGTGGTGCAGGTGCGGATACAGCGTGTCGAGCACCCACTCCACCATCGGCCAAGCCATCACCGGGAAGCCGGGCACGAAGTGGTGGTCCCCCAGCGAGAAGCCGGGAATGCGGTTGTACGGATTCGGGATGATGCGGCTCCCGACCGGGAACTCGCCCATCTTCAGGCGCTGCGGCGTGATCTCCATGTCGGTGCGCGAGCGGATCGCCGCCTCGGCTTCCGGATGCAGCGCGAGGGTCACGCCCGCGGCCTGGGCCGCGCACTGTCGCGTGTGATCGTCCGGGGTCGCGCCGATGCCGCCGAAACTGAACACCACGTCGCCGGTCGCGAACGTGCGCGAGAGCGTCGCGACGATCCGCGCGGGATCGTCCCCGAGATACTCCGCCCAGGCGAGCCGCAGCCCGCGCGCGCCCAGCAGTTCGATGACCTTGGCGAGGTGCTTGTCCTGGCGCTTGCCGCGCAGGATCTCGTCGCCGATGATGATTGCGCCGAAATTCATGATTGCGTGTCGAAGCCCTTCATCGGCTCAGAGTCTGCCATAGCTTCGCGAGGCGCTTCGCCGACACCGGGATCGGGGTCTTCAGCTCCTGCGCGAAGAGCTGCACGCGCAGCTCCTCGAGCAGCCAGCGGAACTGCTCGAGCTGCGGGTCGATCGTGCCGCTCCGGCGCACCTTGAGGTCCTCGCGCAGCCACTGGGTCTCCAGCGGACGGAGCTCGGCGAGCTGCCGCGCATCGCGCGCGGAGTCGGCGCGCAGCTTGTCGAGGCGCAGCGCGACGGCCTTCAGGTAGCGCGGCAGGTGCTGCAGCCGCTCGTACGGGGTGGCGGCGATGAAGTCCTTCGGCACGAGCCGCGCGAGCTGCGCCTCGATGTCCTTGACCGCCTCGGCATGCGCCCTCGCGCCCGCGAGCTTCTTCTGCACCGCCTGGTACTCGGCGAGGATGGTGCCGGCGAGCCGCGCGATCTCCTGCGCGATGAGCGTCACCCGCGCGCGCGCTTCGTCGCGGCGCTTCGCGAACGCGTCGGCGTCGCTCGGCCAGGGCTCGACCAGGCACGCGCGCTCGAACGCGGCCTCCAGCAGCTGCCGGCGCAGCTCGGCGATCTCGCCGAACGCGGCGTATTGCAGCGCCAGCGACTGCGGCAGCCCCTTCTCGATCGATCGCGCCTGCTCCTTGAGTTGCAGCATGAACAGGCGGATGAGGCCGCGGCGGTGCGCCTCGCGTGCGCGCTCCGGCTCGTCCATCACTTCCAGCGCCACGCTGTCGCCCTGATCGGTGAGCGCGGGATAGCCGACCAGCGCCTGGCCGCCCTGGCGGATTTCCATGATCTCCTCGAGCGGACCGAAGGTCCAGTCGGTGAGGCCCGTCTGCGCGGCCTTGGGCTGCGCCAGCGCCGCGAACGTCTCGCCCGCCTTCTGTCCGAGCTCGGTGCGGAGCTGCGCGAGGTTGCGGCCCATCGCGAGCTGGCGGCCGTGCTCGTCCACCACGCGCACGTTCATCGAAAGATGCGCCGGCAGCGTCTCCGGCCGGAAGCCGTCGAGCGGGACGTCGAGCTGCAGCTCGCGGCGCGCGTACTTCGCGATCGCCTGGGCGAGCGGCACGTCGGCGGGCGATACGCCGGCCACGAAGCGCGCCGCGAAGTCGGCGAGCGGCCCGAGCCGATGGCGCACCTTCTGCGGCAGCGATTTCGCGAGGAGCTGCACCTTGTCCTTGAGAAGGCCGGGCACGAGCCACTCGAGGCGACCCGCGGGCAGCTGGTTCAGCGCGACCAGCGGCACCGTCATGGTGACGCCGTCGCGCGGTCCGCCGGGATCGTGGAGGTACTCGAGCGCGAACGTGCGGCCCGCCATCTCGAGCTTGTGCGGGAACTGCTCGGTGGTGATGCCCGCCGCCTCGTGGCGCATGAGGTCCTCCCGCCGGAGGTGGAGGAGCTTCGGCTGCGTCGCCTCGGCCTTGCGGCGCCACGCCTCGAATCCCGCGCCGCTGTGCACCTCGGTCGGGATCAGGGCATCGTAGAACGCGTGGATCAGGGTGTCGTCCACGAGGACGTCGGGACGACGCGACTTGTGCTCGAGCTTCTCGATCTCGATCATCAGCCGGCGGTTGTGCTCGAAGAACGGCGCGCGCGTCTCGTAGTCGCCGCCGACCAGCGCCTCGCGGATGAAGATCTCGCGCGCGAGCTTCGGGTCGATCGGTCCGAAGGGCACGCGGCGGTTCACCACCACCGGCAGGCCGTAGAGCGTGGCACGCTCCAGCGCCATCACCTGCGCCGGCTTCTTCTCCCAGTGCGGATCGCCGTAGGCGCGCTTCAGCAGGTGCCCCGCGACCTGCTCGATCCACTCGGTCTCGATGCCCGCGGCACCGCGCGCGAAGAGCCGTGTCGTCTCGGTGAGCTCCGCCGCGACGATCCACCGCGGCGTCTTGCGCGCGAGCGCCGACCCCGGATGGATCCAGAACCTGATCCCGCGCGCGCCGAGATAGTTGCCCTCCTCGGTGCGGAAGCCGATGTTGCCGAGCAGCCCGGCGAGCAGCGCGCGATGGATCTGCGCGTACGTCGCCGCCTTCTCGGAGGGCTTCCAGCCCAGCTCGCCGGCGAGCTCCCTGAGCTGGGAGTGGATGTCGCGCCACTCGCGCATCCGGTTGAACGACAGGAAGTGCTCGCGGCACGCCCGCGCCAGCTTGCGATGGCTCTCGTGGTGCAGCCCCTCCTCGAAGAACTTCCACAGCTTGAGGAAGCCGAGGAAGTCGGACTTCTCGTCCGCGAATTTCTTCTGCGCCTCGTCGGCCGCCTGCTGCCGGTCGAGCGGCCGCTCGCGGGGATCCTGCACCGACAGCACGGCCGCGATGACCAGCACTTCCGCCAGGCTCCCCTCGGCATGCGCCGCGAGGATCATCCGCCCGATGCGGGGATCGACCGGCAGCTTCGCGAGCTGGCGGCCGACGGGCGTGAGCGCCCGGTCCTCGTCGACGGCGCCGAGCTCGGCGAGCAGCGCGTAACCGTCGGCGACCGCTTTCGGCGTCGGCGGCTCGAGGAACGGAAACCGGTCGATGTCGGTGAGCCCCAGCGACTTCATGCGCAGGATCACCGCCGCCAGCGACGAGCGCAGGATCTCCGGGTCGGTGAACGCCGGACGCGCGTTGAAGTCGTCCTCGTCGTAGAGCCGGATGCACACGCCCGCCTGCACGCGGCCGCAGCGGCCGGCACGCTGCTTCGCCGCCGCCTGCGAGACCTTCTCGACCTGGAGTTGCTCGACCTTGTTGCGATAGCTGTAGCGCTTGACCCGCGCGAGCCCGGTATCCACGACGTAGCGGATGCCGGGCACCGTGAGCGAGGTCTCGGCCACGTTGGTCGCGAGCACGATGCGCCGGCCGCCGTGCGGCTTGAACACGCGCTCCTGCTCCTGCGCCGAGAGGCGGGCGAACAACGGCAGGATGTCGGGCTGCGGACCGCGGCCCGGCGCGCCGAAGTGATGCTTGCGCAGCGCCTCGGCGGCCTCGCGGATCTCGCGCTCGCCCGGCAGGAACACCAGCACGTCCCCCGGCCCGATGCGCGCCAGTTCGTCCACCGCATCGACGATCGCGTCCTGCAGGTCCACGTCGTCGGCATCCGGATCGAACGGCCGGTAGCGCACCTCCACCGGATAGAGCCGCCCGGACACCTCGATCACCGGCGCGCCGCCGAAGTGCTTCGAGAAGGCCTCGGCATTGATGGTGGCCGAGGTGACGATCACCTTGAGATCCGGCCGGCGCGGCAGGAGCTGCCGGAGATAGCCCAGCAGGAAGTCGATATTGAGGCTGCGCTCGTGCGCCTCGTCGATGATGAGCGTGTCGTAGGCCGAGAGCCGCGGGTCCGCCTGCGTCTCCGCGAGCAGGATGCCGTCGGTCATCAGCTTCACGTACGAGCGCGGGCTGGTCTGGTCGGTGAAGCGGACCTTGTAGCCCACCGCCGCACCGAGCTCGGTCTTCAGCTCCTGCGCGATCCGTGCCGCGACCGAACGGGCGGCGATGCGACGCGGCTGCGTGTGGCCGATGAGGCCGTGCACGCCGCGGCCGATGTCGAGGCAGATCTTGGGCAGCTGGGTCGTCTTGCCGGAGCCGGTCTCGCCGCTGACGATCACCACCTGGTGCTCGCGGATCGCGCGCGCGATCTCCTCCCGCATGCCGGAGACCGGCAGCTCGGGTGGAAACTCGGGTCTGGGCAGCGCGGCAAGGCGGGCCTCGACGACTTCGGGGCGCAGGCGGGGCATGCTCGGAAGCCGCGAATGATACGCGGTCCCGGCCGGCACCCCCGCCTGCGGCTACGCGCGGACCGTCGGTCCGCGCACCGCCTCACTGCTTTGCGCGAGGATCGTCCGCCGGATTGAGATACACCACGTCGAACGGACCGACGCCATTGATCTGCACCACGCTCTCCACCTCGGCGCGGGCGTAGTGCGGCATGCCCGCGGGCAGGTGCACGAAGCTCGCCGGCGGCAGGCCCTTCAACGTCGCATCCACCTTCTCCCCCGAGGTGATCGACACGCTGCCGGAAATCACGGTGACGAACTCGTCCTTGGTGTGGCGATGGGGCGGGATGACGTAGCCGGGAGGGAACTTCAGCCGGATCACGAACGGACCCTCCTTGGCGGGGCTGCCGAGCAGTACGGCCGCCTGGACGCCCGGCGGGAGCGAGGGCGGCGCGGGCCCCCACTTCACCGCATCGGCGGCGACCACGGTGTGGTGCGCGTCGGCGGCGGCGAGCGGCAGCGGCGCCCCGGACACGGTGACGAACGCGACGGACAGCAGCGCGGGTGCAATCAAGCTGCGACGATGGACTCTCATGACGATCTCCTGGCGAAGGCGGGCGCTGCGATCAGCGCCGCGTGATCACGATCTCGAGGTACTCGCTCGGCACGACCATGCTGCCGTCGTGCGCGCGGTTGAACTCCCCGACCAGCGCGACGAGGTCCTGCGCGAGCGCGGACTGGCCTGATGCATCGAGCGCCGCGAAGGTCTTGAGCACCGGGCCGTAGTAGGTGCGGAACACCTCGAGCCAGTGCTGCGCCGAGCGATAGCGGAAGGCGTAGTGGCGCTGCGCGGTGACGATCGAACTCGCGTCCGCCTCGAACAGTTCGGCGATGCGCGCGCGTGTCCCCCACAGCGCGGGCGAGCGCAGGCCCGGGGCGGGCGGGACGCGCCGGCCGATCGTCTTGAAGAGCTGGCCGATGAAGCCGTCCGGCGTCCAGTTGGCGAGACCGATGCGGCCGCCCGAGCGGACGACCCGCAGCATCTCCGCCGCCGCCTTGTCCTGGTTCGGCGTGAACATGACGCCGAACGTGGAGAGCACCACGTCGAAGCTTCCGTCGGTGAACGGCAGCATCTCCGCGTCGGCCTCGCGGAACGTCACGTCGAGGTGGTCCGCCGCGGCGCGCTCGGAGGCGCGCTCCAGCAGCGCGGGCACGTAGTCGGTGGCGAGCACCTCGCCGAAGCGGCGCGCCGCGGCGAGCGCAGCGTTGCCGTTGCCGGCGGCGACGTCGAGCACTTTCTCGCCGGCACGCAGGTCGACCGCCTCGCAAAGCGTCTCCCCGACGATCTGCAGGGTGGTGCCGACCACCGCGTAGTCGCCGGAGGACCACGCCGCCTTCTGGCGCGTCTTGATGGCGGCAAGGTCGGGCGCGGCCGCCGGCTCGGTTTGACTCAGGATTGCAGCAGGTGTATTCATGAACGTTCTCCTTGAGGGTGTCGTCGGGGTTCGCCGCACCGGGGCGGACTTTCGCGGCGACCGTGACCCGACCGTATCGCCCGCCCGTGGAGGGCATCGTGGAAGCGCGCGTGGGAATGCACGTGGAATCGCGGCGTCCGGCGGCGGGCGTCCTCGACGTGCGCCTGCTCGGACCGCTGCAGGTGCTGCGTGACGGCGTGCGCGTGGCCCCTCCACCCTCGCGCAAGGTCCGGGCGCTCTTCGCCTATCTCGCGCTCGCCCCGCGCCCGGTGCCGCGGAGCAGTCTTTGCGAGCTCCTGTGGGACGTTCCCAGCGATCCCCGCGGGGAACTGCGCTGGTGCCTCTCCAAGATCCGCCGCTTCGTCGACGGCGCCGGCGCGAGCCGGGTGTGCGGCGAAGGCGAGTTCGTGCACCTCGACCTCGCCGGCTGCCGCGTGGACGCGCTCGAGCTCGCGCAGGGCGCCGCGGCGGGCATCGCGACGTTGTCCGTGGAGCGGGCGCGTGCGCTCGCGGCGCTCCACGAAGGCGAGCTGCTGCAGGGGCTGGAGATTGCGCGCAGTCCGGTGTTCGAGGGGTGGCTCAACGGGCAGCGCCGACGCTTTCGGGCAATGCAGGCGACGCTGCTCGAGCACTTGGCCGGACGGTTGCCCGACGAGGAAGCGCTGGCACTGCTCGAGCAGTGGCTCGCGCTCTCCCCGTTCGAGGCGCGGGCCCACGAGCGGATGCTCGCCACCCTCGCCCGTTGCGGGCGTACGCGCGAAGCCGAGGACCACCTCGCGGCCGCCGTGCGGCAGTTCGAAGCGGAAGGCCTCGACTGCGGGGTCCTGCATCGCGCGTGGCGTGCGGTGCGGGCGGCTCCCCCTGCCGCGAGCCGGATCGTCGTCTCCGCGCCGGAGTCCGGCCTCCCATCGGCTCCCGCCGGACAAGCCCGCCGCGCCTCGGTGGCCGTGATGCCCTTCGCCGATGCCTCACGGGTGGCGCGGGCTCGCGGCAGCGTGGCGGATGCGCTGTGCCACGACATCATCACGCGGCTCTCGAAGCTGCGCAGCGTCTTCGTCATTGCGCAGGGGACGGTGTTCGCCCTGCAGGAACGGCGGGTCGACGCGGCCGAGGCGGCCCGCATGCTCGGCGTCGACTACATCGTGTCGGGCAGCGTGCGCCTGCACGGGCCGCAGCTCGCGGTGGCCACCGAGCTCGCCGAGACGCGCACGGGACGGGTCGCGTGGGCGGAGAGCTTCAACCAGCGGCTCGACGCGGCGTTCGCGGTGCTGGACGAGATCGGCGACCGCATCGTCGCGTCGGTGGCCAGCGAGATCGAGCTCATCGAGCGCAATCGCGCCGTCCTGAAGCCGCCGAATTCGCTCGATGCATGGGAAGCGCACCATCGCGGCCTCTGGCACATGTACCGCTTCACGCGCGAGGACAACGGGCACGCGCAGGACTTCTTCTCGCGCGCCGTCGCGCTCGACCCGACCTTCGCCCGCGCCCATGCGGGCCTGTCGTTCACGCATTGGCAGAACGCCTTCCAGGGCTGGGCCGACCGGGAGGCGGAGACGGCGCGCGCCCTGGACGCGGCCGGCCGGGGCCTGATGGCCGATGACCGCGACCCTGCCGCCCACTGGGCGATGGGTCGGGCCCTGTGGCTGCGCACGCGGCACGATGAAGCGGTGGCCGCGCTGCAGCAGGCCGTGGACCTGAGCCCCAACTTCGCCATGGCTCACTACACGCTTTCGTTCGTGCAATCGCAGACCGGGGACCCGGCGGCGGCCATCGCCGCATCGGATCACTCCCGGCGTCTGAGCCCCTTCGATCCGCTGCTCTTCGGCATGCTCGGCGCCCGCGCCATGGCGCTGGTGCGACTGGGCCGCCACGAGGAAGCGGCGCATTGGGCGGTCAAGGCCGCCGCCCGGCCCAATGCGCATCCGCACATCTTCGCCATCGCCGCGTTCAGCCTGGCCCTCAACGGCGAGCTGGAGGCGGCACGCACGCAGGCGGCCGCGATCCGGGGCCGCCTACCGGGCTACACCATCGAGGACTTCCTGCGGGCCTTCCGCTTCGATGCCGACGGCGAGGCGCGCTTCCGCCAGGGTGCGCGCGCCATCGGCATGGCGTGACGGCGCGCCTCAGCCGCCCGGCTCGACCTCCAGGCCGCGCAGCACGTACCGCGCGATCAGATCCACCTCGAGGTTCACGCGCGCACCGGGCGCGAGGTGCCGCAGCGTCGTGCGCTCCAGGGTGTGCGGGATCAGGTTGATTTCGAACTCGAGTCCGTCGACCCGGTTCACCGTGAGGCTCACGCCCTGCACGCAGATCGAGCCCTTGCGGGCGATGTACTTCGCCAGGTCCGCCGGTGCGCGGAGGACGAGGCGCCAGCTCTCGCCGAAGGGCGCGAACTCGATGACCTCGCCCACGCCGTCGACGTGACCCGAGACGAGATGGCCGCCGAGCCGGTCGGCCAGCCGCAGCGCCTTCTCCAGGTTCACCTCGCCCGGCGCGCCGAGGCCGATGGTGCAGTCGATCGTCTCCTGCGAGACGTCCACCTCGAAGCTCCGGCCACGGATCGCAACCGCGGTCAGGCACACGCCGTTGACTGCAATGGAATCGCCGAGCGCCACGTCGGAGAGGTCGAGGCCCCCCGCGTCGATCGCGAGGCGCAGGCCCCTGTCGCGCGGCTCGACGCGCTCGATGCGGCCGACGGCGGCCACGATGCCGGTGAACATGATGTGCGGGAGAATGTCGCTGGAGCCGCCGAGGTTACACGAATCGGGGAACGCTCCTTGCAGGGCCCGGTCCACGGCCGCACACCGAGCGAGGAATCCGCACCATGACCGGCATCACCCGCCTGCGCCACCGCCGTCGGGAAGCAAGATTGATCGGAGCGGCGATCGGCGTCGGCGGCCCGGACCGCGGCACGGCCCTCGCACCGGCGCGGCTGCGCGCCGGCGGCCTCTCGACGCGCCTCGCCGCCCGCGGCGCGAACGTCCGCTGGGGCGAGATCCTCACGCCGCCGCGAGGCTTTCCCAATCCCGCCGTCTTCGAGGACTTCTGGGCCGCCCTCGCACTCGAGGTGCTCGCGACGTTGCGCGACCACGAGTTCCCGGTCGTCATCGGCGGCGATCACTCGTGCGCCGTCGGCACGTGGCGCGGCGTGGCGGCGGCGTACGAGGGCCCGATCGGGCTCGTGTGGATCGACGCGCACATGGACGCCCACACGCGCGCCACCTCCCCTTCCGGCAACCTGCACGGGATGCCGCTCGCGCACCTGCTCGGCGAGTGGGGCGGACCGCCGGCGCTCGCACCCGGTCACGTCTGCCAGATCGGCATCCGCAGCTACGAGCCCGAGGAAGAGGCCCTGCTCGCGCGGCTCGGCGCGCGCATCTACCGCATGTCGGAGGTGCGCGAGCGCGGCCTGGAGGCGGTGATGCGCGAAGCCATCGGCATCGCGACCGGCGGGACGCGCGCCTTCGGCGTCTCGCTCGACATCGACGCGGTCGATCCCGAGTCGGCGCCGGGCGTCAACACGCCCGCGGCCGAGGGGCTCGACCCCGGCGACCTGATGTCCGCGCTGCGCCTGGCCGCCACCGCGCCCGGCTTCGCCGCAGTGGAGGTCGTGGAATACAACCCGGTCGTGGACCCGCGCGGCAGCACGGCGGCGCTGGTCACGGCGGCGCTCGCCGCGGCGTTGCCCGACGCCGTGTTCTCGCTGCGCCGGGCCGAGCCGAAGGGCTGACCCTCAGGGTGAGGACCGGGCGCCGAGCTTCTCCGCCATGGCGAATCCCGACTTGATGCAGTCGCCCACCGAGATGCCGCCGCGCCAGTTCGCGCAGAAGTGGAGACCGGGGAGCGCCTGTTCCGCCGCCTCGGTGGCCGCGACGCGATCGAGATGCCCGAGCGAGTACTGCGGGATGGCCTGCGGCCAGCGGGTGAGCGTCACCATCGCGGCGCGCGGGGCGGCATCGAGCAGCGCCGCATTCTCCGCCTGCACCAGCGCGAAGATCTCGTCGTCGGCTGCGCGCGCGAGGTCCGGCTGCCGCATGCCGCCGACGAACGTGGTGAGCACGACCATGCCGTCCGGTCCGCGTCCGGGAAACAGCGTGGACGAGAAGATGGTGCCGAGGATCCTGCGCTTCTCCTTCTCCGGCACCAGGAACCCGAAACCGTCGAGCGGATGGTTCACGTCCTCGCGGCGGTACGCGCTCACCACCGATGCCACCGGCGGATAGGTGATTTCCGCGAGCGCCTGGGCCGCAGCCGGCGACAGCGCGGCCACCAGCGGCCGCGTCGCGTAGGCCGGCATCGCGAGCACCACGCGGTCCGCCTCGAACGCGCGTCCGTCGGTGGCGGTGGCGCGCCAGTGGGCGTTGGCGCGTTCCAGGCCGACGATCGGCGTGGACGTCACGAAGTGCTCGAGGCGCGCGGCCATTGCATCGGTGAGCGCCTGCATGCCCGAGCGGAAGGTCATCATCGAAGCGGTGTTCTTGGACTTCTCCGCGTTGCGCTTGCGCTCGCGCGCGCCGAGGATCTGGCCGCGGATGAGGCCGCCGTAGCGCTGCTCGAGCTCCACCAGGCGCGGAAATGCGGCGCGCACCGACAGCTTCTCGGGATCGCCGGCGTAGACGCCCGACACGAAGGGATTGATCGCGTAGTCGAGGAATTCCTGCCCGAGACGGCGGCGCACGAAGTCGGCGACCGATTCCTCGCGGTCGGTCGGTCCGCGGCCGACGAAGGGCTCGCGTGCGAGGGCGAGCTTCGCGCCCCAGGAGAAGAGCGGCGTGCCGAGGAACCCACCCGGCGAGGTCGGCACGGCCTGGACGCGCCCGCCGCGCAGGATGAAGCGCTTCTTCGCCTCGGGACCGGGCTCGATGCGCTCGTCCTGCAGCCCGAGGCTTTGCACGAGTTCCCCGATCTTCGGCGTGGTTTCGAGCATGCTGTTCGGCCCGGCCTCCACCAGCACGCCCTGCTCGCGACGCGTCCCGATCGCCCCGCCCGCGCGGGCGCCCGCCTCGACGAGCGCGACGCGCGCGCCCGCGCGCTGCAGTTGCCACGCGCACACCAGCCCCGAGAGGCCGGCGCCGACGATGAGCACGTCGCTCTTCATCGCCGCTCCACCGTCGCGCGGATGCGCAGGTCGCTTCCGATCATGCAGGTCTCCGTGAAGTGCAGGCGCACGCGCTGGTCGAGCGCGTCGAGCGCCTTCAGGTTGAACATCCCGCGGCTCGCGTCGCCGAGCACGGACGGTGCGAGATAGACGAGGAGCTCGTCGACGAGGCCGGCGGCGAGCAGCGAGCCGTTGAGCTTGAAGCCGGCCTCGACGTGGACCTCGTTGAGCTCGCGCCGGCCGAGTTCCGCGGCCAGCTCCGCGAGTTCGACCTTTCCCGACGCGTTGGGCAGCACCACCACCTCGGCGCCGCGCTCCTGCAGGGCCGCGATGCGCGGGGCATCGTCGATGGCCGCCGCGATGAGGACGTCGCCGCCGGCGAGGATGCGCGCATCCACGGGCGTCTCGAGCCGCGAGTCGACGACGATGCGCAACGGCTGCCGCGGCGTGTCGAGGCCGCGCACGTTGAGCAGCGGGTCGTCGTCCTTCACCGTGCCGATGCCGGTGAGCACGGCGCAGGCCCGCGCGCGCCAGCGGTGGCCGTCGGCGCGCGCTTCCGCGCCGGTGATCCACTGGCTCGCGCCGTTGGCGAGCGCCGTGCGGCCGTCGAGGCTCGCCGCGATCTTCATGCGCAGCCAGGGCCGGCCGCGCGTCATACGCGCGACGAACCCGACGTTGAGCGCCGCGGCCTCGCGCTCGAGCAGCCCGTGCGCCACCTCGATGCCGGCGGCGCGCAGGCGGTCGAAGCCGCTTCCAGCCACGCGCGGATTGGGGTCGCGCATTGCCGCCACCACCCGCGCCACGCCTGCGGCGACCAGGGCATCCACGCAGGGCGGCGTGCGGCCGTGATGGCTGCACGGCTCGAGCGTCACGTACACCGTCGCGCCGCGTGCGGCGTCGCCGGCGGCGCGCAATGCATGGACTTCGGCGTGCGGCTCGCCGGCGCGCTCGTGCCAGCCTTCCCCGACCACGCGGCCGTCGCGCACGATCACGCAGCCGACGCGCGGATTGGGCGTAGTGGTGAAGAGCCCGCGCTCGGCCAGCGCGAGCGCGCGCGTCATGTGCTCGCAGTCTGCCGGGCTGAACACCGCGCTACTTCGCCGCGGCCTTGGCGCGCACCTTGCGGCCCGGCCGCTTCAGCTCGAGGATCTTCTCGCGGAACTCGTCCACGCGCTGGAAATCCTCGTACACCGATGCAAAGCGGATGTACGCCACGTCGTCCATCTTCTTCAGCTCGTGCATGACCATCTCGCCGATGGTGCGCGAGCTGATCTCGCGCTCGCCGCGCGCGAGGATGCGCTGCTCGATGCGGTTGATCGCGCCGTCCACGTAGGTCGTCGGCACGGGCCGCTTGTGCAGCGCGCGCGTGAAGCCGACGCGGATCTTCTCCCGGTCGAACGCGGTGCGGTAGCCGCTGGTCTTCACCACCATCGGCATCTGCAGCTCGACGCGTTCGTAGGTGGTGAAGCGCTTGCCGCAGGAGGCGCAGGCGCGGCGGCGGCGGATGGCATCGCCGTCCTCGGACACCCGGGTGTCGACCACCGCCGTATCGTCAGCCTTGCAGTACGGGCATTTCATCTTCTTCTCGCGCCGCACGGCGCGCTTTT
Organism: uncultured Enterobacteriaceae bacterium; assembly: GCA_964552535.1. GTDB lineage: Bacteria > Pseudomonadota > Gammaproteobacteria > Burkholderiales > SG8-39 > CAZKHE01. The sequence continues at coordinate 19,848 of CAZKHE010000013.1, read as the reverse complement.
GGGAATGGGACGCGCACCGCCGGCGGCGCGTCCGCGCGCATCATGCCTGCGCGGCAGCCGGTGCCGCCTCCGCCGCGACCCCCTGCGGATAGACCGGAAACTTCCGGCACAGCGCCTTCACCGTGTCGGCGACCCGCGCCACCACGGCCTCGTCGCGCGGCGACTCCAGCACGTCCGCAATGAGATTCGCGATGGTCTCCGCCTCGAACTCCGCCATGCCGCGCGTGGTCATCGCCGGCGTCCCGATGCGGATGCCGCTGGTCACGAACGGCTTCTGCGGATCGTTCGGGATGGCGTTCTTGTTGACCGTGATGTGCGCGCGCTCCAGCACGTCCTCGGCTTCCTTGCCGGTGATGTTCATCGGGCGCAGGTCGACCAGGAAGAGGTGGCAGTCGGTGCGGCCCGAGACGATGCGCAGGCCCCGCTCGGCGAGCACCTTCGACATCACGCGCGCGTTGGAGAGCACGTCCTCCTGGTAGCGCACGAAGTCCTTGCCCATCGCCTCGCGGAACGCCACCGCCTTCGCCGCGATGACGTGCATCAGCGGGCCGCCCTGGATGCCCGGGAAGATCGCCGAATTGAGCGCCTTCTCGTGCTCCCCGGCGGCGAGGATCATGCCGCCGCGCGGCCCGCGCAGGGTCTTGTGCGTGGTGGTGGTGACGAAGTCGGCGACCCCCACGGGGCTCGGATAGAGATCGGCGGCGACCAGCCCGGCGTAATGCGCGATGTCGGCGAGCATCAGCGCGCCGACGCTGTCGGCGATCTTCCGGATCGCCTTCCAGTCGATGAAGATCGAGTAGGCGGAGGCGCCGGCGACGATGAGCTTCGGCTTGTGGCCCTTGGCGAGATGCTCGAGCTGGTCGTAGTCGATCTCCTCGCGCTCGTTCAGCCCGTAGCCGAACGACTGGTACAGCTTGCCCGACAGGTTCACCGCGGCGCCGTGGGTGAGGTGGCCGCCGTGCGCGAGCGACATGCCGAGTATGGTGTCGCCCGGCTTCAGGACCGCCGCGTAGACCGCCTGGTTCGCCTGCGAGCCGGAGTGCGGCTGGACGTTCGCGTACTCGGCGTTGAACAGCTTCTTCGCCCGCGCGATCGCCAGTTCCTCGGCGACGTCGACGTACTCGCAGCCGCCGTAGTAGCGCTTGCCCGGATAGCCTTCGGCGTACTTGTTCGTGAGCACCGACCCCTGCGCCTGCAGCACCTGCGGGCTGGCGTAGTTCTCGGAGGCGATCAGCTCGATGTGATCCTCCTGCCGGCCGTTCTCGGCGGCGACCGCGGCCCACAGTTCCGGGTCGGTCTGGGCGAGCGGGAGATTCTGGAACATGGCGGCTCTCTCGACGGATCGCCGAAAGTCTAGCATGGTGCGGTGCGGCGTCGACGTACGCCCATCCCCGAGCCTTCGACCTACGCCCTGCTGGCCGCCGGCTCGCTGCGCTGGGCTTCGCCGCCCGGCGGCGCGATGGCGGGTCGCCCGCGCGAGCCTGAGCGCCGCGGCCGGTGCGGCATGCTAACTTCCGCGCATGCCGTTCCCTGCGCCGCCGCTCACCGACGACTTCCTCGCAAGCCTGCGCGCGGCGACGCGCGCGCTGCACGCCGAGGCGGAGCGTTCGGGCTTCGTGCGCGAGCTCCTCGCCGGGCGCGCGACGCGCGAAGTGTACGTGTTGTGGCTGCGCAATCTCTGGACGGCCTACGCGACACTCGAGCGCAGGCTGACCGAGCAGGGCCACGCGGCGCTGGCCGATACGCGGGTGATGCGTGCGTCCGCGCTGGCCGCGGATCTCCAGACGCTGCGCGGTCCGCGGTGGCGCGACGAGCTCCCGCTGCTCCCGGCCGGCCGGGCGTATGCCGCCGCGATCGAGCAGGCGTCCGGCGCACGGCTCGCGGCGCACGCCTACGTGCGCTATCTCGGCGATCTGAACGGCGGACGGGTGCTCGCGCGCGTCGTCGCGCGATCGCTCGGCCTCGACGCTGCAGCGCTGCGCTTCTACGCGTTCGACACCGAGCCTGCCGCGCTCGAACGCGCCTATCGCGCAGCGTTGATCCAGGCGGGCGGGGGCGCGGGCGCCTGGGCCGCGGCCGCCGAGGAGGCGGCGTCCGCCTTCCGCCACAACATCGCGCTCTCCGAGGCGGTGCTCGCGCCCGGCGGCTAGGTCACTCCTCGCGCGAGGCGTGCCACACCAGTCGCGCGAGCAGCTCGGCCGTGCGCGCCACCGACGCCTGCACACCTTCCAGCATGTCCGGCATGCGGCCGAGGTCCACGCCGTCGGTGATCTCGAGCGCGGCGAGCTGCGCGTTGCCGACGACGGTACCGAGCAGGTTCCGATAGACGAGATCGGCGCGCGAGTCGAGCGGGACGTTGTGGACGCGGTGGCGCTCCACCACCTCTTCCTGGAAACGCCGCCGCGCGGACTCGGCGGCCTTGCGCTCGGTGAGGTCGGTGAACAGCAGCACGAAGCCGGACACCCGATCCGGCGCGGAGAACACCGGATCGCCGCGCACCAGCAGCGGCCGCGTCTGGTCGCCGTCGCCTTCGAGCGCGACTTCGCCGCGCCAGGAGCGCCGCTCGCGCAGCAGGTCGCGAAGGTTGCGGCGCACCTCGGTGGGGTCGGCGAAGAAGAGCGGCAGGTCTTCCAGCCACTGCAGGGCCGGATGCGCGGCGCGCAGCAGCCGCTCGAACGATTCGTTGGTCAGCAGGATGCGCCCCGCCGCATCCGCGACGATGACCGGCTGCTCGGCGAAACGTACCTGTCGGGTCACCTGCTCCAGCTGGTCGCGCGCGATCAGCATGCGGACCGAACGGAACTGCAGCACGACGTCGGCGACCGATTCGCCGATGAGGCGCCCCGCGGTGAGGTCGGCGTCGCTCCACGGGTCCGAGGTGCCCTCGACCAGCTGGTGCCACTGCGCGAACGAGCGGCGCGGCGACAGCTGGGTCGGATCGTTGCCGAAGTCCACCGGCTTGTACGGGTTGCCGCCCCAGGTGACGAAGCGGATCCGCTCGGGACGGAACCAGAGCAGGTAGTCGCCCGCGCCCCCCGAAACAGGCACTGCCAGCAGACCGCTCGCGAGCGAAGCGAGCGGGCCGAAACGCTGGTCCGCGTTGCGCAGTGACGCGGTCGCGTAAACGCCGCCCTGCACGCGGTCATCGAGCCAGGCGCCGATCTCGCGCAGGTGCGCGGTCGACGGCACCTCGCCGAGGGTGAGGATCTGGCCCTCGAACAGCAACGCAGCGCCGCTCGCGTCCACCGGCTGCAGCAGCGACTGCGACCCGTCGAAGAGCGCCGACCGCCAGTCGCCATCGCGTGAGATCGCCTCGATCATGCGCTGCTCGAGACGGCGCACCGACAGCTCCACCTGCGCCTGCACGAAGCTTTCGAACCCGGCGATGCGCGTGGCGATGGCTTCGGCGAGGAGCTCGCAGACCACGCGCATCTCGTAGTGCACGAAGCGCGGCGCGTAGTGGTGACAGGCGACCAGCCCCCAGAGCTTTCCCGCCACGACGAGCGAGACGACCAGCGTGGCGCCCACGCCCATGTTCTTGAGGTACTGGATGTGGATGGGGGACATGCTGCGCAGGAAGCACAGCGACATGTCCAGCGGCGCGCCGGTGAGGGGGGACGCGGCGGGCTCGAGCGGCGACGGCGCGTAGTCCACGTCCACCAGAACGCGCACCCGATTGCGTTCGTAGAGCCGGCGCGCCATCTGCGGAATGTCCGAGGACGGATAGCGGTTGCCGAGATAGGGCTCGAGGTGCGCCTCGCGGCGCTCGCAGAACACCTCGCCGTGGCCCTCGTCGTCGAAGCGGTAGACCATCACGCGGTCGTAGCCGGTGAGGTCCTTGAAGACCCCGGCGGCTTCCTCGCACAGCGCCCGCAGCGAGGCCGCTCCCAGCAGTCGATCCAGGGCGCCCTCGACGTGCCGAGAGAGATCGACCGGCGGCCCGGCGCGCTCGAGCTCGATCACGAGGCCGCCCGCGGAGAGCCGATGCAGGAGTCCGTCGTAGGCGGCGGCGGGCGCGCCCACGTGGCAGCGCACGCCCATGGCGATTTCCGCGAGCGGCGCGGCAAGATGCGGCGTGATGCGTTCGGCGAGATCGCCGGGGAGCTCCCCCAGGCGTCGTCCGATGGGCGGGGCGGACAGGCCGAGGAACTTCGCGGCGTTCGCACTCGCCTGCACCACCGTCATGTCGGGCTCGCGCACCACCAGCAGCGCGCCGTGGGGCTGGATCGATCCGGCGAGGTGGATCTGCTCGCGCTCGCAGTTCGACAGGTCGGCCTGCCCGAAGGCCGGGGCCGGGGCGGGATTCGCGGGCACGCTGTGCTGGTGCTATTCGCTCTCGGGCGCGCTGCGGGTGTCGCCCTCGATGCCGTAGCGGTCGAGCTTGGAGTAGAGGCTCTGCCGGGACAGACCGAGAAGTTCCGCGGCAGCGGTACGGTTGCCGCCGGTCATCTCGAGCGCTGCGTCGATGTAGTGCCGCTCCACCGCGCCGACCGTCTCGCGCACCAGTGCACGCAGCGACGATCGGCCGACCTGCTCGGTGAGCGAGCCGACCACCGCGCCGAGCCGCTGCCCGGCGACTTGCGGCGGGACCAGTCGGCGTGCCACGTCGCGGATCAGCACGCCGATGCGCGACGGCGAGCGGTCGTCGTCTCCGACGGCGGAAATCTCCACGTCAGTGTCGTTGCCGAGCTCGCTGTGCACCGTGGTGGAGAACAGCCGTACCGCTCCGTGCCGCTGGACGCTGGCGAGCAGGACGGTGAGGTCGGCCCCGGGCCGCGCGAGCCAGCGGCTGAGGCGCTCGCCCAGGACGGCCGACTCGGCATTGGCCTGCACGAGATCGAGGAACGCCCGGTTCGCCCGCAGCACCACGCCATCCTGGTCGAGCACACAGAAGGCGTCCGGCCCGCGTTCGATCAGCATCTCGACGGTGCCTTCGGCCGCGACCGGCGCGGCGACGGGCATCGAGCCCACGGCACCGAGCTGGAGCAGGAACAGCGGGCCGTTCTCGGCACGCACGAGCGACGCCCGCACGATCCAGGGCTCGCGGCCGCTGCCGAGGTGCAGGAGGATCCCGGGCGCCTTGCCCTGGGAGCGCACCCGTATGAGCGTCTCCTGCAGGCGGTCGTGCTCGTCCGCGGCCACCTCGTCGAGGAACGGCCAGCCATCGTGGCGTCCGGGCGGCGGGGCGGCGAGGCCGAGGGCGGTGGTGGCCGCCGGGTTCGCCTCGATGATGCGCAGGTCGGAGGCCCGGACGAGCAGCACCGCCTCGTTCGAGGCGTTGAAGAGCAGGCGGTACCGCGTCTCGACCTCGCGGAGCTTCCAGTAGTCCCGCTCCATGGTCTGCTGCGCGGCAATGAGGCGCGCCTGGAGGTCCGCCACCACTTGCAGGCTGCGGCCGATCGCGATGACGCCGGCCTTTCCGCCGAGCCACACGGTCGTGTACTCGATCAGCACTTCGAGGCCGCTCGGGAAGCGCTGCGACACCTGCCGGAACCCGGCGACCCGGCTGGCGCGGGCGTCCTCGACAAGCCGCTTGACCTTGGCGGCACCGACGTCGGCCACGGTCTCCGCCCACGGACGCCCGATCCACGCCGACATGTTCTCGGCGGCGAGCGTCTCGGCGACGTTCACTTCCTGAATCACGCCTTCGGCGTCAAGCCTCAGCGTGATGTCGGGTTGCCCGATCGTCTTCGGGGCCATGGTTGCCGTCCTCGCTGCGCGGCACGCCGGTCTCGCCGGTGTCTAATTAGGGGGACAGATCCAAACGTCTAGGTCAAGTATAGCCTCGATCAGCAATTCGTTATGGATATTTCTTCCCGCCACCGCCCTGCAGTGCACGTTCCAGCAGGGCACGCCGGGCGGCGCCGACCGACCCGTCGTTTCCGCGTCGCCACCGCCGCCACAGGTCGAGCCCGTGAGCCAGGAGCGAGGCGAGCAGGCAGGCGACCAGCCAGTGGGGCGCGGCGCCGACCAGGGCGGCGCGCACGGCGAGCATCACACTGGCGCCGGCGACAAGGTTGACGGCAATGTCGGGCCAGGCGATGCCCCGCCCGGTGCGCGCGGCGTACGCGCCCAGCACGACCGCCTCCGCGAGCATCATCGCCAGGATGAGATCGATGATCCGGCCGGAGGCGATGAAGTCGGCCATGGGCGCCTTCAGGCGGACGGCGGCGACTGGGCGACGCGGCGCATCACGGCGGCACCACGCCCATGAGGTGCGCGAGGTCCTTGAAGAAGATGCGCATGTGGGCCATCGGCTTCGCGCGCACCAGCTTCTTGTGCATGTAGGCCTGCCAGGTGAGGCTCTGCACGTCCGGATCGCGGCAGATGCTGACGAAGCGCTCGCGACGCTTGTCGCTGGCGTACCAGAAGCGCTGCATCACGCCGAGGACCATGAAGACCTTCCCGTGCGCCTTCATGAACCGCTTGCGCGCGAGCGCGAGCGCGCGCGCATCGCCGGTGGCGAGGAGTTCGCCCACCGCCTCGGCGGCGAGGCGCCCGCCGGTCATCGCGTAATAGATGCCTTCGCCGGAAGCGGGTGCCACGACGCCGGCTGCATCCCCAGCGAGCACCACGTCACGGCCGTTGTCCCAGCGCTTCAGGGGCTTGAGCGGAATGGGCGCCCCCTCGCGGCGCACCGTGTCGACCCGGTCCAGGCCGGTGTCGGCGCGCAGCGCGCCGACCGCAGTGCGCAGCGAGAAGCCCTTGTTCGCGGTGCCCACGCCGACGCTGGTGGTCTCCCCGTGCGGGAAGATCCAAGCGTAGAAGTCCGACGACAGGCGTCCCTGGTAGTACACGTCGCAGCGCGCGCCGTCGAAGCCCGCCGCCCCGTGCGCCGGCGAGCGCACGATCTCGTGATAGGCGAAGACGTAGGGGACCTCGTCGGCGCCGATCGCGCGTGCCACCGCCGAGTTCGCCCCGTCGGCGCCGATCACCGCCCGCGCGCGCAGGCGCACCTGTCCGCCGTTGGGGTGCTCGCAGCACACGGCCGCAACGCCATCGGCGTCGCGTTCCAGCGCCCGGAAGGTGGCGGTGAGGCGCTCCGCGCCGGCCGCGGCGGCGCGGGAGCGCAACCATTCGTCGAAGACTTCGCGGTCCACCATGCCGACGAAGCCGCCGTCGATCGGCATGTCCACCTTGCGCTCCGACGGGGACACCATGCGCGCGGCCGTCACGCGGGCCACGAGCAGCCCGTCGGGGATCTCGAACTCCTCAATCAGCCGCGGCGGCACCGCGCCGCCGCACGGCTTGATCCGTCCTGCCCGGTCGAGCAGCACCACCGAGCGCCCGGCGCGCGCGAGGTCCGCGGCGGCGGTCGCACCCGCGGGGCCCCCGCCGATCACCACTGCATCGTAGGTCTGCATCGCTATCTCCTCCCCAGATTCGCCGCGTAGCCGTCCGGCGTGCCGGCGAATGCACGCACCGGCGCGGGCGCGCGCGTCGCCGCCACCCGCACGGCCAGCCATGCCGACACCAGGAACAGCACCCCCTCGGCCGCGAACACGGTCGCATACGCCGCCGCCGGCGACTGCAGCGCGTGGCGTGCGAGATCCACGGCCGCGGTCCCGGCAAAGCCGCCCGCGGCGAAGGCGATCGCCTGCGCCGCCCCCCACAGCCCCATCCGCACGCCCTCGCGCGACTCGCGCCCGGCCGACGCGAGCGCCATCATCGAGCCGATGGCCGCCACGGCGAACGCGCCGTTCGCAGCGCCGAGCGCGAACACCCACGCGCGCAGCGGCCAGCCGGCGCCGGCCCACGCACCCGACGCGAGGCCGAAGAGGGCGGCCGCCGACGCGATGCACCCGCCCACGGTCCAGGCGCGCAGCGATGCGCCGCGCTTGCCGCCGAAGGCCGTCGCGATCAGGGCGACGACGATCATGCCGGTGAGCACCCCGGCGTTCTGCACCCCGGAGAGCCGCGTGGATTCCCCCGGCGTGTAGCCGAAGACGGTGCCGGCGTAGGGCTCGAGGATGAGGTCCTGCGCGCTGAACGCGAGCATGGAGACGAACACGAACACCGTGAAGCGCCGCGCCTCGCGCTCGCGCCACACCTGGCGCAGGGCCTCGCGGAACGGCGTCTCCTCGCGTGCGGCGGTCGCCGGCTCGGCCCCCGCCGCCCGCTCCACGCCCCACACCGCGGCCAGCGCCAGCGCGAACGCCGCCGCGGCGACGACGGCGGTGACCACGACGAGACGCAGCGGCGAGAACGGATCGAGGAAGTGGCCCGCGGTGGCGGCGGTGATGATGAAGCCGACGATCATCATCACCCACACGATGGTCGCCGCGGCGGCGCGCCGGCCGGGGGCGACGCGCTTGGCGAGCAGCACGAGGAGGGACGTGCCGGCTGCGCCGATGCCGACGCCGATGAGCGCGAAGCCCGCGACGGCGAGGGCGACGCCCGCGGCGACGTTGCTCGCCATCCACGCCGTCGCGATCGACGCGGTGACGGCACCGAGCGCGAGCGCCGCCATGCCGCCGACGATCCACGGCGTGCGGCGTCCGCCGACGTCCGAGCCGTAGCCGAAGCGCGGGCGCATCATCTGCACCGCATGGTGCAGCGCGACCAGCGCGCCCGGCAGCATCGCGGGCAGCGCGAGTTCCACCACCATCACGCGGTTCATGGTTGACGTGGTGAGCACGACGATCGCGCCCAGGGCGGTCTGCACGAGGCCGAGGCGGAAGATGCCCAGCCAGCCGAGTTGGTTCATGCGCCCTCCACGAGGAACGCGCGCACCGCGAACGCCGCGACCATCATGCCGGCCACGTACAGCACGACGCCGAGCCCGCTGTACCAGAGGGCGCGCTGCACGGGTGCGCGCAGGAAGCGCAGCATCATCGCCAGCTGCACGGCGAGAAGCCCGCCGACCGCGATCGCGTGGACCGGGCGATCCCAGTGGAGGAGCAGCGCGGCGACGAGGGCCTGCGGCAGCGCCATCGCGGCGCACGCGACCCGCGCGGCGGCGTCCACGCCCAGCTGCACCGGCAGCGAGCGCACGCCCATGCGCCGATCACCCTCGATCGACTTGAAGTCGTTCAGCGTCATGATGCCGTGCGCGCCCGCGCTGTAGGCGGCGGCGAGCAGCAGGATCCGTACATCCGGCAGCGCGCCGCCGAGCATCACGGCCGCGCCGGTGATCCATGCGAGGCCTTCGTAGCTGAAGGCGCAGGCGGCGTTGCCCCACCACCCGTTCGCCTTGAGCCGGATGGGCGGCGCGCTGTACGCCCAGGAGAGCGCCACGCCGAGCGCCGCGGCCGCGAATACCCACGGCCCGAGCAGCCCCGCGACCACCAGCGAGAGCACGCTCCAGGCGATCGCGATATGGAGGCCCCAGCGTCCGGGGATGCGCCCGGAGGGAATCGGCCGGTGCGGCTCGTTGATGGCGTCGACGTGGCGGTCGAACCAGTCGTTCACCGCCTGGCTCGACGCGCAGAGCAGCGGCCCGGCGAGGACGATGCCGGCAAGCGCCAGGGCCCAGCGGCCGTCGAGCGCGACGCCCGCCGAAACCACGCCGCAGGCGAACGCCCACATCGGCGGGAACCAGGTGATGGGCTTGAGGAGTTCCAGCACCGCGCCGGGTGCCGGACGGGCCTCCGCCGCGAGCGAGAGGGCTGCGCGCGCCATGGACGTCACGTTATGCCGGGCCCACCCGAGCGTCAAGTGTTATTTACATCACTGACTGTCAGGTCCTGACGTCAGATCGCCCAGGCCGTAGCGCCGCAGCTTGACGTAGAGGCTCTGCCGGCTCAAACCGAGCATCTCCGCAGCCGAGGCCCGGTTGTCGCCGGTCAGATCGAGCGCGGCTTCGATGCACAGCCGCTCGATGAGGTCGGTGGCCTCGCGCACCAGATCCTTCAGCGCGACCCTGCCCACCAGTTCGGTGAGCTGCTGGACCGAGCGTGGCAGCTCCCGCCCGGCGCGCGGATCCGCGCTCAGGCGGCGGCCGACGTTGCGGATCGAGAAACCGTAGCAGCGCTGCGCGGCGTTGTGGACCGAAACCGCCGAGATCTCCACGTCGGCGGTGGCTCCGACTTCGCCACGCAATGTGGTCGCGAAGAGGCGCACCGCGCCGTGCTGCTTGAGGTTGTTCAGCAGCACGTTCAGGTCGACGCCCGGGCGGCCGAGCCAGCGGTCGAGCGATTCACCGTGGGCCTGCTCATCGGAGGCGAGCTGCGCGAGGTCGCGAAAGGCGCGGTTGGCCGAGAGCACGCGGCCGTCGGTATCGGTGACCACGATGGCGTCGGGCGCCTGCTCGACCACGTGCAGGAGCTGCGCCTGCGCCTCGGGCAACGAGGCGTCCTGCGCGCCCACGGGAAGCAGGCGCACCAGCAGGAGTGAGACGTTGTCCTGGCGGAAGAGCGAGGCGGACACGCTGAGCATCCGGTCGCCTTCGGGGACGCGGATGCGGACTTCGTCCGCGCGTCCGGCCGCGCGTACGCCGGCGAGCATCGCGTGCACCGCCTGCGTGCTCGCGGCATCCAGGCCGTCTGGGAACGTACGGCCGACCAGGCGCCGTGCCGCCTCACCGAGGAGGCGCGAGGCCGCCGGATTGGCCTCGACCACCTTCTGCGAAGCGGCATCGATCACGAGCACGCCTTCCGCGGCGGTCTGGAACAGCAGCCGGTACCGCGTCTCCGCGTGGCGCAGGCGCCAGTAGTCGCGCTCGATCGCCTGCTGCGCATCGACCAGCCGCTGCTGGAGCGCCGCGACCGCCCGCAGGTCGCGGCCGATGGCGATCACGCGTCCCTCGCGCCGCAGGTCGACGGTGGCATAGCTCACCGGCACGTCCGCCGCCCCCGCCACCGGGTGATTGACCTGCCGCCAGCGCGAGGCCGTCGCGGCGGACGCGTCGCGAAGGAGCGACTCGACCTTCGGCCGGCTCTCGACCGTGACCGTGTCCAGCCACGCCTTGCCGGTCCAGGCGGCGGCGCCGCCGAGCGCCGCCGCGAGATCGTCGCTGCCGAAGGCGGCGTCGCGCACCACGCCGCGCGCATCGAGCACCAGCGCGACGTCCGCAGCCGTCGCGACGAGCCGCGCTACGACCTCGGCGTCGAGCGCGCCCAGGGACCGCTTGGCTGCCTTGAAGGGCGTCACGGTTGCGGCGGCTCCCGAGCGTTGCGCTTGGGCTTCCCCGCCGCGATCAGGCCCGGCGTGCAGCCAGCGCGAGCAGGCTCTCGGCCTGCAGCGCGGCCTGCCGGCCGTCCACCGCCGACGCATCGGCACCGACGAGCGCGGCGAGCTCGGGGCGTTCGAGGAACGCCGGCCCGCCCACCATCACGCCGATGCCGCGATTGCGGGAGGCGCGGCGGATCGCGTGAATCGCGGCGGCGAGCCCCTCGAGGCGGACGTCGCAGCTCACCGAGATGCCGACCACCGCGTACCACTGGTCGCGCAGCAGCACGAGCATCTCGGCCGTCGACGCAACCGGCCCCGCGGCCACGTCCCAGCCGGCACGACGCAGGAACTCCGCGACCATGTAGAGCCCGAAGGTGTGCTGCTCGCCGTGCGCCGGGACGAGCAGCGCGCGGCGCGTCTGGTATTGCGGCTCGGCGGCGTCGCAGAACGCGGGGCTCAGCTCGCGCACGATCTGCTGCAGCCGCCACAGGCCGACCGTCACTTGCGTGAAGTCGCAAAGGTCCTCGTTCCACATGTCGCCGAGACAGCGCGCGGCAGGTCCGAGGAGATCGAGGAACACGGTTTCGAGCGGCACGCCGCGCGCGCGCAGGCCGGCGATGTGCGCGGCCGCGGCTGCGACGTCCTGCTCGAGCACGAGCTGCGTGAACGCGGCGACCTCGCCGCTGGCGAGGAGCGGTCCGGCGTCGCGCTCGTCGAGCGACACGGCGACCGGCGCCGCCCGGCGGGCGAGGACGAGGCGCGGAATGACCTCGGCGTCGAGTGCCTGCGCCAGTCCGGCGCGTCGCCACGTGGCATCGCAGGCCTGGTCCTGACGCAGCTCGAGCGGCGCGCGCCCGGCATCCATGCCTTCCTCGGTGCTACCCCGGCAGTCGGACCTCGCGGCCCTTTGTCCCAAGCCACCCATTGGTGCCTCCATGTGCCGGATGCGAGGGGCGCCCTCCGGCGTTGGCGGGTGGGCGTCTGCGCGCCTTGTGCCCGGTTCGCGATTCGAATTAGAAAACCGCACCTGCGTCGTTGTCAATACATCTTTACGTTCCGTCTTGTTGACACATTGGACGAAGCGGACTAGATTGGTCGTGAAGCACGCGAGGAGGCGAATCGATGGGGCGGGTCGGTGGTTCCGGGCAGCAACCGCTCTACACCGCGGAGGAGCGCCGCCGGCGCGATGCGTCCCGGTGGACCCTGGTGCAGGGCGTACTCGCGCCGCTGCAGTTCGCGGTGTTCCTGGTGAGCCTCTGGCTGGTGCTGCGGTTCCTCGCGACCGGAGAGGGACTGGTCGCGGCCACCGTGTCGGTCGTGGTGAAGACGCTGCTGCTGTACACGATCATGGTGACCGGCTCCCTGTGGGAGAAGGACGTCTTCGGGCGCTACCTCTTCGCCCCCGCATTCTTCTGGGAGGACGTCGTGAGCATGCTCGTCCTCGCGCTGCACACGGCGTACCTTGCCGCCCTGTTGTCAAGCTTCCTTGACGCGCGCCAGCAGATGCTGCTGGCCCTGGCAGCGTACGCCGCCTACGTGGTCAACGCAACGCAGTTCGTGGTCAAGCTGCGTGCCGCGCGATTGCAGGGGCGGGCGGAAGCGACCGCTCCGCCGGCTTTCGGATACGGCAAATGAGCGCCACGCTGCCGATTCGGGTGCAATCCTGCGGCGACGCAACAGTCGTCAAGGAACGTGGACAGCGCACGGTTTTCTGCGGTCTGACCGGGATCATCTGGCTGCACCGCAAGATCCAGGACGCGTTCTTCCTGGTGGTCGGCTCCCGCACGTGCGCGCACCTGCTGCAGTCCGCGGCCGGGGTCATGATTTTTGCGGAACCGCGGTTTGCCACGGCGATCATCGACGAGCGCGACCTCGCCGGACTCGCCGACGCCAATGCCGAGCTGGACCGGGTCGTCGCACAGCTCCTCGCCCGCCGCCCCGACATCCGCATGCTTTTCCTGGTCGGCTCGTGTCCCTCCGAGGTGATCAAGCTCGACCTGTCGCGCGCGGCGCACCGCCTGTCGCGCGCCCACTCGCCCCGTGTCCGCGTCCTCAACTACTCCGGCAGCGGGATCGAAACGACGTTCACGCAGGGCGAGGACGCGTGCCTCGCCGCGCTGGTGCCCGAGATGCCGGAAGAGGCGCCGGGCGCCGTCCCCTCCCTCCTCGTCGTCGGCGCGCTCGCCGACGTGGTCGAGGACCAGTTTGCGCGTCAGCTCGCGGCGATGGGCATCACCTCCGTGCGCTCGTTCCCGCCGCGCTCGGCCGACGGAGTGCCCCCTGTCGGACCGAACACGCGCTTTCTTCTTGCCCAGCCCTTCCTCGCCGAGACCGCGAAGGCCCTGGAAGCGCGCGGCGCGAAGCACCTGCCGGCGCCCTTTCCGCTCGGCGTCGAGGGCACCACCGGCTGGCTGCAGGCCGCCGCCGACGCCTGGGACGTCGAACCGCAGCGTTTTCGCGCGGCGATCGCACCCGGCGTCGAACGCGCCGAGCGCGCACTCGCCCGCTATCGCGGCGAGCTGGCCGGCAAGCGACTCTTCCTGTTTCCGGACTCGCAGCTCGAGGTGCCGCTCGCGCGATTCCTCGCACGCGAGCTGGGCATGACGCTGGTGGAGGTCGGCACCCCCTACCTGCATCGCGCGCATCTCGCCGCGGAGCTCGCCCTGCTGCCTGCGGGCACACGGGTCGTGGAGGGCCAACACGTCGAGCGGCAGCTCGACCGCTGTCGCGAGGCCCGCCCCGACGTCGTCGTCTGCGGGCTCGGACTGGCCAATCCGCTCGAGGCCGAGGGCTTGACCACGAAGTGGTCGATCGAGCTCGTGTTCTCGCCCATCCACGGCTACGAGCAGGCCGGCGACCTGGCCGAGCTGTTCGCCCGCCCGCTGGTCCGCCGCGCGCGGCTGGCGGCCTGACCTCATGCAACTCTCGCTCTGGACCTACGAGGGCCCGCCGCACGTCGGCGCCATGCGCGTCGCCGCCGCGATGCGCGACGTGCACTACGTGCTGCACGCGCCGCAGGGCGACACCTACGCCGACCTGCTGTTCACCATGATCGAGCGCAGCACCAAGCGGCCGCCGGTCACCTACACGACGTTCCAGGCGCGCGATCTCGGCGGCGACACCGCGGAGCTCTTCAAGACCGCCGCGCGCGAAGCCTACGAGCGCTTCCGCCCGCGCGCGCTGCTGGTCGGCGCCTCGTGCACTGCGGAGCTGATCCAGGACGACCCGGGCGGGCTCGCCGCCGCGCTCGGACTGCCGGTCCCGGTGATTCCGCTGGAGCTGCCGGCGTACCAGCGCAAGGAGAACTGGGGCGCGTCGGAGGCCTTCTACCAACTCGTGCGCACGATGGCCGGGCCGCACGTGCCGGCGCCGGGCGCGCCGAAGCGGGTGCGCGAGCCGGGCCGGGCGGCGCGCTGCAATCTCCTCGGTCCCGCGGCCCTCGGCTTCCGCCATCGCGACGACGTCCGCGAAGTGCGCGACCTGCTCGGCCGCATCGGCGTGGAGGTGAACGTCGTCGCCCCGCTCGGTGCCTCCCCGGACGACCTCGCGCGCCTCGGCGAGGCCGATTTCAACGTCGTGCTGTATCCGGAAATCGCGTGGCAGGCCGCCACCTGGCTCGGCCGCGCATTCGGCCAGCCGAGCGTGCGGACGGTGCCCATCGGCGTGGGTGCGACGCGGCGCTTCGTGGAGGAAGTGGCCGACCTCGCCGGCGCCGACCCGGGGCCGGCGCTCGCCGGCGACGCGTCGCGTGCGCCCTGGTACTCGCGCTCGGTGGACTCCACCTATCTCACCGGCAAGCGCGTGTTCGTCTTCGGCGACGCGACGCACGCCATCGCGGCCGCCCGCGTCGCCGCCGAGGAGCTCGGCTTCACCGTCGTCGGCCTGGGCACCTACAGCCGCGAGTTCGCGCGCGACGTGCGCGAAGCCGCCCAGCGCTACGGCGTCGAAGCGCTGGTCACCGACGACTGCCTCGAGGTCGAGCGCCACGTCGCGACGCTGCAGCCCGAGCTCGTGCTCGGCACGCAGATGGAACGCCACATCGCCAAGCGCCTGCGCGTGCCGTGCGCCGTCATCTCCGCGCCGGTGCACGTGCAGGACTTCCCCGCCCGCTACTCGCCGCAGATGGGCTTCGAGGGCGCCAACGTGCTCTTCGATACCTGGGTGCATCCGCTGATGATGGGGCTCGAGGAGCACCTGCTGACGATGTTCCGCGGCGACTTCGAGTTCCACGACGGCGCGGCGCCTTCGCACCTCTCCGCCGTGCCGGCGCCGGCGGCAGCTGCCGCCCAGCCGGCGGCGGCCGGGTCGCCCACGAGCAACGTCCACCACCTGCCGGTCGCTCCGCACGTCGCCTGGGCGCCGGAGGCGGAGAAGGAGCTGGGCAAGATCCCGTTCTTCGTGCGCGGCAAGGCAAGGCGCAACACCGAGCGCTTCGCGCAGGAGCGCGGCGTGGCCACCATCACCGTCGAGACCCTCTACGATGCCAAGGCGCATTACGGCCGCTGACGCGACGCCCGTGCGCGTCGTCATCGTCACGCTCGACAGCCACCTGGCGAGCTCGGTGGGACGCGCGCACCGCCTCCTCGCGGCGGAGCTGCCCGGCCTGGCGCTCACCCTGCACGCCGTCGCGGAGCTCGGCGAGGACGCGGCCGCGCTGGACCGCTGCCGGGAGGACATCGCGCGCGCCGACATCGTGATCGCCACGATGCTCTTCATGGAAGACCACATCCGGCCGGTCATGGATGCGCTGCGCGCGCGCCGCGACCGGTGCGACGCGATGATCGGCTGCATGTCGGCCGGCGAAGTGATCAAGCTCACTCGCATCGGGCGCTTCACCATGGACGGCCAGCAGGGTGGCGCGATGGCGCTCCTCAAGCGCCTGCGCGGCGCGAAGGGCGGCGGCGACAAGCCGGCGACGCCCGGGGCGCAGCAGATGGCGATGCTGCGCCGCCTGCCGCGCATCCTGCGGTTCATTCCCGGCACCGCCCAGGACGTGCGCGCCTACTTCCTCACGCTGCAGTACTGGCTCGCGGGCTCCGACGAGAACGTCGCCAACATGGTGCGGCTGCTGGTGGATCGCTACGCCGACGGCCCGCGGCGGGGGCTGCGGGGCGCGCTGAAGCCGGCGCTGCCGGTCGAATACCCCGAGGTCGGCGTCTACCACCCGCGCCTCGCCGGTCGCATCGGCGAGCGCGCGGACAAGCTGCCGAAGGTGGCCGGGCAGCGCGGCACCGTGGGCGTGCTGGTGATGCGCTCGTACGTCCTCGCCGGCAACGCACGGCACTACGACGGCGTGATCGCGGCGCTCGAAGCGCGCGGGCTGCGCGTCGTCCCCGCGTTCTCGAGCGGCCTCGACGCGCGGCCCGCGGTCGAGCGCTTCTTCACGCGCGACGGCGTCGCCACCATCGATGCACTGGTGTCGCTCACCGGTTTCTCGCTCGTCGGCGGCCCGGCGTACAACGACGCGAAGGCGGCGGAAGAGATGCTCGCCGCGCTCGACGTCCCGTACGTCGCGGCGCATCCGGTCGAGTTCCAGAGCCTCGAGCAGTGGGGCGGCTCCGACCGCGGCCTTCTGCCCGTCGAAGCGACGATGATGGTCGCGATTCCGGAGCTCGACGGCGCCACGGGTCCGGCGGTCTACGGCGGCCGCGCGGATGCCTCCGGCGCGAAGTGCGCGGGCTGCGCGCGCGGCTGCACGTTCTCCGGCAGGGACCGCAGCCGCGACATGGAGAGCTGCGCCGACCGCGCCGACATGCTCGCCTCGCGCGTCGATCGCCTGGTGGCGCTGCGCCGTGCAGCACGCGCCGAGCGCAAGGTCGCGGTCGTGCTGTTCAACTTTCCGCCGAACGCGGGCAACGTCGGCACCGCCGCGCATCTCGCGGTGTTCGAATCCCTGCATCGCACGCTCGCCGGCATGCGCGAGGCCGGCTACACCGTCGAAGTGCCGGCCGACGTGGACGCGCTGCGTGCGCGGCTGCTCGGCGGCAATGCGCAGCGCTTCGGCGCCGCGGCGAACGTCCACGCCCGCGTGCCGGTGGACGACCACGTGCGCCGCGAGCGCTGGCTCGCGGAGATCGAGGCGCAGTGGGGTCCCGCGCCGGGCCGGCAGCAGAGCGACGGGCAGTCGATCCACGTGCTCGGCGAGCGCTTCGGCAACGTGTTCGTCGGCGTGCAGCCGGGCTTCGGCTACGAAGGCGACCCGATGCGCCTCCTGTTCGAGAAGGGCTTCGCGCCGACGCACGCCTTCTCGGCGTTCTACCGCTGGCTGCGCGAGGACTTCGGCGCGCACGCCGTGCTGCACTTCGGCACCCACGGCGCACTGGAGTTCATGCCCGGGAAGCAGGCCGGCCTCTCGGGCGCGTGCTGGCCCGACCGCCTGCTCGGCGACCTGCCGAACGTCTACCTCTACGCGTCCAACAATCCCTCCGAGGGCACGATCGCGAAGCGTCGCGCCGCGGCGACCCTCGTGAGCTACCTCACGCCGCCGGTCGCCGAGGCAGGGCTCTATCGCGGCCTGGTCGAGCTGAAGGCCTCGATCGAGCGCTGGCGCACGCAGCCGATCACCGATGCCGAGGAACGCGCGACGCTCGCCGCGCTGATCCAGACCCAGGCTGCCGCGCTGGAGCTTGCCCCGGCCGAGCCCGCGTGGGATGCCGACGCCGAAGCACGGGTGGTGGCGCTGCAGCGCGATGTCGCCGAGCTCGAGCACACGCTGATTCCCTACGGCCTGCACGTGGTCGGTGCGCCGCCTTCGGCGGAGGAGCGCGTGGAGATGCTGCTCGCGGTGGCGGAAGCGGCGCACGGGCAACAGCCGGCGCGCGCGCAGGTGGAAGCGATCGTCGCCGGGGAGACGCCAGAGGCCGCGGCCGGCGCGCACGCCGACGCCCCGACCCTCGCCGCGCTGCAGGGCCTCGCCGAGACCAACGCGCTGCTCGCGCAGGATCACGAGCTGCCGGCGCTGCTGCGCGCGCTCGACGGGCGCTTCGTGCGCCCGGCTCCTTCCGGCGATCTGCTGCGCACGCCTTCGATCCTTCCGACCGGACGCAACCTGCACGGCTTCGATCCCTTCCGCATCCCCAGCGCCTATGCCGTCGCCGACGGCGCCCGGCAGGTGCACCGGCTGCTGGCGCGTCACGCGGAGAGCGGACACGGGCTGCCGGAGACCGTCGCATTGGTGCTCTGGGGCACGGACAACCTGAAGAGCGAAGGCGCTCCGCTCGCGCAGGCGCTCGCGCTGATGGGTGCGCGGCCGCGCTTCGACAGCTATGGCCGTCTCTGCGGCGCGGAGCTCGTGCCGCTCGCCGAGCTCGGCCGGCCGCGCATCGATGCCGTGGTGACGCTCTCGGGGATCTTCCGCGACCTGCTGCCGCTGCAGACGAAGCTCCTCGCCGAAGCCGCGTTCCTCGCCGCCTCCGCGGACGAGCCCGACGATCTCAACTTCGTGCGCAGGCACGCCCTCGCCTACCAGCGCAGCCACGGCGGCGACCTCGAGACTGCCAGCCTCCGCGTCTTCAGCAACGCCGACGGGGCGTACGGCTCCAACGTCAACCACCTCATCGACAACAGCCGCTGGGACGACGAGGACGAGCTCGCCGAGACGTACACGCGGCGCAAGTGCTTCGCCTATGGACGCAGCGGCAAGCCGATGCAGCAGGCCGAGCTGCTGAAGAGCGTGCTCGCCGGCGTGCAGCTCGCCTACCAGAACCTCGACTCGGTGGAGCTCGGCGTCACCACCATCGACCACTACTTCGACACGCTGGGCGGCATCAGCCGCGCGGTGCGCCGGGCGAAAGGCGCCGAGGTCCCGGTGTACATCGGCGACCAGACCACCGGCAGCGGCACGGTGCGCACCCTCGCGGAGCAGGTCGCGCTCGAGACCCGTACGCGCATGCTCAATCCGAAGTGGTACGAGGGCATGCTGAAGCACGGCTACGAGGGCGTGCGCCAGATCGAGGCGCACGTCACCAACACGCTCGGCTGGTCGGCGACCACGGGCCAGGTGGCGCCGTGGGTCTACCAGCAGATCACCCAGACCTTCGTGCTCGACCCGGAGATGCGGCGCCGCCTCGCCGAGCTGAACCCGACGGCCTCCGCCAAGGTGGCCAACCGCCTGCTCGAAGCACACGAACGCAGCTACTGGACGCCCGACGAGAACGTGCTCGAAGCCCTGCGCCGCGCCGGCGAGGAGCTCGAGGACCGCCTCGAGGGCGTCGAATGGCACAAGGCCGCCGCATGAGCGCCCCACGCACCACCCGGAGACAAGGACACGCGCGATGATGGAAACCACGACCGTACCGTTCACCGCGCTCAAGCGCCCCGGCCGCACCGACGGCGAGGGCAGCGTGCAGGTGCACCTCGACCCGAAGATGAAGATCGACACGGCGAAGGTGTTCGCCGTCTACGGCAAGGGCGGCATCGGCAAGAGCACGACCTCGTCGAACCTGTCGGCCGCGTTCTCGAAGCTCGGCAAGCGTGTGCTGCAGATCGGCTGCGATCCGAAGCACGACTCCACGTTCACGCTCACCAAGCGCCTGGTGCCCACGGTGATCGACGTGCTCGAGTCGGTGGACTTCCACGCCGAGGAGCTGCGCCCGGAGGACTTCGTCTACGAGGGCTACAACGGCGTGATGTGCGTGGAGGCCGGCGGCCCGCCCGCGGGCACCGGTTGCGGCGGCTACGTGGTCGGCCAGACGGTGAAGCTCCTCAAGGAGCACCACCTGCTCGAGGACACCGACG